>CALHGQ010000728.1 GCA_938030175.1 uncultured bacterium | reverse complement strand
GATGGGCATGGTGAAGGACGTCACCGGCAAGTTCACTGAGCGCTATATGGCGGGCATGCTGGGGGTCATCCAGTCCATCAACGTGGACGAGGACGGGAACAAGGTCCCCGTCAACGACATGATCCTCCGGATCACGCCGCTGACCGGGATCAAGCACACGCGCCGTGTTCTTCAGGCGACCGGTAGGCTCCTGACGAACGGATCGTTCTGGTCGCTGGTTGGTTGGATCGTGATCAACGCGATCACCGAGGTGGTGCGCCTGCCGCTGCGCCTTGTGCCCACCGCGTTCATCCCGCGCTACAAGAAGCTGCCGAAGCGCCTGCGCGGCCCGGCCCGCTGGGCGGAGCGCAAGCTCCGCTTCATCCGCTGGCAGAACCTTGGCCTCAACCTGTGGTTCCAGCTGGAGCTGACCCGCGCCCAGATCCCGCTTCAGCGGCTCGGCAAGATGATGGAGCACCTTGTGGCCATCGTCGCCCTGTGCAACCACGCGGCCAAGCAAGACATCACGCAGCAGCGCGTGGCCGAGCTCCAGTCCCGTCGCCTCATGGCCAAGGCGCGCAGCATCGGGCTCCTCTCCGACCTCATCGGCATGGAGCGCATGCGCGAAGTCGTGTCAGAAGTGGGCGCCGACATCGAATTTGGTCGTTCGACGCTCATCACCAACATCGAGCCCGAGCCCTACGCGATGCCGTGGGACTGATCCCCTGGCAGCCCGGTGACTGAGTCCGCTGATCGAGCCGTCAGCGGCTAGGCGTCCGGGCGCGAGCCAGTGATCATCTGGCAGACTTCCAGGTACCGCTCCGCCACGCGCTCGACCACCGCTGGGTCGAGGGTTGGAGCGGGGTACTCCTTGTTCCAGTCAAGGGTCTCCAGCCAGTCGCGCAGAATCTGCTTGTCGTAGCTCGGGGGGCTGATGCCGGTGCGGTAGTCAGCCTCCGTCCACATCCGAGATGAGTCAGGGGTCAGTGCTTCGTCGATGAGCAGCGTTTTGCCGTCGCGCACGCCCAGCTCGAACTTCGTGTCCGCGAGCCGGAGCCCGTGGGCTTTGAGCTCCTCCGTGCCGCGCTGGAAGAGCGCCAGGCAAAGCGCCTTGCCCTCTTCCCACCGCGTCTCGCCCACGAGGTCCCGTGCCTCTTCCGGCGTCAGGGGCCGATCGTGATCCTCGTGCTTGGTGGTGGGCGTCACGATGGGCTCAGGCAAGACCTCGGCCTGGCTCAGCCCGGCGGGGAGGGGGATGCCGCAGATCGTCTGGGTCTTTTGGTACTCCTTCCACCCCGAGCCGGCAATGTGCCCGCGGACGACCCACTCGATGGGGTCGGGTTCGCATCGATGGACGATCATGACTCGCCCCCGTAGCCGGTCGCGCCACTCGTTGTCCAGGTCGTCGACCTCGTCGATCGAGGTGCTGACGAGATGATTCTTGGCGATGTCCCGTGTCCGATCAAACCAGTGGGCGGCGATCTGGGTGAGCACCCGGCCCTTGTGGGGCATGCCCTGGTCCATCACGACATCGAACGCGGAAACGCGGTCCGATGTGACGAACAAGAGGTGGTCCGCGCCCAAGGAGTAGATGTCACGCACTTTCCCGGAAGCGATTTGCTCGAGCTGGCGGGGCCGGTCATCGCGGCCAAGGTAGACGTCAGTCATGGGGGGGACCCGGCGGAGCGGGGCTCAAGGGAGCGGGGCGGTCGAGGGGGCGCGACGCCCTCGGAAGGTCCAGGAAGATACGTTCCGGCGGCGGGCCGTGCTACGATAGGCCGCGATGTCGGACTCCCCAGGAAGCCAAGGGCGGCGCATGGCCTCCTTCTCGCCAGAGTCCAAGGTGGCCGGGCCCATTGAGGTGCCTCGGTCGAAGTCCTTCGCCCAGCGAGCCGTCGTCGCCGCGCTCCTCACCCGGGGCACCACGCATATCGAGGGCCTGCCGTCCTCGGAGGACGTGCTCTACGCGATCCGCTCGGCTCGGGCGGCGGGGGCGACGTTCCCGAGCCCAGGGCGCCCCGACGATCTCCTGGAGACGGCCCTGGTGGGCCGACGGGGCTTCGGTCAGCTGATCGGCGCTCCACCCAAGGGCCCCCGGGAGGGCTCGCGGCCATGGGCGACCCTTCCGGTCGGCGAATCTGGCACCGCCGCGCGGCTCTTCACGGCGGCCATGGCCCTGGCGCGGCCCGAGGGCTCCGGCGCCGAGGTGATTCCTTCGGGCAGCCTCGTTCAGCGTCAGAGTCCGGCGCTCATGGCCGCGCTCAGGAGCGCCGGGGTGGGCGTCGAGCCAAGCTCCGCCGCTCAGCCTGGCTCATGGCCGGTGCTACTGACCGCCGCGACGCCCCCGGACGTGGTCGTGCTGGAGAGACCAAGCTCCAGTCAAGAAGTCAGCGGCCTGCTCATGGCGCTCGCAGCGCACCCCGAGGCCCGCACCCTGCGGGTGGTCGGGAAGATTCCGAGCCGCGGCTACGTCGACGTCACCTGCGACGTGCTGCGCTCCTTCGGGGCCTACGTCAGCGCCGATGCCTTCGGCAGCGACGATCCGGCCAACGCGGGGGAGAACTTCACCGTCCAGGGCCCCCTCGTCGCACCGGACCTGCCCTTCGCGGTCGAGCCGGACGCCAGCAGTGCGGCCGTGGCCCTCGCAGCGGGAGCGCTGTCGGGCGGAGCGGAAGTGGAGGTCGTGGGTCTCGGTACGCAGTCGCGTCAACCGGACGCGGCGGTCGTGAAGCTGTTGGCCGAGTTCGGCTGCGACACTTCGGGCTCCCACCATCGCCGCTTGGCCGTCCGCGGCGAGCCCACCCGTGGAGCGACGCTGGACTGCAGTGCGACGCCGGACGTGGCTCCCGTGCTCGCGGCCGTTGGCGCGTTTGCGGCTCTGCGCGGACTCGGCGATACGAGGCTCACCGGTTTAGAAACCCTTCCCGGCAAGGAGAGTTCGCGTATCGAAGTTCTTGCGGCGGGTCTCCAAAAGATCGGCCTGACCGTCGATCACGACGACGCCTCTCTCACTATTCGGGGGACAGACTCCCCCGCGAGTCCCATGGCGGGCCCCGTGGTGCTCGACGCCCACGGCGACCACCGCATGGCGTTCGCCTTCGCGCTGATCTCGCTGTTCGTTAGCGATGTCTGGGTCGTCGGCTCCGACTCCGTTGCGAAATCCTGGCCCCGGTTCTGGCATCACCTGACTCAAGCCGGAGCCGTCCAGCGACCGACGGAATCTGCGCCGCCCCTTTCTTGATCACCCCTTTCCCGAGCTCGATTCACCCATGACGACGTCCCCTAACTCCCAGGCCCCTGACGGTCCCGTTCTCGTAGTTGGAGGAGCCGGCTACATCGGAAGCCACTGCACCGCGTTGCTCCAGAAGCGCGGCGTGCCCGTTGTGGTTTACGACAACCTCTCGACGGGGCACGCAGAGTCCGTGGACGCCCCCCTCGTCGTGGGCGAACTCAGCGATCGGGCGCAGATCGCCGCGGCGCTGAAGGAGCACAAGCCCAAGGCCGTCATCCACTTCGCCGCCAAGTGCTACGTGGGCGAATCGGTCACGGACCCCGCGACGTACTACCGCGAGAACGTGCACTACACCTGGAACCTGCTCGAGGAGATGCGCGCGGCTGGGGTCAACGACCTGGTGTTCTCGTCCACCTGCGCGACCTACGGCGAGCCGGACGAAGTGCCGATCCCGGACAACCACAAGCAGGATCCGATCAACCCTTACGGCCGTACCAAGCTTCACATGGAGCACATGATGGCCGACTACTCCCACGCGTACGGGATGCGCTACGCGGCGCTCCGCTACTTCAACGCGGCCGGCGCTCGGGCCGAAGGCGGCATTGGTGAGGATCACCACCCCGAGACGCACCTGATCCCGCTCGTGCTCCAGGTGGCACTCGGCCAGCGAGACAAGATCATGGTCTTCGGCAGCGACTACGACACCCGCGACGGCACGTGCATCCGCGACTACATCCACGTGGACGACCTAGGGGACGCTCACCTCCGGGCACTGCGCCACGTCCAGGACGGCAAAGGCAACCTGCAGTGCCACCTCGGGACCGGCAACGGCTTCACCGTGATGGAAATCATCGAGGCGGCCCGGGAGATCACCGGTCACCCCATCCCAGCTGAGCACGCGCCGCGTCGTCCGGGTGATCCAGCGACTCTCGTGGCTGGCGGATCGAAGGCCAAGGACGTGCTGGGCTGGATTCCTGCTAAGGGCGACGTGCGCGACGTCATCCGCGACGCGTGGGCCTTCCACTCGGCGAACCCCAAGGGCTACGCGGGCCAGGCTTAGCGGTCGGTTGAGGCTCGGAGGAGGGGGTATGGGGAGCCGCTGTTGGCTCATGGGGCTCGTCCTGTGGGCGGCGTCCTGTGCGAGCATCGATCCGAACGTGTTCGATGAGCGTCTGCGTTCGGCGACGTTCCGAGCGTACGTAGGTGCGATCGAGGCGCAGTTCGGCGGCTTACAGGCGGCTGGCGTCACGGCGGATCAGCTGCGCAGCCGCTACGCCGAGCGCGCAGCGGAGGCGGAGTCGCCGGCCGCCTTCTACCGCGTGCTCAGCGAGATGCTCGCGGACCTCGACGATCCCCATGCGGTCCTGCGCGTTTCACCGCGGTTCTGGCATGCGCCGGTCGCCGAGCCCGAGTGGTCGCAGTTCGTGATGTCCCGGGGCAGCGTGTGGGTCGGCCTACCGAGGAGATCGGTGCGCCGTCCTGCGGAGCTGGCAGCGGCTATGGAGGAATGGCAGCGTCCGTTCGGCGGAAAGACCCTCTCGGAGCTTGAGCCCCTCGAGATTTCCGCGCTCTTGCGTTCGAGCGCTGCTTTTGGTGGCCGAGGCGGTATGGCTGAGGCCCGTGAACCGCTGGAATGGCTGCGGCTTCGCACCATTGATGGCGTCGAAGTGGAGACTCCCCACGACGCCGAGCTCATCGTGCGAGGCGCTTTGTGTTCTACCGTGACGTTTGGCGTCGACGTCGGGGGCGTGCCCGCGACGATTGCACTAATCCGCAACGCGGGGGTCTTCGAGAAGGACGGCCAGAAGACCGGTGTCCGTAGGCGGCTGAGTCCCTTGGAGCTCGCGGTGATGCTGGAAGAGGAGGAAGGTCGTCCAGGCCGCGGCCCGGCCCACGTGCGCGGCAGCCGGTCCCCCGTCTCCGCCAACATGACGCGGCGCGGCGCCTACCGCGCGAGCGCGTTTCGTCGCGGCAGAAAGTTTAGGCTCACTGATCCCGCCGCGGAGGCCTTTGGCATCGAAGCCTGGCACCTCCAGACACCGGAGGGTCAACGCGTAGCGTACCTGCGCATCGAGCGCTTTGAGCCGCGGGCCTTCGAGGACGGTGACGCTCGACAGGGACTTGTTCCCGATGAGCCTGGCTCGGGCCCTGACGGCGCCGTCAAGCCCCGACTCGACGCAACGCTCCAGGCTGCGTTCTCCGCCCTGAACATCAACGGCTGGCGCGACGACGGAGCGCGTGGTGCCGACGCGCTGATCGTAGACGTGGCGAGCAACGCGGGCGGCTCGTGGGTCGAGACGGGCCTCTTGCTCAGCTACTTCCTCGATC
Source organism: uncultured bacterium (assembly GCA_938030175.1). GTDB lineage: Bacteria > Planctomycetota > UBA1135 > UBA1135 > Saltatorellus. Next base: position 4,375 of record CALHGQ010000728.1, on the reverse strand, counting down.
CCGAAGCGAAGGTGGTGCCCCACGCGGTGGAGACCGTCGTGGACAAGGGTACTTGGCCTTTCCGAACGCGGACCCGGGCGAAACAGTTCTTGGCGCGAGCTGACGTTCAGCAGGTGCGTCCCAAACAGGTGATGGTGCTGGTCGACCAAACGACGGCGAGCGCAGGCGAAATCACGGCGGCAACGCTCCGTGGCGTGCTGGGCGCGACGCTGATTGGAGAGCGCACGGCGGGCGCCGAGTACTCGACCGCAGAGTTCCGCGCGCCAGACGGCTCGGTGCTGCGCATCGGCCTGAGCGGCGGGATGGAGCCGCCCCTGCCTTCGTTCCAGGGGCGGGGTATCGTGCCGGACATCGTGATCGAGCCGTACGTAGAAGCGGACGAGGCGATCGACCTGGAGGCCTGGCGGGCGGGGTTTCGGTTCTTGGCGCTTGGGAAGGCGCTGGAGCGGATCGACGCTGGTGCGGGGCGGTCGGAGGCGTTGCCGAGAGAGCTGTGAGGCGTTGGGAGGATGACCGGGGCTTGGATCGACCCGTGGCTCCGACTCCGCAGGTGACGCCGAAGAGCGGTTGGCGGTCGTGGATGCCCCTTGCGTTGCTCGTCGTGGCGGGCGCGGTGATCAGCGGGGTGACCCTTCTTCGGATCCTGGGCGGGGTGGGCCGCGACCGCGTGTTGACGGTCAACGTGCCTGGGATGGGCGACGCTGAGGCGGCCGGCGTCGCGGCGCTTGACGCGATCGACGAGGCGTACGTGGAGCGCTGGGTGGCGGAGCTCTCGAAGGAGGAGCTCGGGGGCCGAGACACGCCAAGCCGCGGCCTGGATCTGGCCCAAGAGCGGGTGGCCGCGGAGTTTCGACGGCTTGGGCTGGTGCCCGCAGCGACGGCGACGGGGGAGACCCCGTTGGATCGTCCCCTGGGGGACCCATCGCTCCGTGGCTACTTCGCGCCCTTCCGCTCCAAGGCTGCCTTCTTTGGGCGCGTGCCCTACGAGGCGCCGAAGAGGGCGGCCTGCGTGCTGGAGCTGGACGGTGATGCGACGCCCTTCGATCTGCACACGGACTTCGTTCCTCTGACGCGCTCGTGCAGGGAGGATCCGATCTTCGCGGGAGAGGCGTACGCCGAGGTGGTGTTCGCCGGTTTCGGGATCGACTCGGATCGCTACCGCTACGACGACTTCGCCGGGGTGGACGTCGAGGGCAAGATTGCCATGGTCTTGTCAGGCGAGCCCCAGGGAGACCCGTTCGCTGACGTGTTCCTGGGGGCAGATGTGTCGGCGGAGGCGTGCGTTTGGAACAAGCTGGACGCGCTGAGTTCCAAGGGGGCCGCGGGGGCCCTCGTCGTTGACATGAGCGCGATGGACGGGCCGCTCGGCTATCACTGGACCCGCGCCTATTGGAATCCGCCGACGATGGATCGGGTGCGCGGTGGGCTGCCGACACTGCGGGTGACGGTGAGCGCGGCGAGCCGCCTTCTTGGCGTTTCCGTCGAAGCGCTGCGGCAGGAGATCCTCGACGCGGGGGCGCCCCTTGAGCGGACGGTGCAGTCGACCAAAAAGGTCGAGCTGTCGGCTTGGACGAAGCTCGCTGACGTCGAGCTTCGAAACGTCGTGGGGGTGCTCCCTGGCCCTGAGAGTGAGGGGCCGAACGAAGGCGCCTTCATCGTGGTCGGCGCGCACCTAGATCACATCGGCGTGGGGCCCCGTGGCCGCGTGGGCCGCGGGGCGGACGACAACGCCAGCGGGGTGGCGGCGATGCTGTCGATGGCCCGTGCCTTTGCCACGGAGGACGGTCGGTCGCGACTCGGCGCGACCTCTGTTGTCTTCTGCGCCTTCACCGGTGAAGAGGATGGTCGAATCGGCTCAGCTGCCTACGTGGAATCCTTGGGGTCCCGCGGGGCAGACTGCCCCCTGATGATCAACCTCGACATGGTGGGGGCGGGGGATCCGCGGTCCGCAGTGGTGCTCGGCCTGACGGAGTCGCCGAGCCTGTTCGAGCCGTTTCATCGGGTCGTTGGGCGCGGCGGCTTCGGCCTTGACCGGCTCCAGGAGGTGACCTCGAAGAGTTTCTTTCTGCGCTCGGACCATTACTCGTTCTACGAGGCGGGGATCCCGGCGCTGTTCCTGTTCGAGGCTTGGCCCCATGTGGAGGGCGTCTACCACACGTGGCGGGACGTGGCGGCGGGTGTGAGCGCGGAGAAGGTCGCTTCCATCGCGCGACTCGGCACACTGGTCGCGTTTGAGCTCGCGCGTTGACACAATACCGCCATGTCCCTCGTCGTCCGTAGACACCGATCGTCGCCCCTTGTCCCCGCGCTCGCCTTGGGAGCCGTCGTCATGGCGGTTCTCCTCTTTGTGGGGGTGCCAGGCTGTGGCGGAGCCGCACCATCAGACGGCGACGGCCCGGCAGGCGAGGCGCCCCCCGCCCGTGCCGATCGTGCTGGGGGGGATTCGTCAGGCCTCGGCCTGGCCGTTCCCGCGTCGGATCGTGGCTCAGGCGACAGCCCAGGGAGCCCTCAGGGCGCCACGGATCCCCAGCCACCTTCCGACGAGTCGCCGGAGGTCGCGCCCCAGCTGGTTTCGGACATCGAGACCATCATCGCAAACGGCATCGCTCGCGCAGCCAAGGAGTCGAAGGGCAAAGCCGGGTCCAGCAATTGCGCTGTCTCGATGATGGCGGTGGACCTCGCTACGGGTGAGGTGCTGATCAGGCGAATGGACGGCATGCCCATGGTTCCGGCGTCCAACCTCAAGCTCCTCACGGTCGCGGCCGCACTCGCGGGTATGGGCCCACAGGGAGAGTTCCGAACGCCCTTCGAAGCGGTGGGGGAGATTCGCGACGGCGTCCTTGAGGGCGATCTCGTCGTGCGCGCGGGCGGCGACCCCCTCTACCAGGTCGACGGCGATGGCAGCCTCGACCGCTGGCTCGAGCCCCTCGCGAAATCGCTCAAGGCAGCGGGCATCGAGCGCGTCGCCGGTGCGTTGATCCTCGACGAAGGCAACTGGCTGACGCCTGGTCCAGGCCCGGATTGGCCCTCGCCCTCCGACCATTGGCAGATGTACTGCGCACTCGCGGGCGGCTTCACAGCCAACGCTGGTTCCTTCCGCGCTACCGTGACGCCCATGCCGAAGCGCGGCAAGGTCGACGTGACCCTGCGTCCCAAGAGCCACGGCCTGAAGCGTCGCGGCTCGGTGTCCATCGGCAAGCGCAATGCCGTTAACGTCGGAGCCAACAAGAATGGCGTGACGGTGAAGGGCACGATTCCGGGTTCCTCGGCGCCGCTCGTCTCTGAATTCAGTGCTCCTGACCCCGTCGAGCTGTTCGGTCACGCCACCGTCGGCTGGCTAGCTTCGGCCAAGATTGCGATCGAGGGCGGCTTCGTCCGAACCCGCAACTGGGAGCCCAAGGGCAAGGTCGTGCACACGATTCGGACCCCGATCATCGAGGTCCTTGAGCCGATCCTCAAGGACTCCCACAACTCAGTGGCCGATCAACTGTTCCTCGCCCTCGGTCAGACCGCTGAGGGCGCAGGCACCAGGGAGGCCGCCGCCAAGGCCGTGCGGAGCGCGCTTGAGCTGATCGGCGTTCCCGACGATGGCCTGGTGCAAGTGGACGGCTCGGGCCTTTCCAAGGCCAACCGCACCAACGCGATGCAGCTCGTCGCTTTGGTGGCCGCCGTCCTTCAGACCGGTGGTCCGATGGCCGACGCCTTCCTGGACGCCCTCCCGGTCTCGGCGGAGAGCGGCAGCTTGCGCAAGCGCATGGGAAAGACCTCCGCGGCCGGGCGCATTCGTGCGAAGACCGGTTGGGTGAACGGCGCCAGCTCTCTCTCGGGAGTGGCGACCACCCTGGAGGACCGGACGATCGTGTTTTCTATTCTCGTCAGCTACCCAAGGGTCAGCGGTTTGAACACGAAGGCGTGGAAGCCGATGCAGGACGAGATTTGTACGGCGCTCGTCGACTGGAAGCGCGAGTCTGACGGCTCCAGGGCAGCCAAGAGCCAGTGAGCGCTCACCTCACCAAGGCGGCCGCTCTCGCGTCCGCCGCCGTGAAGGCCCTGGGCCTCGACGCTTCACCGCACCCTGGTTTTCCAACGGCAGCTGCAGAGGCCGCGCTCACCTCAGCGATCGAAGCCGGTGACCTCCAGCTTGCCTCCCTAGGGAACCTGCAAGCCTCGTCGATCCGCACAAAGTCGTCTGACCGGGACTTGGTGACGGAGATCGACGTCGCCTGCTCTTTCTGACGGCGGGCGAAATGAAACGCGAGTGCCAACGCCGCGACAAACATCAGAAGGCCGCCAAACCAGAGCGACGTGTTCAACATCCACCCGCCCGCGGCCGCCGGCAACAGCAGCGCCAACCACCCGTGCACCTTGGCGATTT
>CALHGQ010000727.1 GCA_938030175.1 uncultured bacterium | reverse complement strand
ACTTTTGGTGCGCGAAAAGCCGGCAAATCGAGCAGCGAATTTCCATCAAATTTAAGAGCGGAAGCATCACCTTCGACTCCGTGATTCAAAAAGCGAAGCAGCTGATTGCTTGTCAAAATTGCGATGGTTGGTTTTGGTTCGGTTAGGGTGGCTTTTTCATCGAAATCGAATTCCAGATCATCTGCCCACCTTGAAATTTGAGCGGCCATTTTTTCTGCTCGTTCAGGATCTGAAGCAGCGGCTGAAACCCGTCGGCGGCGACGCGCTTCACGAGGTTGCGACCGTCGTACCACCCGTCCTGGTGAATGCGGAAGCTGACTTCGATGGCGTCCGCCTCCAGGGCCACGCACAGGTAGCCGTTCTTGTAGGCCTGGTCGAGGTCCTTGGCGAGGTCCGCCCCGAGGGTCTTCCGGAGCCGGGTCTTGGAGGCCTTGTCACGGGTCAGATAGGCCCAGAGGCGCTCGACGCGGCCGCCGTTGACCTGGGGGAACGGATTGTGGATCGACGTCCGTACGTCGAGCTTCACGTCCCCCTTCACCTGGGCCGCAGTGTGCTTTGCGATGGCCTCCAGGCGCCTGCGGGCCGCCAAACGCTGCTCGTTGTAGTCGGCGGACCGTGAGCGGGGCGGCCGGAGGGCCTCGAAGTCCCAGGCCTCGAAAGGTTCGAGGGCGGCAAGAGCCGAGGCTTTTGTCCGGCGGGGCTTTGCAGCCGCGGCCTTTGGGTCGTCAGAATCAGTCTCGTTGCGAGGCGCCATGGCCTCATCCTGTCCAATCTGACGTCCCCTGTCCCCCCCATTCCCGACGCTGAGCGCTTTGGACTATTCGGGTTCACCCCGCGCCCGCCCAAATCCGACTTTGTAGAGAGAGGGCCGGCACCCCTTATGTAAGGGGAACGTCAGCAAAGGCCCAAAAAAGACGGTGACTCTGGAGGGGGAACCGACTTCATTCGTAGGAGGCGCGCAACGCCTTCGACACTATCCTCATCCCCCATGCGCTTCGCCCATTTCGAATTCGACCCCGACACCGACAGACTCGGTGAGGGACCTCTCAGCGAGGTCTACCGCGCGGTCGACACGAAGCTGGGGCGAACTGTCGCACTCAAGATCCTGCGCCAGCACGCGGAGATCGACCCCCAGGCGGACAGGCGCTTCCACCGCGAAGCCAAGCACACGTCCAAGCTGGAGCACCCGCACATCGCGACCATCTTCGAATACGACCGCTTCGAGGGCACGTCGTATATCGCGATGGAGTACCTCGAAGGCCGGACGCTCGAGAAGATCATCAAGGAGCAGCGGCTCGGGTACGAGGAGTGCCTACGCGTCGCCCTCCAGCTGTGCACCGCCCTGGAAGTCGTCCACAAGGGCGGCCTCATCCACCGGGACCTCAAGCCCGCCAACATCCTCCTGAAGGACGATGGCAACCTGAAGCTCCTGGACTTCGGGATCGCCCGCGCCGCGGACGAAGCGAGCATCACGCAGCACGGCATGCTCGTGGGCACGGTGCTGTACATGAGCCCCGAGCAGGTGCGCGGCGACGATCTCGACCCGCGTAGCGACATCTTCTCGCTGGGCTCGGTCATGTACCACGTCATGACGGGCCAGCTGCCGTACCCCGGGGACTCGTTCCCCGAGGTTTGCATGGCGATCCTCGACGGCCCGCCGCGCAAGAGGCCATCGAAGGTGCGGGCCGGGTTCCCGCCCCCGCTGGAAGAGTTCCTGATGCGCTGCCTGCGCGGCGCCCCCGAAGACCGATACGTCGACGCGTCCGAGGCGCTGAACGACCTGCGCCGCGTCGAGGGTGAGCTCACCGGCACCGGCAAGCGTCGCCAGGCCGCGCTCAGCGGACGTCTCTTGCTGAGTCCCTTCAGCTGCGGCGGCTCTGACCCGTCGTCGTGTAGCGTGATGGCCGGCGGACTGCGCAAGGACCTCGCGGCTGCTCTCGCGAGGAACAAGAGCCTCGAGATCGACTTCGATCGCAAGAAAAAGCAGGTGTACGACTTCGTTGTCGACGCCACCCTCAGCGTAGAAAACGGCCGTGGCACGCTAGAGATCGTCACGACCATGAACCGCGACGGGCGCGAGGTGATCCACAAGGACAACTGCTCGGTGCAGGAAGACGACGAGTGGGCGCTCCAGGAAGACCTCGTTCGCGCGGGCCTGCGTGCCCTGCGTGCGCGCCTCAACCAGGCATCGCAAATGCCGCCGATTCGCTCGAGTCGCAAAGCAGACGACGCTCGCCGCCTCGTGACGCGCGCCCGCGAAGTCCTGCACCGCGGCCGCTCCAAGCACGTGATTTCGGCCACGAGCCTCCTGCGCCAAGCGTCCGAGCTCGACCGCTTCAGCTCGATGGCCTACGCGGTCCTCGGCGAGGCGATGGTGCGCAAGTACCTCCTGTGGGACGGCGATCCGACCTTCCTGGAAGAGGCGCGGGAGAACGCGGACAAGGCGCTCACCCTCGACAGCAACTGCGCCGTGGCCCACACCGCGCTCGGCTTCGCCAATCACCTCTCGGGTCACCTCGACGACGCCCAGCGCGAGTACCGCTTGGCGATGCAGTGCGACCAAGAGGAGTGGTTCGCCCACCGCCTGCTGGGCGCGATCTACGAGCGCGAAGGCAACTTCAAGAGCGCGACGGGCCTCTTTCAAAAGGCCATCGGCCTGAAGCCGACGCACATCTCGACCTACGACCACCTGTACAACGTGCTCGTGCGCCTCGATCGGTACGAGGAAGCCCTCGACACCGCCGACAGCGGCATCGCCGCCGGGCGCAAGCATCTGAAGCGCGTCCCCGACGACATCGACGGACGCCTGCACACCGCCATGCTGTACGCGCGGCTCGGTCGCTCGGACGAGGCGCGCACGGAGGTCTCAGCGGCCCTTGAGATCGCGCCGCGCGACGGCTTCGCCTGCTTCCACTCTGCCTGCGTCTACGCGATCATCGACGAGGCGGAGGAGCTCGAAAAAGCCGTCGACCTTTTGAAGAGCGCGCGGGACCGCGGCTACTACATGCGCGGCGAACTCACGCGCAACACCGACCTCGACGTGCTCCGCAGCCTGCCGGGATTCGACAAGCTGCAGGCCGTTTAGCAGCCCGTTGATAAAGGCCGTGCCTAGCAGTAGTGGCCATCGGAATCCTGGCAAGGCGCTCGAAGGCCCGTCATAGCGAGCTATCCGGGCTTCTTCGAGCAACGAAGCCAGGGCTTCGAGGGGCGCTGCTGCTAGGCACGGCCTTTATCAACGGGCTGCTAGGGGAACCGGTCTAGAGCAAGAAGCGCTCGGCCTGCCCGGGGGCGGGCAGCTCGCAGGCGTCCGCCGTCCCGAACCAGCGGATCCGACGCTTGGCGACCATGCGGTAGACGCCGTCTCGCAGGAAGCGCGGCACGATCCGGAACACGCCGGCGAGACGCCAAGGGAAGCGCATGTGCTCGGCGGCGACCCTGAGGGCGGCGGTGCTGCGCAGTGCGACCTGCCCCTCTTCGTCCACGAGGACGAGGGTTGAGAGCTCGTCGGGGTCCCTGCCGCTCTTCAGCAACAAGCGGCGTCCCGTCTCGCCCTGTAGCGATGCAAAGCGCAGCTTCTCGGTGCGCTCGCGCTTGAGGATGAACCGCACCGACGACGTGCACAGGCCGCATTCTCCGTCGAAGAGAAGCAGCGGACCGTTCGATTCAGGTGAGCTAGGTGGTTCCATCAGGGGGACTGGAGCGGCCTTCCGCCCCCCTATTATCGGCCGATATAAGGAATTCGCATCCCCCAAAATGAGCCGCCTCGCGGCACAAATCGCGCTTCCTGGCACCAAGACTCGTTCCGAAACGCATCGCGAAACCTACCGTTCCCAACGTTTCCGGATGGTTCCGTGGCAGACATTGAGGATCGGGGTCCTTCCGACTACGCTCCCCGCCCCTCGTTTGGCTCCGCCTGGACCCACGGGGAACGCGACCCTGCCCCCGTCTCCATGCCACTCGATCGTTCCATCGTCATCGTTGACACCGAAACTGCGACCCTTACGGGCGCGCCGCACCTCTTAGAGATCGGCGCGGTGCGGGTGCAAGACGGCGAAGTCATCGACCAGTTCGAAACGCTGGTGGCCCCTGCGGTGGAGATCGACGAAGACGCGACGGCGATCCACGGGATCTCGAACGAGGACGTCCGGCGCGCGCCCATGGCGGGCTCCGCGCTTGCGAAGTTCAGCGAGTGGGTCGGAGACGATTGGATGTGCGCCCACAACGCCGGCTTCGACGCACGGGTGTTTGGCTTCGAGCACGCACGCTCGGAGGTCGCGATTCCCAGGTCGCCGTTCCTGTGCACGCTCAAGCTAAGCCGCCGCCACATCCCCGAGTCGCCGGATCACAAGCTCGAAACGCTGTGCCAGCACCTCGACCTCGACGATGGCGTCCACCACCGCGCGCTGGCCGACGCCGTTTGGTGTTGGCAGGTGCTTGAGGAGTGCGCGCTGCGCGCGGATACCTCTTCGGCTTCGGAGTTCCTCGCGCAGTGCGGAACGCCCGTGACGATCCAGGGCTACATCCCGAGCCCCGCGCGCATGAAGCCGCGGCTGCGCCCGCTGCAGGACGCACTGAACAGCAAGGAAGAGGTTCGGCTCCTGTACGGAGGCGGTGATAGCGGCGTGCCCTCGACCATCGACGTGATGCCGCGCCTCCTCTACGAGCGCCACAAGAAGAGCTACCTGGAGGCTGAGTGCCTTCGGACGGGCATGCTTAAGACGTACCTGCTGGATCGGATTCAGAAGGTGATGGCCCCCGCGGTCTGAGCGGCGACGGGCTAAGCTTGGGCCCATGAAGCACATCGCCCTCGCGCTCAGTCTCGTGTTCGTTGGCGCCGCCCTGGCTGGCGCAACGTACTCCTCCACCGCCGTCACGGGCCTTGGTCAAGACGATGCGGAGTCCGCCCAAGACGCTCCGCGGCGCGCCATCCTCGTGACGGGCGCGAGCTCTGGCCTCGGCCGGCGCACGGCGCTGCACCTCGCGGAGAACGGATTCTTCGTCTACGCGGGCGCGCGCAAGGACGACGACATCAAGGCCCTCAGCGAGATCGAACACGTCCAAGGGATCCGCCTCGACGTCACCGTCCAAGAGGACATCGATGCGGCCGTCAAGGAGATCACCGCCGCCGGCCGCGGTCTCCACGGCCTGATCAACAACGCGGGCGTCGTGGTCATGGCGCCGCTCACGGAGGTCACTGAAGAGGACCTGCATTTCCAGATGGACGTGAACGTCTACGGCCCCTACCGAGTGACGAAGGCGTTCGCGGACTTGCTGATCGAGAGCCAGGGCCGCGTGTCGACCACGGGCTCCATCTCCGGGGTCGCGACGTGGGGCCTCGGCGGTCCGTACACGATGTCGAAGCACTCCGTGGAGGCCTACACCGACGTGCTGGCCATGGAGCTGGAGCCCCTGGGCGTTCAGGTCAGCGTCGTGGACCCCGGGAACTTCAAGTCGCGGATCTTCGCCAGCATGGTCGAGCGGATGAAGAAGAAGGGCTACTCGGCCAAGGGCTCGCGCTACGAGGCCCAGCTCACCTCCTTCCTCGACCGGGACCAGAGCCGGGACGAGCACATGGACCCGCTGCCCGTGGCCGAGGCCTTCCTCGACGCGATGACCTCGGACACACCCCGGCGCCGCTACATGGTCACCCCGAACCAGCGCGAGGCCACCATGACGATCCGGGCGGCCCTGCGGCGCACCGCAGAGCTGAACCAAGGCCACGGCTTCGCCCTCGACGCCGAGGCCCTCCACGCCCTCCTGGACGAGGAGTTGGAGCGCGCTTCGAAGAGATGAGTCCGGGTGGCGCCGCCCCGAAGGCCCACGCTGGGCGGCCGGGGCGCTGGGTGGCGGGCTGGGGGACGCGGACCCCGCGAAGTGAGACTTCGCCCACTTTTCCAAAGGACCCCAGTCTGTTTGTTCCAGGTTGGGGGGTGCCCGATTACCCTTTTCCGCTTCGAAAGGGCTTCAGGACGCGCCAAACATCGGCGATGACACTTGGGAGCTCCCTGGGGAGCGGCCTCTTTCGGCCACATCCCATCTCTTCTTGGGCCCCTATCGGGCGCCCCCATCGCTGCCGTCATGTCCGCCGCTCCTACCATTCTGAACATCGCCATCGTCGCCCACGTCGACCATGGCAAGACCACCCTCGTTGACGCCCTGTTCCAGTTCGCGGGCACGTTTCGCGAGAACCAGCATGTGGCTGAGCGCGCGCTCGATTCCAACCCCCAAGAGCGCGAGCGCGGGATCACGATCCTCGCGAAGAACACCTCGATCCAGTACGAGGGCACGCGCATCAACATCGTGGACACGCCCGGACACGCCGACTTCGGCGGCCAGGTCGAGCGGACGCTGAACATGGCGGACGCCGTGCTGCTTCTCGTCGACGCGTTCGAGGGCCCGATGCCCCAGACGCGCTTCGTGCTGCGCAAGGCGTTCGAGCACAACCTGAAGGCGCTCGTGATGGTCAACAAGATCGACCGTCCGGACGCGCGTCCCGAGGAAGTGCTGAACGAGGTGTTCGACCTCTTCGTCGAGCTCGGTGCGAGCGACGAGCAGCTTGAGTTCCCCGTGGCCTACGGCTCTGGACGCGATGGCTGGGCCAGCCTTGAGGCGGACGCCACCGAAGGCGACCTCAAGCCGCTCTTCGATCTGATCCTGAACGAAGTGCCCGCGATGGAAACCGACCCGGCGGCGCCGGTTCGCTTCCAGGCGACGACCCTCGACCACGACGACTTCCTCGGCCGCATCGCCGTGGGTCGCGTCGAGCGCGGCACGCTGCAGGTGGGCAAGCGCTACGCCCTCGCTCACCCCGACCGCGAGAAGCCGCTCTCCGTCGCCCCGAAGAAGCTCTTCCGCTACGAAGGCCTCAACCGCGTGCCCACGGACGAAGTGGTTTGCGGCGACATCGCCATCGTGACCGGCATCGACGAGCTGGGCATTGGCGACACGCTGTGCCACCCGGAGCACGTCGAGCCGCTGCCCGCGATCGCCATGGACGAGCCCACCATCTCGATGGTGTTCTACGTCAACAACTCGCCGTTCGCCGGCACCGAGGGCGACTTCGTCACGAGTCGCCAGATCCTCGCCCGCCTCGAGAAAGAGGCGACGCGGGACGTGGCGCTCCAGCTGGCTTCCACCGACTCCGCCGACGCGTTCGAGGTGAAAGGCCGAGGGGTCATGCACCTCTCCGTGCTGATCGAGAACATGCGTCGCGAGGGCTTTGAGTTCGCCGTGGGCAAGCCTCACGTCATTCTCAAGGAACTCGACGGCGTGCGCTGCGAGCCGTACGAGCGCGCCAGCATCGAAGTGCCCTCCGACCACGCGGGCCGCATCATCGAGTACCTCGGCCGTCGCCGCGGTGAGATGATCCACATGGATGCGTCGGGCGCCCTCACTCGCCTCGAGTTCAAGATCCCCGCACGCGGGCTCATCGGCGCCCGGACGGCGCTCCTCACGCTCAGCCAGGGCGAGGCCGTGCTCAGCCACGTGTTCGAGTCCTGGGAGAAGGACGGCGGGACGATCCCGCGCCGCACGAACGGCGTGCTCGTTTCCGACCGCGGTGGCGACGTCGTTGCCTACGCGCTGGACGGCCTCCAGGACCGCGGCACCTTCTTTACGCCCGTCGGCACCTCGGTGTACTGCGGCATGATCGTCGGCGAGAACAACCGCGACGGCGACCTGGAGCTGAACGTTTGCCGCGCCAAGAAGCTCACGAACATGCGTGCTTCCGGCCGCGACGACAACGCGAAGATCACCCCGGCCAAGATCATGTCGCTGGAGGAGTCCCTCGAGTACGTCGAGGACGACGAGCTCCTCGAGGTGACGCCGAAGAACCTCCGCCTCCGCAAGCGTCTCCTCGACGAGAACGCCCGCAAGCGCGATAAGAAGAAGACCGCCGCGGTTTAACCTCCCGCGTCCCTGTCCCGCCTACGGGAGGGGCCGGCGCGGGGCCGGATTCGGCCCATGGAAGGCGCCCGTCTCAGCGTGAGACGGGCGCCTTCATAGTTGGTGATGTGCCCCGCGCAAGGAAGGTTCATTCATGCCGAGGTTGCTATATACCCACCATGGATCTGAAGGCGCCGTGGATCGCAGCCCTAGCGGGGCTTGCCACCCTCGTGGGATTAAGCCCATGGGCGGATGCGCACGAGAACCTCTTGGGCGACTCGACCACCTGGTGGGTCGACGCGTCGGGTAGCGGCCTGGGCACGGGCACGAGGGCGGATCCCTTCACGAACATCTCGTACGCCGTCAGTCGTTCCTTCGTGGCGAGCGGCGACTCCCTCATCGTGGTCCCCGGCACCTACGACGACGAGGAGATCGACTTCTTTGGCAAGAGCCTAGACGTGCGCTCCAGCGGCGGTCCGGAGGTCACCACGATTGTGGCGCGCCCCCAGCAAAGCCCCATGGAGCCGCACCCCGCGGCCCGCGTCGCTTCCGGCGAGATCAGCGTGCTGATCGAGGGTTTCCGCATCACCGGCGGCACAGGGTCCCTCGAGTGCAGCGGCTTCACGGACGTCGTCGGCGGCGCCATTGAGGTCTGTGGAGGCTCGACGCTGACGGTGCGCAACTGCGTGTTTGACGGCAACCGTGCGGAGCGCGGCGGCGCCATCCATACCCTCGACTCGACCCTCTTCGTGGAGGGCTGCATCTTCACCGGGCCGGGCACGGAGGCGCGCGGCGAGGCCATTTACCTCGCGAACTCCGACGCCGTGGTCTCGGATTCGCTGTTCATGGACCTCTACCTCGTCTCGCCGGACATTCCGCGGGGCGGAGGCGCGCTGATCGCCGATCAATCGACGCTGCTCCTGCAGCGCAGCACGTTCGAGCGCAACGCGACGCGCTTCTTTGGCGCGCACCTGTGGTCGCGCTCGGGCAACGTCACGGTGAGCCGCTGTTCGTTCGGCAAGAGCACGGGCCTCGCGGGCGCTTCGATCAGCGCTTCTGGGGGAACGCTGCACATGACCGAGTCCACCGTCCGGCTGGCCCGCGCCATCCAGGCGCCGGGCGCGGGGATCTTTGCCTCGAACGCGGACGTGCTCGTCGAGGGCTCGCTGTTCGAGGGCAACCTCGTCGACGGAACAAGGGAGGGCGGCGCGATCGCGGTGCAGGCCGGGCGCTTGACCATCAACGAGAGCCGCTTCTTCCGCAACACCGCAGGCCAAGGCGGCGCGGTCGCCACGTCGCAGTCCGCGAATACGCTCATCTCCGATTGCCGCTTCGAGGGCAACGCCGCGGCGAACGGCGGCGGCGCGTTCTACTCGGGCGACTCGTTCGCCACGATCGAGCGGTCGGTGTTCATCAGCAACGCGGCGCTCCCGACGGGTTCCGGTGGCGCGGTCCAGGGTCGCGCGATCCTGGAGCACTGCTCGCTCACGGGCAACGCCGCAGGGATCATGGGCGGGGCCGCAGCGGACGGGGCTCAGCTCGTCCGGACGATCGCGTGGGGCAACGCCCCGAGCGACCTGGACGCAACCGTCGTCGCAAGGGAATCGATGGTCGGCACGCCGAACGGCGCGACGATCAGCATGCCGTTTATGGGCCCGCCGCTGTTCTGGTCCGACATGGACCTGCACCTTCTGCCTGGCTCCCCCGCGATCGACGCCGTGAAGGGCTCCGAGGGGCTCGACCCCGACGGGAGCCGGATGGACCTCGGCGCGTTCACCTTCGACCCGCGGTACTGCCCGGTCGACTGCATCGCGAACGCGGGCGTCACGGCCTGCGTGAGCGAGACGAACTCCACGGGCCAGGTGGCTCCACTGTTCGCACGCGGCAGCCTGAGCGTCGAGACCAACCGCTTGGTGCTCTTGGGCGCCAGCCTCCCGCCGGAGGTGCCGACGCTGCTCTTGGCTTCGATGGCCGAGGGCTTCGAAACGGTGCCGTCGATGCGCGGCCCGCTGTGCCTGGGCTCGCCGATCCTGCGCCTCATCGACCTCCAAGCCCCGTCGCGGTTGGACGGCACAGCCCCCACGTGGGTGCGTCTGAGCCCCGACAACGGACAGCCCGCGGGCAGCGGCGTCCTCGTGCTGCCTGGCCAGACCTGGTTCTTCCAGCTCTGGTTCCGCGACAGCTTCGAGGGCACGACGACGAACACGTCGAACTCGGTGCAGGTCACCCTGCGCTAGAGGGCCCCTTGAGAGCGTCTTGATCCGAGACGGATGGACCACATGTAGAAGCCTTCATGAAGGCATATCTCCATGCAAACAAGCCACTTGAGCGCCCGCTCATAACGTCGCGCCAAAAGGACCCGTGGGCAAGGCTGTCAGCGAGTTCAGGTTCTTGCACCATTCCAGCGACTGGGGCGAACCCTGCCAAAAGCAGGGGCCTCCCCGGACGCCCTCCGACGGCTCGCGCCCGCCGGGTGGAGCTTCTCGAACGCCGGTTCGCGCCCGGCCAAAACGCAAGAACCCCTATGTTCCGCACACTCATCCCAAGCCTCCTCACCGCCGCCGCCCTCGCCGTACCGGCATCCGCTCAGGTCTACCTTGCTCAGAGTGACTTGATCGTGATCCAGATGGAGGAGTCGAATGCTCCGGGCGACTGGAACAACTCGACCTCGACCCCTGGGTTCACGGGCGAAAGCTACATCGAGTGGAGAGGCCCGAACCTCTTCAACTCGCCGGGTCAAGGCGTCTTCGGATTCGACTTCGAGATCCAGGACGGCGGCCAGTGGCTCCTCAACATGCGGAACCGCCACGAGAACCCTGACCCCACTGAGGAGAACGACGTCTGGATCCGCATGGACGGCGGCCCCTGGGTCAAGACCTTCTCGAACCAGAACGGCAGCGTCGGCGCTTGGACCTGGGAGTCGCGCTTTGACATCTCCCACGGCAACCAGCCCCAGGCCAACTACAGCCTCAG
This sequence comes from uncultured bacterium, assembly GCA_938030175.1. Lineage (GTDB taxonomy): Bacteria > Planctomycetota > UBA1135 > UBA1135 > Saltatorellus. The sequence goes on along the minus strand of CALHGQ010000727.1, from coordinate 550 downwards.
CCCCGGCCAGCACCGCGTTGAGTTCTCGGGTCGCTCGTTCGGCTTCAAGATCGACAGCGTCCACCTGTACCGCCCCGGCGCTCCCGGCGCTCTGAACGCGAACACCCCGCAGTCCCCCGTCCGCTTCGGCGAAGAGTTCGGCACCGCCAACGCGAACAGCACGGGCCAGCCGAGCCGCATGGAAGCCGCCGGCTCCATCCGCCTCTCGGACAACAACGCCATCCTCACCGCCTCCAACCTCCCGGTGGGCGTGCCCGGCTTCTTCATCGTGTCCCGCACGACCGGCTTCACCTCGAACCCGGCAGGCAGCTCCGGCAACCTGCTCCTCGGTGGCACGATCGGCCGCTTCGTCCAGAACATCACGACGACGAACCCGAACGGCCGCGCGGCCCTTCGCCTCGACCTCAACGAGATCCCGATGCCGAACAACACGGTGTCCGTCAACGCAGGTGAGGACTGGAGCTTCCAGTTCTGGCACCGCGACGTGACGAGCGCTGGCGCGACGTCGAACTTCAGCCGCGGCCTGACGATCAGCTTCGAGTAATCGCCA
>CALHGQ010000726.1 GCA_938030175.1 uncultured bacterium | reverse complement strand
GCGTGCAGGCGGTGTCTCCTCGTTGCGACAGCCCCTGTTCCTCCTGGGGGACCCGTGGGCTAAGAGGTCGCAAATCCGCAGCGTCACCCACGGCGCGGCGGGAACGGTCTGACTGCCCTGCCAGGGTGTCGACGCCATGTGAGCGTCCCTATTGACGCAACGCTCCAGTCCGATTAGAGAGCGCGCTGTAGCAGGCAGACGGCCTGCACGGAAACTGCTCGGCCTTCGCTCAGCTCCGTGAGTCCCTCAAGGGTCTTGCCCTTTACGTTCACGGCGTCCGCGTCGATGCCGAGCAGCTTCGCGATGCTCGCGCGCATCGCGGGGCGGTGGGGTTTGATCTTCGGGCCCTCTGTGTTGATCACGACGTCGACGTTGACGACGTGCCAGCGTTTGGCGGCCGCAAGCGCTACGGCTTCCCGCAGCAGCTCTTGGCTGTTCGCATCTTTCCACTGGGGGTCGTCGTCGGGGAACAGCGTGCCGATGTCGTCGAGGCCCGCGGCGCCTGTGATCGCATCGGTGAGTGCGTGCAGCACTGCGTCGCCGTCGGAGTGACCGCGCGGTCCCTTGGGGTGGGGGAGTTCAATGCCACCAAGGATGCAGGGGCGCCCTTCTTCGAGTCGGTGGATGTCGGTGCCGAGGCCTACGCGGATGTTCATGACGGCTCCAGGCGAGCGGCGAGGGCTTCGCCTAGTTCAAGGTCGTCGGGGCTCGTGAGCTTGATGTTCCATGCGCTCCCTTCGACCAGCTTGGTGGGCCCGTGGTAGTGCTCGTGGAGTGCCGCATCGTCGGTGGCGCGGAAGCGGTCGTGCTCGGCGCGCACGAGCACGTCGAGGAAGCGCGCGGTGCGCATGCCCTGGGGAGTTTGCGCCGCCCACAGTCGGTCGCGGTCGACGGTCTCTTCGGACTGGAAACCGTTCGGCGAGTTCTTCAGCGTGTCGCGCACGCGCGTCGCGAGGAGCGCCGCGCCGTGTTCATACGACGCGCGGGCCACGGCTTCGATGTGGATCGGTTCCACGAAGCAGCGCGCGGCGTCGTGGACGAGGATGACGTCCGCGCGATCCGACGCGGCTCGCACGCCCGCCCGGACGGAGTCGGTTCGCTCTTCGCCGCCGTCGACAAAGGCTCCGATCTTCTTCGCGTGGGGAGCGAGGGCCTTTTCGATAGCGGCGCGATCTCCTGGGCGCGTGACCACCACGAGTTCATCGACGCAGGGGGCGGCGAGGAGGGCCGCGGCGGAACGTTCGACGACCGTTCGCCCGCCCAGTGTGAGGAGGGCCTTCGAGCCGTCCGAGCGCATGCGCCGTGAGGCGCCCGCAGCCAGCAGGACGGCGGCGGCGCGGAGGGGTGGGCCCTCAGATGAGTCGCGGAGTTCCATAGGTTCGCGAGACGATACTCGATTCCTCTGGCTGACCTTCGGTAGCGTGGCCCATGACATGCCCGCGAGCGACCTACCCCAAGTCCCCCACGACGTCGAGTGGCCGATTGTCCTCGGCATCGACCCTGGGACCCTTGTCGTGGGCTACGGAGCGGTGGTCATGCGATCGGATGGACCGGCCCTCCTGGCCGCTGGGGTGGTGCGGGCAACGAAAACCGACGACGTTCCGACCCGTCTCGGGTACATCCGGCGGGAGCTCGATCTGGTGATGAAGCGGCTGCGCCCGAGCACGGTGGTCGTGGAGCACGCCTACACCTCGATCAACATGCAGTCGGCGCTGCGCGTGGGGGAGGGTCGCGGCGTAGCCCTCTCGGCGGCGGCCTGTTTTGGGGCCCAAGTGGTCCAGTACCAGGCTTCCGAGGCCAAGAAAACGCTCGTTGGCGTCGGATCTGCGGACAAGGAGCGCGTGGCCAAGATGGTGGCGATGCAGCTGGGCCTAGGGACCGTTCCCGAGCCCTTGGACGCGACTGACGCCCTCGCGCTTGCGCTTACTTTTGTCCACCGCCAGCGGTTCGAGTCCCAGCTGGGGGCCAAGACTTAGGATCTTCTCCGTGGAAATCCTGGCTGGGTAGGGGAAATTCCTGAGAGAAAGCGGTGGAGATCGGCCCCCACTGAACCGCTGACTACAGGGCACGCCTGGGGCCAATCGGTTTCCAGGCATCCATTTCCCTTATTCGACCAGCGAAACCCGGCTCTTCGACGAGCACATACCGATGACACGGTGGGATCAAGCGCGGCAGCTCCTCGGACTGAGCCGTCGCCAAAAGGCCCAAGTCCGCCCGCAGAAGCTTCAGAGCCATGGGGACCCTTCGTCTCCGCTCGGAAGTGCCTCGAGCGGTCCTGGTGTCTCGGGTTCTTGGGTACGTAAGAAGCCGCCCGTGGCTGCGCCCCTGGGGAAGCCTGCTCCGGCGCCGGAAGGCAACCCGGCCGGGAATGCCCACCCGAAGCCTGCCCGGAACCGCCAAGTGGCCCGTTCCCTGTGCATCGCCAGCGGCAAGGGCGGCACCGGCAAGTCGTCGATCAGCGCCTCCCTCGCCACGCTCTTCGCCCGGCGTGGCCGCACGCTGCTCATGGATGGGGACCTGGGCTGCGCCAACGCACACATCCTCCAGAACGTCCATCCCAAGCACAGCTTCGCCGACGTCATCGCCGGGGAGCTCGGCGTGGAAGAGATCGTGACCACCTGCGATAGCGGCGTCGACCTGCTCGCTGGGGGCTCGGGCCTCGCGCGACTGGCTGGTCTCAAGTCCTTCGAGCTGGAGATGATCGGACGGGGGCTCAGCGCCCTCGAAACCCACTACGACCACCTCGTCGTGGACTCCGCCGCCGGTCTGTCACGCCAAACAGTGGCCTTCGCGGTGGCCTGCGACGCCACGGTCGTCGTCACGACGCCCGATGTGACGGCCATGACGGACGCCTACGCCTTCATCAAGGTCTTCGTCCGCCAGTGTGAGGCGCAAGGCATCGACCGCCCCCTACCCTTCCTCGTGGTCAACCGCGTGGGCAGCTTGACCGAAGCGGAGATCGTCGCGAAGAGGCTGCAAGAGGTCGTGCACAAGTTCCTCGGACGGCGGATCGAGC
>CALHGQ010000725.1 GCA_938030175.1 uncultured bacterium | reverse complement strand
CGCAGACGAAGAGCTCGCCAAGATTCGTGCGGCGCTTGACGCCCAGGATGACGCCGAGGCTCCCGCGACGGAAGGGAAGTCGCTGGCCGAGCTTGAGGCTCTCAAGAACGCGGCCAAGCTGGAGGCCGATGAGGCTCAGTTTGCGGTGGAGGCCCTCGAGCCTCTTTCGCTTGAGGGGGCGGATCGGCGGACGCGGATTGCCGATGACATTGCGAGGGTCGCGACCGAGCGCGCGGACGTCGAACGTCGGCTGAGCGCTGACGCTCCGGCGGCGGACGGGGATCGCATCGCTATGGCCCTCCAGGCCCAGCTTCGGGCCGAGCGGCGGCGGCTCATCGCGCGGGCGGAGGAGCTCCGCATCGAGGACGCTACGTTCGCCGTGCGCCGAGAGCTCCGGGTGGAGCGCATGCGGCAGGCGGAGAAGGAATCGGAGGCCAAGTCCAGGGTCCTGAGCCAGCTGGAGTCGGCCCTCAATGTATCTCGCCAGCTAGACGCTGAAGCGAAGCGGCTCGAAGCCATCAGCCAGGTTGAAGAAGCCGCCATGAAGGGCGAGCTCTTCGCGACGCGCGGTGCGGAGGTCGTTGCCTATCGAGACAAGACGCTGGAGCTTGCGGGCAAGCTCGAGGCGGACCACAGGTTGATCAGGAGCCTGCGGAAGAATCACAACGACCTCGTCCATCGCTTCGAGAAAACGAAGGAGCGCATCGGGATCGCCGGGCTCTCCCAGGACACGGGCCTGCACCTCCGACGGGAACGACAGCGGCTGCTGGAGCGTAGGACCACGCGGCAGGAGCTGGTCGATGCGCGGGAAAGAGCCACTCAGATCGAACTCGCGCTTTTCGAGGTGGAGTCCCGCGCCAACGATGTGGCCGGCGACGAGTACTTCGTGCGCGACCTCGTCTTCGCAGCGGCTGCCGAGGGGCAGATCGGCCCCGAGGTGGAGGTCTTGGCGGTTCGAATCCGCGAAGAGCTGCAGGCGGCGCTGAGTGCCCACGAGGACATGCTGACCGCTCGCAGCGGTCAGCTGCTCGAGATCGCCAGGCTCCGCGGCGACATGGTGGAGAGCCAGAAGGTCTACGAGGGGTTCGTCGCGGAGCGCATCCTCTGGATCCGAAGCTCCGAACCGCTTTGGAAGCTCAACCGGGAGGACCTAGAGGAAGAGCTCGATCGAGTTCCTTCGCTCATCGGAACGCCCATGGCCCGGGAAGGGTTCATCAGCGAGGTGCGGGGTCGTCCCCTCACGATGCTGCTCTTGGTCCTGGGTCTCGTGGTCCTCTTGGCAGCCAGGCTGCGCGTCAACAAGGCGCTCGCGGAGGAGGGCGATCTTGCGCGACTGCGCAGTCAGGTCTCGATCATGCCGACGCTGCGGGCGACGGCGCTCTCGCTGATCATCGCGGCGCCCTATGGCGCGGTGCTGTACGCGATCTCGTGGGTGGCGGCGACCTCCAACAGCGACGGGGAAGTCACGCGCGCTCTCAGCGACGCCTGTACGCGCGCGACGGCGGCCGCGCTCATTATCGGCGCCCTGCGTGCGCTGACCGCCAAGGATGGCCTAGAGGAGGCTCACTTCGGCGCCGAGCCGGACGCCGTCCGCCTCGTCCGCAAGCAGACGAACTGGCTCCTGCCGGTGATGCCCACGGCGGCACTCATCGGCGAGTTCATGGCGAGCCTCGACGCGGGCCACACGTCGGATGCGATCGCACGGACGGCCTTCCTCGTCGAAGTGGGGTCGCTGCTCCTGTTCACCTGGCGTGTTCTGAGCCCCAAGCGTGGCGTCCTTGCGATCAATGCGCGCCACATGGACGCGGGCGACTTCCTCACGCGGCTGCGCCGGCTTTGGTTCCTGCTGGCGGTGACCGTGCTGGCGTCCCTCGCGATTCTGACGATCGTCGGGTACGGATTTACGGCGCGTAGCCTGTTCACCAAGTTCGAGCTGACCGTGGGCCTTGTGCTGATCTTGGTCACGATTCGGTCGATCGCGCTGCGATGGATCAAGCTGATTCGCCGCCGGGAATCGATCGACCAGCTTCGGAAGAAGCGTGAAGAGCTGCGTGCGAAGCGACTGGCGGAGATCGAGCGCCGACGCAACGCCGGCGAAGACGTGGAGGAGCTGGAGTCGGAGGGCCTTGAGGTCGAAGAGGAGGTCGTCAACCTCGCGTCGATCTCGTCTGACCTGAAGAGCCTCATCCGCATGGTCACGGTGGCGACCGCGCTGGGCGGCGCGTACTGGATCTGGTCGTCCGTGCTCCCCGCGCTGGGGGCGCTGGAGCGCGTCGAGCTGTGGCGGCGTGAGGTGCTCTTGCCACACTCCAGCATCCCCACCCAGGAGCCGGTGACCCTCGCGAACGTCGGCCTCGCCCTGCTCATCCTCCTCGTGACCTGGCGCGCTGTCCGGGACCTCCCCTCGCTCCTGGAGATCATCCTTCTTCGAAGGCTCCAGCTCGGCTCGGGCGAGCGCTATGCGATCACGACGCTTCTGCGGTACGTCCTCATTGGGATCGGCGTCCTCTTGGCCTTCGACAAGTTTGGCCTCGCCTGGTCCCAGCTCCAATGGCTCGTCGCAGGCGTCTCGGTTGGCCTCGGCTTCGGCCTCCAGGAGATCTTTGCGAACTTCGTCAGCGGCATCACGCTCCTCTTCGAACGGCCGGTGCGCGTCGGGGATTGGGTGACCCTCGGCGACATCGAGGGCGTCGTCTCCAAGATTCGAATCCGCGCCACGACGATCCGCGACCGGGACCTCAAGGAGCTCATCGTGCCGAACCGCGAGTTCATCACGGGCCGCTTCATCAACTGGACGCTTTCCGACCCGGTGTCGCGTGTGACCGCCAAAGTAGGCATCGCGTACGGGTCCGACACGGAGAAGGCGATCCAACTGCTCATCGAGGCAGGACGCGACTGTCCGTTCTCCGTGTCAGAGCCAGCCCCGAACGTCGTGTTCATGAGCTTCGGCGACTCGTGCCTCGACTTCGAACTCCGCGTGTTCGTTTCGGGCAGAGAGATCAAGCCCCGGGTCCTCCACGACCTCCACATGCGCATCGACCTCGCCTTCCGCGCCGCGGACATCGAGATCTCCTTCCCCCAGCGGGACCTGCACCTGCGCACGGCGCCGGGGCTAGATGCGATCGAGCGCGGCCTGAGCCGCCGGGACTAGAGCACTCGCACGAGCGATGCCGATGCGAGTGCGTGAAGTCTGATCGGATCGAGAGCCCCGGGCCCTGACCACCGGCAGCGGTTCGCGAGTGGGGGGGGGCTGGGTATGGATCCTCCAGGTCAAGCGGATGAGGGAGTGGACCCGCCGCGGCGCCGCTCCCGCACCGCGACAGGCATGCGGGCTACGTCCCGGCGGGAGGCGGCGGACCGTTGCCACCCTCACCGGTGTTGTTGCCTCCTGCGGGGGGCGGCGGCTCGCTCGGGTCAGGGACATCGTCGACGGGCTCGACGCAGGTGATCTCGCGACCAGAGGTGGTCCCCTGCTCGAAAGCCGTCTCGGAGTCATCGGTGGGGATCTGTCGGACGTCCACCGTGCCCCCTAGCCCTTGGGTGGTTGCCAAGTAGGCGAGGGCGGCGGGGGCCCCTGCGCTCGCGAGGGAGAACACAGAAGCCGGCCACGCCCGGGTGGTCTTGGTGCCCACGACCTTCGAGTACCGGACGACGAGAAATTCGTAGAGGGTCTCGGTGGGTCCTCCCGTGTAGAGAGGGACGTGGAAGTGATCGTTGACGTTCGCAGCGGCAAAGGCCTGCACCTCCGCCAGGGGCACGATGCGTCGGAACGCGGCGGTGGCCTTCGTGGAGCCGAGCCCCGTGGGCTCTCCCCCGCTGTCGAGAAGCGCGTTCCCTTGGTAGATGAGGACCTCAAAGTGGGTTGCATCCGCCGGTGCGCCGAGCGTATCGCTCAGGGTGAAGGTGAGTGCCCAGTCGTCTTCGCCGTCCAAGTGGACGTTGTGCGAGATCCGCAGGTCGGTGCCGCTGAGCTGGATGCGCGGTCGATCGGCGGCTCCGTTCAAGGCGGTCGATTCGATCATCCGCGCAACCTGTGCCACGGGATTCAGTACGACGAGGTCCAGGTCGCGGTCACCGGCCGCGTCGCCAATGGCCACGTGCTGAGCTGCGGCCCCGTCCATGAACGCCAACGCGTCCCCCGCGGTCGTTGTGAATCTAGAGCTCGCGTAGAGGACCTTGATCTCCGTGTCTTGGCCAAACTCGTCGGTCGAGATGACCATGGCATCCGCGCTCGAGTCCGAGTCGAACCGGCCTCCGCGGAGGTCCTGGATGATCCGACCGGGCATGGGGACAGGGGGCACCACCGACCCGGAGACAGTCATCACCGCGAGCTCCGGTACCGTTGAGCCGTGGGGCGTTCGGGCCCAGCCGATCAGGTCTCCGCCAGCGGCGCGGCTGAGGGCGGCCAGGTGGCCGGTGCTCGCATCTTGGAACGGAAAGAAGAGCAGGGTCGTTCCGCTGTAGGTCGCGGCCGAGACCCCAAGATCGGTCAGGATGACGATGTCCGTCGCCTGATCCCCAAGGAGGTCCATCAGTACGATGTCTCGCACCGGAGCAGGCGGGTTGGCGTCGCTACCCACCGCGCTCTGTGGCACACCGTCCGAGAATTCGATCCGAGCCAAGCTCGCGCCATTGGCCTCCACCGCGATCACCTGGTGGAGCGTGTTGTCCGCCGTGGATCGAACGGTCAGCTGGGTTGCGCCCATCCACTCGGGTGTGCCGTCGATGAGCTCGTCTTGGAGGGCAAGAGATCCGTTCTGCCCCGTCACGAACGTGAGTCGGTGGAGCCCGTGGGCATCGGTGGTGAGGAGGGCATTCGAGCCGTCAAGCGCGCCGCCGGGCAGAGCCGCCACCGAGTCGTAGATTTCGTCGAAGTGGAACTCGGACTGAAAGACGTCAGGGCCGAAGACGACGACGCCGCCCGTGTCGTGGATAAACGCGTAGTCGGCGAGGGCGTCGCCGTTGAGGTCGACTGCGGCGCTACCCGATAGGATGGCGGTGGGCGCCACGCCGGAGGGAAGTGAATGGGGGAGAGCGAACTGCGCGTTGGCAGATCCTGTGAGTGCGGCCACGAGCAGCACGAGGCGAGAGTGATTCTTCATTGGGATGTCGATGGCTAGTGGAAGGGAGGCGACCTCGTGCTCGTCACAGCTGCCCGTAGCCGCTAGGTGCCCCCGGCGCGCCCAGGAGGGGAGGCCAGCAGGGGAGGCCAGGAGGGGAGATCGGGTGAGGAGGCCGGCTGCCTACCTACCTGCATCAAGGACCCACGGCGTACTGAGGCTGTTCGACGCCATTTGGGGTCGATGCCCGACGCTGCGGTGATCCTTGGTGCTCTTGGGGGCGGGCAACCACGACGAGCTGAGATGCAGCACAAGCTGCAATGGGCTGGTATGACTGCGGCCGCAATCCATGGCTAGAATTCGCCAAATCCATCCGAATCGTCGATGAAACCGACTCGGATGGAACGGACGAAAGGGGACGTGACAGCGACGGGGCGGCCCGCTGCGAGCGCTCGAACCGGAGGAATTCCGCGATCCGAGGCGCTGCAGCGCGCGGCGGCGGCCGGGATGGCCCTTCCACCCTTCTGGTGAAGCGCGCCCCGTAGCGGCTCCGCCCTGCTCAGTCTGCGAGCGGAACCCAGATTTCCGTTCGCAGGTCCTGAGGCGCGGTTGAGCTCGGGTCGTTCAGGTAGAACTCGAGGCAGGCGGAGCTGCCCGGCTTGTGTTCGCCGGAGCCGAAGCAGCGTCCGAACAATTCGCCGTAGGTCTGGGCGAGGCCCTCGTACGCTCCCTCGTGCACGGTCACCCCGTAGCGGCCGCCGGGTAGTTCTTGGACCCCGACTTCGCCCGCGGGCTCGAAGTCGGGGCCTACGACCAAGCATGCGTCGTACCGCAGCTTGTCAGCGGGAGTGATTTCAGGGTCGTCATGGCACGCACCGAACATCTTGACGTTCGGGCCCATGAGGCCGAGTCGTCCGGCGTGCGCGCAGAGCTTGCCCCACGTGGGGGCGACCCCGTTGTAGGGGCCGGTGTGGCGGAGGAAAGCGACGCGTGTGGCGGGCATTTCGCGGATCTCGATCGTGCGTTGGGTCATGTGACTGTCCGTGGGTAGGAAGGTCAGCGCTTCGCCAGGGGAAGCGCTTTCCGAAGTAGAGAATTCGGAGACTCGCCCATCGATGGCGTGGGTGTCGCGGAAGGCCGACGGCGACATGCCGAACAACCGAATGAACGCGCGTGTGAACGCCTCGTGGCTCTCGTAGCCCGCTTCCAGCGCGAGATCGATCAAGGACCGCTCCCGCACCTTGAGTCGAAGCGCGGCTCGCTCCAGCCTGAGCCGACGCACGTGCGCCGCCACCGGTTCACCCACCAAACCGCGGAACATCCGATGGAAGTGGTAGGGCGAGGCATCGGCCAGACGGGCCAAGCGCTCGATCCCTACCTCTTCGTCGAGGTGCGCCTGAAGGAAGACATGAACGCGCAAGATGCGCGCCTGCCAGTCCTCTCGGCTCGTTGATCGTGGTGTCTCCATGGCGTCACCGTAGGGAGGCTCCGAAGCGCCGCTTGATCGTTCTTGCGGTACCGTCGTGCCTGCCCATCCAGGCTCCGTGCCTCCGGCTCTGTTCCCGTACGGCGCGCTCCGGCAAGCTGTTCAGCGCGCTTTGACTCACCGGAGTGAGAAGCAGCTGACCGTCCTTACAGCGCGTTGCAAGTCACCAATAGGCGGAACAGCAAGGTGGATCGGATCCAGGGCCGCCCCACCTCGATCCTACACACCATAGTCAGGTCGCCCTTGGGAACTGATGCCCCGAGCCCCTGGAAGCTCGTCAGGCTCGCGGGGGAACATTAGATCCGAATGGCTCGTAACAGATGTGCATCCCTGGGGTTCACCCCGCTGATCGCCTCCGGCCTTCCCTTTTCTCCCCTTATCTCGAATGCTCACATCCGCTCGCTACTCGCTTCTTGCGTCTCTTCTCACGCTGTCCCTGTCCGGGGCCGCCGCTTCGGCACAGACTTTCGTCGTCGACGACACGTCGGGTCCAGGCGTCGATTTCGACTCCATCGTCTCAGCGCTCCAGGCGGTCCCCTCCGGCGCGATTCTGGACGTGCGAGAGGGGGTCTATGACGGATTTACGGTCCAGCGCGAGGTGACCATCGTTGGGCAGCCGACGGGCGTGTTCGTCACGTCGCCGGTGGTCGTCTCTGGGGGCAGTATCGACGGGGTTGTCGTGCTTTCCCGCTTCGAGTTGCAGGGCGGATTCAGCGTGGCTGACTCCGCGAACACGCTCGTGCTTGACAACCTTCGCTTCACGGGGTCCTCGGGTCCGAACGTTGATGCCGAACTGTCGGTCCTTCGATCGACGGATGTTCGTTTGGCCAGGGTCCTCGGCCCTCGCGTTGTCATCTCGGACAGCCGTGTTCAAGCAAGCGAGTGCGAGTTCATCGCGGTTCGCGTGGGGGACCCCAACGGCTTTGCCGCGGTGTTGATCGAAGGCACTTCGCTCGTTCACCTTGACCACTGCGTCGCGACAGGTAGCCGAGGAGAGGACTGCCCCAGTAGTGGCGGATGCCTTCCCTCGAACGCGTACGGTGGTGGCGGGGGACCTGGCGTCGATGTGCAACCCCACGCTGTCTTGCGGGCGGTGCGCTGTACACTTGTTGGCGGGTTTTCCGGTGCAGATGGGTGCGAGTGCTTCCTCCCGCCGCTGGGGCCTGGCCCGTCCGTCCGTGTTTGGGGGCGGGCCGAGCTTTGGGCTAACGTGGACCAGAACGGGCAGCCGTCCTACAACGAAGTCGTCGCAGGCGGCGCCATTTCGACGACCGCTCCCTTGCCGTCCCTTCGGGCGAACAACGCCGGCCAACCAGGGCAAGCCATTGAATTCGATCACGCTTCTGCTCCTGGCTCTAGCCGCCGCATTCTCGTGGGTCGTGCACCCGTGAACAGCCCCATTCCGGGGGCAACGATCGGCCGGCTCGTCTCACTCAATCGAGTCGCTTCTCTTGGGGCTTCCCCAGTGGAGGTCGGCACACTCTCATTCCCGCAGCCCACCTGGAGCAAAGGTCTCGTCTTCTACGCGCAGATCTCGCAGACCCTTGGTAGCGGCGTAACCGAGATGTCGAACTCGGTGGCGATCGTCGCTCCCTGAGAGGCTCTATCTACCGGGGCATCCGAGCGTGCGTCCGATGCGGCTCCAAGTTCGGACCGCTCGCGGATCGTTCTTGAGGGCCGCTCCCCCGGTTCGAACACGGAGAAGGCTATCCCGCCGTCTCTCCATGTCTCCATGCTCGGCTTCGGCCCTTGGCACAACATGGGCACCGTCCTGCGGTGCGCTGGATTCCGGGGCTTGGAGTTGGACCGGGTGGGGCACCGCGGCCTCCCGATGTGCGCCGAGCTTGCCTTCCAAGCGGCCCCCTTTCGCTGTGCACGGGGGAACGCAAGCCTCGCCCGCCCAACGAGCTCTCGCGCTGCCTGCGGGGCATCGCTCGACGCCTCCTTGCTCCAAACCCCCTCGGACGAAGCGTCTAAGGGAC
>CALHGQ010000724.1 GCA_938030175.1 uncultured bacterium | reverse complement strand
CCAGGAATGCGAGGGCGATCGTGAGGGTCGTGTTGGATGAGAATGACATAGGGTCCTGGGGGCTCGTGGTTCGTGATGTATGGGGCGCTGGCCGCCTGGCCTTGCCCTCTCGACCCAGGTTTCGAACCGCGGATGCGGGGGGGCGATGACAGCGGCGTCATTTCGACGCATCGCATGGAATGATGGTGGCGTCATTCCTTTCTCTGCTGAACTGTCCGAGGATGCAGACATGGCACGCATTCTTCTTGTGGACGACGACGCGGAGCTGAGAAACGACCTCGCCATCGCCCTAGAGCTCCATGGGCACACGGTCGTTCCTGCTGGCTCCACGGAGGAAGCCCGAACTCAACTGGCAGAAAAGGGGCCCTTCGCGCTGATCCTGCTGGATATCACGATGCCCGATGAAGATGGCTGGGTTCTCCTAGAGGAAATTCGCGGGGGTGGAAACACCGTCCCCGTGATCTTCCTGACGGCCCGTGGCGTTCTCGAGGATCGCGTTCGTGGGCTACGCCTTGGCGCGGACGACTACGTGGTGAAGCCGTTCGAGCTCGATGAGCTTCTGGCTCGAATCGAGGCCAACGTCCGGCGTCATCGCCCCGACGAGGTGTACTCCGTCGACGGCGTCATCGTGAATATGGACGCGAAGACGGTGGAGCGTGACGGTGTCGCGGTCGAGCTGAGTCAACGGGAGTTCGGCGTGCTCGGCGCGCTCATTGAGGCCGGTGGCGAAGTACGCAGCCGCCAGCAGTTGCTCTCGATGGTCTGGGAGATGGACTTTGATCCAGGCACCAACGTGGTGGACGTCGTGGTGATGAGGCTCCGCCGCAAGCTCGACGTCGGTGGGCGTCATACGATCCAGACGGCGGTGGGTAAGGGCTACTCGGTGCGCGCAGAGAAGGTGGAAGCGTGACCAAAGGCTGGTCGATTCGGTCGCGAGCGGGCGCGCAGTTCGCCGCTTCGGTGAGCCTCTTCCTGGTCATCTCGGGGGTCGTTCTCTCATCGATCTACTGGTGGATCATGGCGGCTGAGTTGGACGAGGAGCTGCTGGAGCAAGTCGACGACCTTCGCGCCGGGATCGAAGCGTTGGCCTCGGATCGAGCGGAGCTGGAAGCGTTCCTGTCGCCGACGGTTGACCCCGACGGGGAAACGCCGCTGGCATGGCGGATCAGCGGCGAGGGTCCTGACGAGACGCTCGCGATCGGATCTGGGCCGCTCTTGGAGTTGATGGAGGGCGCCTCGAGCGACGGATCATCGAACGAGGTTTGGCGACCGAACTCGACCGCTCGCCAGACTCGATTCGAATTTGCGCCTGGGCGAACGGCGGAGGTCATCATCGATGGCAGTGAGTGGATGGCGCGCACGGGCCTTTTTGCGCTGGCGTTCGGCGCGGTGGCGATCCTCGGTTCGCTGCTCTCACTTTTCGTTGGCAGGCTGTTCGGCAAGCGCGTTTCCGATTTGGTCTCCCGCGTGGCCGACGAGGTGTCTGGGGCGGGCGAGTCGGTCCAGTTGGAGGCGGCACGGGCCGCCGACATGCCCGTTGAAGTGCAGGCGGTGGCCGAGGCGATGGAGGACCGACTGGCGGCGAACCGACGGGAGATCGAGCGCAGCCGCTTGCTCGTGGCGGGGCTTGCCCATGATCTGAAAGCGCCCGTGCAGGCGCTCCTCACGAGCACCCAGGTCGCCCTGCTCTCCGACACCCCAGCGGACCCGCGCGCGACGCTGGAGCGGCATCTGGCAGAGCTCCGGGGGCTGGTGCGGACCGTGGACAACATCATGGAATGGGGCGCCCCGAGGCATCTTGAATCGGACGGCGCGTTCGTCTCCTTTGATCTCGGGGCGGAACTCCGTGATCGAATGCGAGGCGAGGAAGAGGCCGCCGCCAAGGCTGGTGTGTTCCTCGACCGCACGGAGTCCGGGGATCTTCAGTGCGTCGGGAGTCCCAACTCACTGGTGCTCGCGATTCGCAACTTGGTCGTCAATGCAATCGCCTGGTGCCCGAGTGGCGGGGAGGTCGCGGTCTTTCTGGAGGGGAGCGGCGCTGGGATCGAAGTTCGAGTGGAGGACGAGGGGCCGGGTTTGAAGCCCGGTGAGCTGAAGAGTCTCTTCGAGCCGTTCGTGCGCGGTGCAGCGGCCCCGGGCAAGCGGGCTGGCTACGGGTTGGGCCTCGCGATCGTGCGAGCCGTCGCGGAGCGACACGGCGGTACGATCACGGCGGAGAATCGAATGGAGGGGGAGGAGGTCCTCGGCTCTCGCTTCACGCTCTCGCTGCCAAGGCGCGACGGGTAGACCGGCTTGGGGAGTCTCAGCGGGTGGAACTCAGCGGGGAGAACTCAGCTGGAGAGACCCAGCTGGAAGGCCTCAGCAGGCTGGTTCGGCCAGCTGGTCCAGCGGACTGGTTTCAGCGGGCTGGTTTCAACGGGCTGGGGGCGTCTCGGCCAGCATGCGAGCCGTCGCCTGTTCGACGAGCGCCGCTGCGTTTCCCATGAGCTCCTCAAGCGACAGCTGGCTTTCGTCTAGGCCCGCGCAGGCGCGAAAGAGCCCCGCTTCGCGCACGATGTCCGCGATCTGACCCCCTACGGCGTAGACAGGCCGACCCAGGTGGATGGCCATGCGCGCGACCCCGACTGGGCCCTTGCCGTCCAGGGACTGCGCGTCCAGCGAGCCTTCGCCGGTGATCACATAGTCGGCCGCACGTATGCGGCTCTCTAGGTTCAACGCGTCCGCGACCAGCTCGAAGCCTGGACGAAGCCCGGCGCCAAGGAAGTGCATCAGGCCGAACCCCAGGCCGCCGGCTGCGCCGGCGCCGGGCCGCTCAGCCGTTTCCGTGGCGTCCGCGACGCGAACCAGGCGCGTCAGGTGTTGTTCAAGAAGATCCCGCTCGTCCTCGCGAGCGCCCTTCTGCGCCGCGAAGACCGCCGTGGCCCCGCGCGGACCCAGCAAAGGATTGGTCACGTCGCTCGCGGCCTCGATCGGCGGAAGCGAAGCGCGCTTCCCATCGGCGATCCCCGCGAGGTCAGCCCAGGCGGCCGGCCACGGATCGAGCTTTCGACCACGGGCATCGACGGGATCGATTCCCAGAGCGCTGGCCATGCCGACGCCGCCATCGTTCGTTGCGCTGCCCCCGAGCCCGATGAGGATGCGTTTGACACCGGCTTCCTTCGCCGCATGTTGGATGAGCTCTCCCGTTCCAAGGGTCGACGCATGGAGGACGGAGCGCTGAGCCGGCTCGATCTGCTGCAGTCCGCTGGCCGCTGCCATTTCAAGAACAGCTACGCCACCGCCCGTGACGACGTAGCGTGCGCTCGTTGGCCGGTGGAGTGCGTCCGAAACCTCCGCGGTCACCCAGCGCCCACCCAGGGCAGCGTGCATCGTCTCCGTGAACCCCTCGCCGCCGTCGGCGATCGGACACAGGTCAGCTTCGACGCCGTCAGGAAGGCCCGCGGCGATCGCTTCGGCGGCCTCTAATGCAGATAGAGAACCCTTGAACTTGTCGTTGGCGATAAGGCAGCGCAATGGAGGAAGGAGCCTATCGCAAGTGACATGGGCCGGGGTGTAGGCAACGCACGGAACAAGGTCACAGACGATTTCGTGGATGGATAAGAGCCCAGGGAAACCGAGAGGGAAAGGAGCGTGGGGCAGTCGTAATGCTCCTGACTCGAAAGTCGTTTGCGCGGTCGAGGAAGCGACGTTCGGGCGGTTTGGCATGGGCGTTGCCTTTCGTTCGTTCCATCGCCGCAGGTCCTCTCGCCACGGTGTTCTGACCTACGACTGAAGAGTCAGTGGATCCCCTCAGGTTCCGCTGCGGCTCGCAACCTTTCCCGACCTATGAAACGTCTGATGCTCCTCGGAGCCCTCGTCGCCACTGGCGGCCTTTGTCTTTCGAATGTCTCGAGTGCCCACGGTGGCCGGTACACCGGTCCAGGGGACACGGTTCCGCCTGGGGGCTCTGGCGGTGGCGGAGGCGCGGGCTCGCCCGCGCCTACCGGGCCCAGTGGCCCGTCGGTACCAGGTCCGGGGGGAGCCACTTCTCCGGGGCCGCCGAGCCCAGGTGCGCCGGGGGCGGGGCCCGCGGCTGGCGGACCCACCTCAGGTGGCGGCAGCATGGGACCTGATCTGTCGATCTGGGATATGTGGTGGGGCTTCAACAAGCAGCCCTATCTGAACCTTCGCTCCCACGTTCGCAGCGCCGGGGTTCGCTCGATCAGCGACGACTTCTACCTGGGACGCGGCGAGGAAGACCAGCGCGAAAGCTCCCTGAGGCCTAGCGAAGCGCTCATTCGTGACCGGGTGGTGCCCGCGCTGATGAAGTCGCTGGAGACTGAGCACCAGAACGACATCCTTACCGGATGCCTCATCGCCCTCGCGAAGATCGGGGACATCAAGACGGAGGACGGATCGTCGGAGTTCGTTCGCGTGATGACTCGGTTCCTGAAGTCGGGCGAACAGCAGATCTCCGAGACGGCGGCCCTCGCGCTCGGGATCCTCGCCGACGATCGCTCGGTCCCGGCGCTGATCTCGCTGATGCGCAGCGATGAAGAAGGGCGCCGTTTGGTGGGCAAGGCCGTTCCGTACCGTACGCGCGCGTTCGCGGCCTACGGCCTCGGGCTCGTCGGCAACAAGAGCACCGAGAACGAGATGCGTCAGAGGATCGTCGAGAGCCTCGTCGCCACGCTCAAGGGTGAGCGCGGAGCTCAGCCGGACATCAAGGTCGGCGCGATCAGCGCCCTCGGCTTGATCCCACTCGACTGGGCGACCGACGCAGCGGCGAGCGGCGCCCCAGACGCGGCGATCGCGGCGAGTCGGGCGTCGCTCCTAAGCTACCTGATCCAGCGCATGAGCCCGGACGACCGCGGTGAAGGTGGCGGTGAGAAGGACTTCCGCGTCCGGTCCCAGGTTCCGATCGCGGTGGCTCGACTGCTTGCGTCCCACGACAAGATTCCGGCTGAGATGCTGCCGGTCCGCGGCGAAGCGATCGAGCGCCTGCTTGAGCTCGTTGACCAGAGGTCCAAGGAGAAGCATGCGCCCGTCGTTCAGTCCGCTTGCATCGCGCTAGGTATGATCGGCAACGCGTGCGGCGTGGGCGATGAGGGCGAGCAGAACAGACAGATCCTCGAGGCGTTGAAGCGGATTGCCAAGCAGTCTGCCGCGAACCAAACGGAGTACTTCGCGCTCGTTGCGCTGGGTGAGATGGGGAGTCGCCCCGGTGAAGCCGGCAACCGCGACCTTCAGGGGGATGCCGAGAAGGCTCTGATGACCGCGTTGACCCGGGGCAAGGGCCAGAAGCAACCCTGGGCCGCCCTCGCGATCGGCGTCTGCGGCAACGCGCTTCAGAAAAACGGGGGCGCCCTGTCTCCTGCTGCGGTCCTCGCGGTTCGTACGGAGGCCAAGAAGGAGAAGAACCCCGAGCTCATTGGCGGCTACGCCATCGCTCTGGGTCTCCTCAAGGACACCGAGTCCCAGGACACGCTCCTCGGCTTCCTCGACAGCAAAGCGTTCTCGACGGACGAGGCACGTGGCAACATCTCCGTGGGTCTCGGCCTCATGCAGGCCACCTCGGCGATCGGGCGCTTGAGCCACATGGTCCAGAAGTCGAAGTTCCGCCCGCCGCTTCTTCGACAGGCGGCGACGGGACTCGGTCTGCTGGGTGACAAGACGGTCGTGGCTGGACTCGTGGAGATGCTGGGGGACGCCAAAGGGCTCTCCGCCCAGGCTTCGATCGCCAGTGCGCTCGGGTTCATCGGCGACGCAGGATCCGTGGAGCCGCTCACCAAGATGCTCCTTGGCGAGAGCGCGAAGCAGACGTCGGACGTGGCGCGCGGGTTCGCGGCCGTGGCGCTGGGGATCGTCTGCGACAAGGAAGACTTTCCTTGGAGCATGAAGCTCTCGACGAACGTGAACTATCGCGCGAATGTATCGACGCTGACGAACACCATGGGTGACGGCATCCTTGACATTCTTTGAGGGATAGGCCCGTCACGCGTTGGTTGACGCGCGACGGGCTCATTCGCCAGCGCGATGGCTGGCGACGCGCTCAATACTGAAGCGAGTCGTCGGTCATCGGGTCGTCGAACGTCGTGCTCGGCGGCAGCGGCCCCCCGCCGCTCTGACCGACGGCCACGAGGCCGAGCGGGTGCCAGCCGCCGTTCCAGTAGTTCGTCGTCGCAAAGCGCAGGCTCGGCTGCATGCTGGCGGGATCGAGCACCGCGAGGGAGAGGACGTACTCCCCTGGGGCGACTGCTACTGGGACCTTAGCCTGGATCCGGTGGGCCGCAGCGGGGACGCCCCACTTCGGCGAAGCAGACGACCATCCGTCGGCGACGACCCAGCCCGGCCAACCGCTCGTCGGCTCCCATTCCGGCTCGGTCCACTCACTGCCGGGGGCCCAGTCGCGGACGTCGACGTTGGCGAGCTCGGCGGACCAAACCACCGCGCGTGTCGCAGGGTCGTGTAGCGCAAGCTGCACCGGCCAGTCGTAGTAGAACGGTGCGGACCCCTCGTTGGTGATCGACGCGCCGAAGACGAGTTGACCGTTCCGTACGCTCGGGGTGAAGCTGACCTCGTCGAGCGTAAAGCGGTAGCCCATCGCGCGCTGCAGTACCTCGGCTCCGGCCCGCGCCGCGGCATCGCTGTCGTCGTACTCAGCGATCCACCGGAGCTGGGTGCAGTGCAGCCAGCGGATGGAGTTCTCGATGAAGTCCCGATGGAACGGGTCCGCGACGCTGTCCGTGGGGCTCTCGCCCGGTTGCACCTGCCAATCGCCCCAGTTGTACGCGACCTCGCCTCCTACGTAGCTGCTCAGGTAGAGCTGGTTGGCGTCGTTCATGGATGCGGTGCCTCCACCGTGACCCCACATCTGCTGTTGGTGGGCCCAGGAGTCCCAGTACTCGCCGAACCCATGGCCCTGGAAATCTTGCCAAGCGTGCCTCACAGAGACGAGCTTGTCGGGGAAGGCGGCCTCGAAGGCGTCGCCCACGAGGGCCTGCATTGTCGACGTGGGGTCCGGTGAGTGGTGCTCGCCCCACTTACCGAAAATGCCAAGCTCGACGAATGCAACGCGCGGGTCGTGGTTCCAGGCCTGTCCGAGTCGCTCTACGAGACGCGTGACGCGGAATTGGAACTGCGCGCTGTCGTAGTCATCGGTGACCATGTCGGCGGGCCAGTACTTCTCGTTGTCGGCCGCCCAATGCAAGTACACCCGCGGGATGATCTTGATGTTGTGGCTACGCGCGTTGCCGAACTTTTGATTCGACACCGCCAGGATTCTGTCGAGTCCATCGGACACGTCGTTCTCGAGTTCGTTCCATCGGAAGTACTTGTGGGAGAGCGTCGCCCAGTCGTGTGATCCATCGTTGTCGGCGGTGAACCCTTTCAGCGGGTTCTTGAGCGCGTGGTCGTAGACGCCAGGCTGAATCCGCGTGAGGCGTGTCGGGTTGATTTGGACCTGGGCGGCGCTCACCGCTGGTCTCTGGGCGATCCACGGGCTCGGTGGCTGAGCGGAAGCGATGCTTCCGGCGCAGAAGAGGGTCGCTACGGTGATCGCCAGGGGATTGCGGTTGATCATGTCGTACCTTTTGGTGGGGAGGGAGAGGGTGAGCGCCCGCTTGGAGCGCAGTAGCGACTAGTCTCCCATGGGCCCAGTGAGCGCCGTGTCATGAAGAAGCGGGCACCCGTTGTTGGTCAACAAAAGTGCTCGTTCGTGCCCACAGGAACAGGGTCAGGCCTCGATTCAATCGGGGCTCTCGCTGTCCCGGGGAGATCGCTGGTTCGCGGAGCGGCGACGATCGCGTGGCGAGCATGTGAGCTGGCGCTAGGACAGGGGCCAGACTGGAGCTCGACTGAATCTCGACTGAAACTCGACTGGGGCCAGTCTGGGACCAGCGGAGTCCGTCGCCCTACGGTCCAGGCGAGAGGCCGGTCAGGCCAGAGTGGGGCGGGTTGGCAGCCTGAGCGCTGACTGCCCGATCGGGGAGCCGGCTCTTCAGCAACGAAGGGGTCCAGCTCTGAAGGATTCCGCGACCCGAAGCGTCCAGACCGCGCCCCCCCGCGATCCCCAGGGCATGGCAATCCCCCTCATACTCCCCGTCGTCGCGCTCCTTGGTGCCCACCTCACCATCCCTCCCCAGGCCCCCCGTGGGCCCTTTCAGGCATTGGAAGAGCGTGGGACAGCCGAGACGTTCCTCGTCATGATGCAGCTCACCGGGCTGCGAGGAACGCTCGAAGCATCCGGCGAGCCCTACACGCTGCTAGCGCCAGTGGACACCGCGTTCAGCGGTGTCGAGCCCGAGGTGGTGGCCCGCTTGCTGGGCGAGGAGCGAAGGGACGCGCTGCGAGACTTGCTTCGCGATCACGTGCTGACGGGGCGTTTCGAGGCGACGGATTTCATTGCAGTGGACAGCGTCACGGCGCGCTCCGGCGCAACGCTCCCCGTGGGGATCACGGGTGGCAGGCTCACGCTTCGGGGGGTGCCCATCGCACCCCAAGGGGCGGGCGCATCCGTTTCCGTTGAGGGCGGAGCCGTCATCGAGCTTGGGGGCGTGATCCTGCGGCAGCCGAGCCTTCTCGAGCTCACGCCGGCGCGGCGGTTGGCTGCGCGCGGGCTGCGGCTCGCGTCCCAGCGGACCGCCGAGGGAGAGGCGTCCCTCGCCGCGAAGTGCGCGGTGCTCGAAATGTCGCTTGCGGCTTCGATCGAATGCGCGAACGAGTCCGAACTGGCACTCCTCGGTGTGCTCCCGACGGATGATGGCTCGCCAGCCTCCAATGAGCGGCTCCGAGCGCTGCAGACGCCGCTCCTCCGCGTTCTCGGGCGACCCGTTCCCGGCGCCAACCTTTCAGATCCAGCGGCCAACGCCCAGACCAGCATGACTGCACCCCAAGATGACGCCCGCCTACTTCTCGCCCTGAACGGCTCCGAGGACGAGCCGGGCTGGTTCACCCTGAACGACGACGTGATGGGGGGCATCTCGACCTCAAGCGTTGGGCTCACGGGCAGCGGCCTGCTCTTCCAAGGAACGCTCAGCCTCGAGAACAACGGCGGCTTCGCCTCGATTCGTTCGAACGCAGAGGAGTACGACCTGAGCGGGACCACCGGGCTCCGACTGCGGGTCAGGAGCGATGGTCGCGAGTACGGCGTCAGCGTGCTGGCTGGGGATGAACGCGGCCGCACCGGATCCTGGCGCAAGCGCTTCCAGGTCCCCGCCGGCGAGTGGACTACGGTCGACGTGCCATTCCAAGACATGGTGTTGAACGTCCGTGGGCGACAGTTCCCCGAAGTCGGGCCGCCTGAGCTGGCGAAGGTGCGCTCGTTTTCCTTCATTATCGCGGACAAAGATGTCTCGCCGTTCAGGCTGGAGGTCGGGTCGATCTCTGCCTATCGCGAGTAGACGGCCAGGGCTGAGCCGCCGCAACCCCGATCGGGGACGTATCGAGCAGCTTCACGCAGCGGTCGGGCTTCCCCGATACACTGCGGCCCCAGCTCGTCGCTCCCACCGTGCTTTTCACCGACAACGTCTTCCTCTACTACTTCCTGCCCTTGGTGGTGGCGCTCTACTACGCCATCCCCCGGGCGGGGAAAGCGTGGGTGCTCGCCCTCTCCAGCTACTTCTTCTACGGGTGGTGGCGACCGGACTTTGTGCTGCTGATGTGGTTCTCCACCCTGGTGGATTTCTCCGCGGGTAGGGGCATCGAGCGTCAGAGGAGTCAGGGGCGCCGCGGCAAGGGGTGGGTGGTGCTGTCCCTGTGCGTGAACCTAGGTCTGCTCGCCTACTTCAAGTACGCCAACTTCGGGATCGACACCCTCAACCGGATCCTGGAGAGCCAGGGCGGGGAGCCCTTCGAGTGGGCCAAGGTGATTCTTCCTGTCGGCATCTCCTTCTACACCTTCCAGACCCTGAGCTACACGGTGGACGTCTACCGCGGCGATGCCAAGCCGGTGGACAAGTTCAGGGACTTCGCCTGCTACGTCGCGCTCTTTCCGCAGCTCGTAGCGGGTCCGATCGTTCGCTATTCGTCGATCGCGGACCAGCTGCGCCACCGGGTCCACAGCTGGACCACCTTCAGCACCGGTCTCTTGGTGTTCCAAGCGGGACTCGTGAAGAAGGTGCTCCTCGCGGACACCTTCGCGCGCTCTGCGGACCTCGGCTTCGCCCTTGCGGACCCGACCACGCTGGAGGCCTGGATCGCGGCGCTCAGCTACACCTTCCAGATCTACTTCGACTTCTCGGGATACTCGGACATGGCCATTGGCCTGGGCCTTCTGTTCGGGTTTCGGTTCCCCATCAACTTCGATCGCCCGTACATCTCGAAGAGCATCACCGAGTTTTGGCGCCGCTGGCACATCACGCTCTCCTCGTTCCTCAGGGACTACCTCTACATCCCCCTGGGCGGAAACAGGAAGGGCTCGGTGCGCACCTACATCAACCTCGCGTTGACGATGTTGCTTGGCGGCCTCTGGCACGGCGCGGCGTGGACGTTCATCGTGTGGGGCGCGTACCAGGGCTTCTGGCTGATCGCAGAGAGGCTCTCGGGCCGCCGGTCTTTCTACGCTTCGTTGCCGGGTGCACTGCAGAACGCCGTGACGTTCGTGATCGTCGTGTTCGGCTGGGTGCTCTTCCGCGCGGACAGCATGAGTCAGGCGTTGGCACACATGGGAGCCATGCTGGGCGGCGGTGGCATGGGCACGGGGAAACTCTTCATCGAGTGGAGCCCCGCTCAGACGCTGGCGTTTGCGGTCGCGCCCATCGTGATCTGGGGCTTCGCGACCACCCAGGAGCACGCCCGCCGGCTGCGAACCTGGTGGATCCTCGCGGTGCTTGTGCTCTTCCTAGTCGCGCTGCTCCAGCTGCATCGCGCGTCGAACATCCCGTTCCTTTACTTCCAGTTCTAGGAGCCTCCCATGGAAGAACTCATCAAGGTCTCTGGAACGGACGAAGCGGCGCTGCGTGCCAGCACTGGCGCGAAGGCAGCTAGCTTCCTTTCGATGACGGTTGTCTTGGGCGTGATTCTTTGGACCGGTGGGTCCGAGATCTTCATGCCGCCGACGCGACCGATCCTGATGGGCCAGGAGGCCGCGGCGGACAAGGCGGCGAAGAACAATCGGAGCTTCTGGGATGGCTCCTTGGCTCGTTCCTTCGAGACCAACTTCCGTTTGCGGGGGCACGTCCGTCGCAAGTTCGGCCCCTATTGGTCCATGGCGATGCTCAAGCTCGGTGACGTGACGTCATCGGAGCTGATTCTGGGCAAGGACGAGTGGCTGTTCCTCCGCGGCCGGGTTCGTCTGCAGCCTGAGATGACTGCAGAGGGCAGGGTGGTCTTTCCCAACATCATGGGGGCGCTTAGCCGAACGCTTGCCGCGCACGGAACCACACTCGTCAACCTGCCGCTACTTCGCAAGGGCGTGGCCTGCGAGGAGCGCTTGCCCGATGGTCTCGACCCCGATGTGGGGCTTGACCGTGAGATCATCGACAGCCTCAAGGCGCGCGGGGTGCTGACGGTCGACATTTTCGACAAGTGGCGCTCCATGGAGCCCCACGACGTGTACAAGATTCAAGACACGCACTGGGCGCGCCCGGCACGCATCGAGGTGATCAAAGAGCTCGCCCGCACCGTGCCTGAGATTCCCCAGCAAGAGGTGGGAGCCTGGCACACCTACGGTGAGGACAAGTTCAACGCTGGACTGCTCAACTTCCTCGGCATCGCCATTCAGCACCCGGTAGCGGCCCAGGCCCGCGCGGTCCCCGAGAAGGGGATCAAGCTCTTCCCTCTTTCCTTCGCTGCCGAGTTGGAGGCGGGGACGTACCCATCAAGGATCCTCCACGTCGGTACGAGCTTCTCAGCCGGCTTTCAGTTCCGGGACCTTTTGGCGGCTCTCCTGCGGGTGGGCGTCGACGACGCGAGCGAGTTTGGGCAGCCAATTCTGAGTAGCCTGCAAGCCGCACTGGAAGACCGCTTCGACCACTTGCCCGAGTTCATGCTCGCTGAATTCCCGCTCTACCAAGCAGCGAAAATGACCCGCCTGACGCCGTTCGCGAATGAGTTCGGTGGCGTTGTGTTCGGAAGACTCAACGAGCGCCTCGAGTTCTCTGCCGTCCCCGAAGAGCTCATCGAACCGCCCACGAGCAACACGAGCTCGGATGGGCTGATCGCCTGGAGCTACAGGAAAGGCTCGCTCGTTTCTAGCGGCGACGGTGTCCTTCTCTTGGAGCTCGAGTTCAACGGTCCGGAGCCATCGGAGTGGGCGTTGTCGATGGGGGGAGCGCGGTGGCCGATCTCGGTCCCCGCTGGTTCCCAGCGCAGGGTGTTGCCGTTGGTCGACGGTCCGGTGGTGGGCGACTTCGTCACACTGTTGCCCAAGGGGATTCTCCCAAGTAGTCAGCCTGTCAACGTGCGTGTCGTAGCGGACGTGGACTTGGGTGCGGCGCGGTCCATGTCAGGCGCGCTCGGCGCGGCGGCGACGTGGGAGTCCTCGGAAACGCTGAGCGTCGAGCGATTCGACGCCCTGACGGTTCGCTGGAGTGAGAAGACCGCGGCTCCACTGGACGTGATCGCGATCGGAGTCGATGCGAAGGGCGCGCCCGCGGAGCAGCGTTGGACCACGCCCGAGTCCCCCGGCTCACGCTTTGGGGTCTTCACCCTCGGTGCGTTCATCGGCGGGGAGGTGACGTCCGTTCGCGTGGGCGGCGTCGCGGGCGAAGTGCAGGTGAGCGTCGCGTCCAAGCCCAAGTAGCCGCCGCGGGCGAGAGCCCTGTGTTTTCCGTCCGCGCTGGCCCCGCAGGTACCCCAAAAGCACCCCAGCGGCACCCCAGAGACATACGGCGCAATCGCTCTGGGCGGTCCCCCTTCAAGGGCCCGCAGCCCCAAGTCTCAGATCTTGGGGAAGATCGTTCGGACGGCGAAACGGTGGAGGAGCTCACCGATCTCCAGGTCGGGCTTGGCACCCGAGGCCTTTTGGAAGTACCCCGCAACGTTCTCTTGGTACGCCCGGTCGACGTCCGCAGGGTCCACGGAAGTCGTCAGGACGAATACGATCGTTTTCGCTAGCTCATCTTCGCCGCGCACCGTCCTGAGGAACTGATGACCGTTCGTCTTCGGCATGTTGATGTCCAGCAGAACGAGGAGGTTCGCCGTATCGTCGTCGATGAGGCTGCGCAGCATGATCAGGCCTTCGCCCCCATCGCGGGCGCGCTCGATGCGAACGGGGGTTTCCTGCTTCTTGAACATGCGTCGGACGGCCATGGCGTCGACGTCATCGTCCTCGATGAGGAGGACGGTGAACTCTGGCGATATCTGCATGTTGATGTGGGGTAGGGCAGGCTACGGACGCAGCTCAGTGATCAGGGAGCTTCGCTTCCAGGCGTCGAGCCTGGGGTCGAGCTTGGGGGCGAGCGGCAGCGCAGGTCGAAGTTCGACGTCGCGGCCCTCGGGGAGGCCGGTGGGCCACCGGATAGAGATCGAGCATCCGCGGACGCCGTCCGAATCGATCTCCAAGGAAGCCCCGTGATTGTCGACAAGACGCTTTACGATCGCGAGGCCAATGCCACTCGATTCGTGCTCGTCCCGGGGCCGCAGGGTCTGGAAGATCTCAAGGATCTTCGAGTGGAGTTCTGGGGGAATGCCCGGGCCGTCGTCGTGCACCGCAATGGTGGTGAAACCATCGTCGCCGCATTTCACCGTCACCGAAATCGTGGGCGACTCGCGGTCGTGGTGCTGAATCGAATTGTCGATCAGGTTCTGCACACACTTCCGGACGGCGATCAGGGGGGCTCGCATGGCGCTAGAAACACCCACGACTTGAATCGCTGCAGGACAGGACTCAGAAATGTCTTCGACGGTCTCAATCACCAATTCAAGGACGTCGAACTCTTCGGAGAGATCGTCGGTCCGTCCTAGCCTGGAGTACTCAAGCAGGCCTTCGAGCAGCCCCTGGAGTCGCATGGCTCTGGCCTCCAGCGTTCGAAGAGAGAACCTGGACTCTTTCGAGAGCTGGTTCTCTTCATCTTCTTCGATCCAGTTGGCGAGGAGACTGATGGCGCGTAGCGGCGCTTTGAGGTCATGGGACGCGGAGTAGCAGAAGCCGTCGAGGTCTTCGTTTCTCTGTCGCAGCTCCCGCACGTTCTCGGTGAGCTTTGCGTTCGTTACGGCCTGGATCTCGCCTAGCTCCGCCGCTTCGGCGAGGAGCCTTCGGCCGTCACGATTTCGGGAAGCAAAGACCTCGGCCGCGCGTGCCATCGCGCCGATCTCGTCGACTCTCGACGTGTGATCCAGCCCGTTGGTCTGCGCCTCTTCCCCGCGGGCAAGGAGCGAGAACGTATCCGCGATGGACACGATGGGGCGCGCGACGGAACGCACGATCCACACGCCAACCAGCAGGCTGGTGATGATCGTGAAGAGGGCGAAGAGGGCGAAGAGCTTGGTGACCCGGGCTTGGGCCCGCTGCGTCTCCTGTGCAGCGCGCTCCCAATCGGCGATGTCGCCGTTGTTGGCGAGGGTCGGAGAGAGCTGACTGTGCTGCTCAAGCAGTGCCTGCTGTCTCTCCGTCGCTTGGCTAAGGCCCGCGTGGCTCACTACGGCCACGGCCAGTTGAAGCATGACGACGAACGCGAAGCCGAGTCCGATCAAGCGACCGATGGGTCGGCTAGATCTCCGACGGGAGGCTCCCGAGGGATCCAGCGCAACGTGCCCTGTTCGAGGGCGACTCATGGGGTCTGCAGCGACAACTCTTCCCCCGTGCTGCACTCGAGCGTGGTGGATGAGGTCGATGCTGGCAGTGAAGCGGGTGGCGCGAGGCCGACCGACGCGCGCGAGCCGACGGGCGCTGCCCCGTATTCGAGCACGGCGCGTCTTGAGAGTGAGTTCCCGGAGGGTGATGTCATGGTCCGATGATTTGTGAACAGGGAGCTGGTCCGACGCTACGAGTCGCCTGACCAGAAACCCCGCTCCCTATCAGCGCAGCTCGGCACCAATCTCGCTATTGGGGCAATCGACTACTCCATCGACCGGCTAGCGAGGGCTTTGCGCTGTGAAGCAAGGCGTCCGGATAGTGATAACACCCCGCCTAGCGGCTAGACCCATCGTGCAACCCGAGACTCGTGCGGGAATCTTCCCGGTAGATGCACCTTCTTTGCGGGCACTGGTTTTTCGCAGCGCAGGAACGCCTCTGCTATCGGAGCAAGTGCCCGATAGGAGATCCGCCCTGAAGAAGACCAACCTCCGCCACGCTTAGCGGGCGACTGAAGACGGCAACCTCGTCCATCAGTCCGATGTAGCTCAGGCCGAGCATAAAGAGCGCCTTCTCGGGTTCCCAGGTGAACGGATCCGTTACGGCGAGGTTGCCCATGGACTCACCGTCGACGAAGAGCTCGGTGCGTCCGTCGCCTGACCCCAGACCGTCGAAGTTGATGAGCACGTGGGTCCAGCGTCCGCGCGCGAACGGAGGTGACTCCACGGGAATCAGCCGCCGTGTGAACTCGTCGTTGCCGTCGATCGGCTCTTCGTTCGGGTTCCAGGAAGCCAGGTCCCCGATGACGCCGAGCCGAAACGAACGCGGGTTCGTCTTTGTGAAGTCCACCCAGATGGACGCGTCGTTGTAGGAGACATCTGTGATCTGGATGGGGTCGCAGAACCCAGGCTCAAGGTCCGTCGCGGGATCGAGTTGAAGCCACATGGAGATCGCACCGCTCCATGACTCGGTGTTGTAGCCGAGGTTCTGGAGGGCGCGGTAGTAGGTCAGCTTGCGCTTCTTCGCGGTGAACTCCAGGGCGTCACCAAAGACTCCCTTGCCGGGTGCGATCGCGACGGCGTCGTCGTGCAGGCCGGCGAGCGCGGTCGCCGTGCTCTTGCGGTTCTCGGCGGTGTAGAGGCTCCCGTCGCCCACGGCCACATCGGCTGCGGTCGACCCGTCGAACGACGCATAAAACAAGAGGCTGTTGTCGTGCCCCGCTAGCGAGTCGGAGGAGGTGCCCGCGTTCGATGCGCAGCCGCAGAGAAGGAGGAGGGAGAGGCAGATGGTCGTGGAGTTCATGGGGATGAATGTACCGCGACCCACAGACGAAGCGGCCGCTATAGTCGTTGACCCGAGTTGGCCGTTCCCGCTGGTGGGTGCCGCTGACGACGAAGGATCTCCTATGAACAAGATGAAGCGAGTGTGGTTCGCGGTCCCCCAAGTCATCGCGATGGTGGGGGCTCTGGGCGCGTGCGGCAGTTCCCCTGAAGTGACCGGCGGTGAAGCCGCTCCGACGCCGCAAGCGACGGTGTCGCTGCCGCCGCTCCCCGACCTCTTGGATCGCGTTCGCGAAGCCAAAGGGCTCTTGGTGGCGGCGCATCGCGGCGGCTCCGCGGCCGGCTACCCTGAGAACGCGATCGAGACCCTTCAGTACGGTTTCGACCAGGGCATCCGGGTCTTCGAGGTGGACGTGGCCGAGAGCCAAGACGGCGTCCTCTATCTCATGCACGACCGCTCGCTGCGGCGTACCGGTGGACACGACGGCGGGGTCGCGGACACCGACTGGGACGTCGTCAGCGGCCTTGATCTGCGCGACCTAGACGGAAACCCGACGGGCTTCGCGCCTCCGCGGCTGGTTGACGCGCTGCGCTGGGCGCGCCAGCACGGCGCGATCCTGGAGCTCGATCGCAAGGACACCACGAGCTTTCGGAACATCGTTCGTGAGGTGCGGGCCGAAGGCGCGGAGAACCACGTGCTGATGATCTCCTACAGCGACGACGAGACCATCGCGATCGCCCAGCTCGCCCCTGAGCTCATGATGACGGGCGGCGTGAAGGACAAGGCGCACCAGGACAAGCTGCGCGCAGCGGGTGTCGACCTCACCCGCGTCGTCGCCTGGTTGGGCACGAGGGATCCGAATGCCCAAGCGATGGAAGATCTCGCGGCCGTGGGGATCGAGAGCGCTTTTGGCACCCTCGGTCGACCCGGCCGGCGGCTCGACGATACCTACGCGGCGGACGGCGACGCGTCGGAGTATCAGGCGCTGGTGGACGGCGGTCTGACTCTGTTGGCCACCGACCGGCCGTACTTTGTCGCGCGCGAGCTGACGGCGGACGACGTCGCCGTTCGCATCATGGCCGAGTAGCGAGCGGCGGCACGCTTCCCTAAATAGGAACCGGCCAAGGACTCCGGAAGCGACGGGGGTCGCATCCGAGGTCCTTGGCCGCTAGAGGCGCTGGCCGGATGGGCTAGCGGTCAGACTCGGGCAGTCCCATGCCGCGGCGATCGGGATCGGCCGGGCGGGGCGGAGCCTGGTACGCGCCGGCTTCCAGTTCCTGAAGCATCTGCTGCACCGCAACCGCGATCTGCGGGTCGGCGCCGTCCTGCATCAGGGCCGGGTCGTCCATGACCTCGATGTCGGGGTCGACACCGTGCCCTTCCACTCCCCAGGATCCGTCGAGCTCGTAGAAGCCGAAGGACGGAACGGCCAACGAGCCGCCGTCGACGAGCTGCGGGCTGCCGGAGTAGCCAACGAGGCCGCCCCATGTCCGCGTGCCGATCAGCTTGCCGAGACCCGCTTGGCGGAAGAGGTAGGGGAACATGTCGCCGCCCGAACCCGCGTCACGGTTGATCAGCATGCACTTCGGACCCTGGTGGGAGTCGCCCGGCGTAGCCATGGAGCGGCCCCAGCGACGGCCCCAGTAGTTCGTCCGCGGACGGTCCAGGGCTTCGATCTCACGGTTCGGGAACTGGCCGCCGCCGTTCCAACGCTCGTCGATGATGAGCGCGTCCATGTGTGCCTGGCCGTAGAACTGGCGGAAGAGGTTGTTGCGACCGTTCTGTCCCGTGTCGGGCACGTAGACGTAGCCGACGCGGCCGCCCGAGATCTCCTCGACCATCGCGCGGTTGCTCTCGATCCACTGGCGGTAGCGCAGGTTGCTCTCCGAGTTGAGGGTATTGACCATCACCTTGCGGGCCGTGTCGTCCATCGTGGGAGACGTGCTGACCGTCAGCTCGACGGCCTTGCCAGCCTTGCCAAGGAACGCAGCCCAAGGATCCATGGTCGTATCCATGGCGAGTCCGTCCACCTCAAGGAGGTAGTCGCCCTCGTTCACGTCCACGCCCGGCATGCTCAGCGGTCCGCGCGCGTCGGAGTCCCAGACGCCGCCTTCGACGATGTTCGCGATTCGGTACGCACCGTTCTCCAGGGTGTAGTCGCAGCCGAGGAGGCCGACACCGACCCGTGGACCGCGCTCCATGGGCCCGCCGCGCACGTAGGCGTGACCCACGTTGAGCTCGGCGACGAGCTCGCGCATCACGTAGTCGACGTCCTCACGGTTGGTGCAGAACTCGATCATGGGCAGGTACTGCTCGTAGATCGCGGGCCAGTCGACGCCGTGCATGTTGCCCGCGTAGAAGTAGTCCCGGAAGAAGCGCCACGCGTCGCGGTAGACCTGCGGCCACTCTTCCCGCGGGTCGATGCGGGCCTCCATGCCGTCCTTTTTGACGCTCTTCGGCGAGCTGCCCTCGCCGGCCTTGCCGATGGCCGGGTTGGAGCCGCGCCCAAGGAGCATCTGCTTGCCGTCCGCTGAGAGGCTGAAGCCCCCGCCGCTGGTCACGGCCTTCTCCATCTGCTCGTCGCCGTGGATGTCGTAGGTCTTGATGCCGGAGCCGCGACGAACGTAGAGCAGGTGCCCTTTGTCGTTCACCGAGAGGCTTCCGAAGTTGCCCGGGGACATGGGGAGCTGGATCGCTCGGTGCTCGAAGCCCTCGAAGTCGATCTCCACGACTTCGGCGGCGTCATCGTCGCCGCCGGCGTCATCGCCGTCGTCGTCTCCGCCCGCTTCCGAGCGCTCGGCGGTCACGGTGACGTCTCCTTCCTCGGTTGTGACCGTCCACTTGAGCGATCCGTTCTTGATCGAACCCTCAAAGGAAACGTCTCCGCCGGAGTCCAGGGCGAGTGAGCCGCTGCAATCCCCCGAAGCTGGGTCGAGCTCGCCCGTGACCTCGGCGTTGCCGAGGGGGGAAGCCACGCTGCCCGTCAGGGCGGTGCCGTTGAGCGTCAGGTTGGCGGTCACGTTCATCTCGGGCGCGCCAGCCATCGTGAGGGTGCCGGAGTAGCTGCCGCTGACGCCATCGTCCTCCGCGGGGGCTTCCTCCTCGTCCTCCTCTTCTTCGCCTTCCTCGTCACCCTCTTCGGCGTCCTCGTCGTCGTCTTCCTCCTCCTCGTCCCACGACTCTTCGTCGCTCTTGGGGGTCCAGGGGAACTCAACGTCGTTGCGCAGCGGGACCGCCAGCAGCACCTCACCGTCGGTGTAGATGTAGTTCGAGTCGATCATCGAACCTTCCTGACCTTGGAAGTGACGGACGCTCCCGAAGTACAGGAAGTCGCCCTTCCGGTCGAAGGTCGGGCTGCCGTCCTCGAACATGTTGCTCGTGACGACGTGCTTCTCGTTGGAGTCCGTGTCGTAGATCACGATGTTCGAGCGCATGGCCTCGACATCGACGTTCGTGTAGGTGAGCCAGCGACTGTCGTGGGACCACTTCACTTCGACGCCCCATTCGGCGAACTCGTTCTGGTCGATGGTCCGCGTCGTGCCTGCCTCGATCTCGTGCAGGTAGATCGTGCCCGAGCGGTCGCTGAACGCGATCTTGTCGGAGTCCGGTGCCCACGTCGGGTCGTATTTGAAGCCCTCGGTGTCCTTGGTGAGCTGCTTGGTCTCGCCGCGGCCGTCCGACTGCTTGATGAACAGCTCGTACTCACCCGTCTCGTCGGAGAAGTAGGCGATCCAGCGGCCGTCCGGGCTCCACGACGGGTCGCGCTCGGCGACGCCGCTGGTGGCAGTCAGGTTGCGCGGCTTGCCCTTCTTGGCAGGGAGGGTCCAAATGTCGCCCCGCGACTCCACCACAACGCGCTTGCCGGTGGAGGAAATGCCGCTGTTTGAGATCGCGCCGGACGTATCGACCATCCGGGCCCTGACGGACTCGGTGGCCCCCGGAATCTCTACGCTCACAGGGCGCGTCTCTTTTGTGCCCAGGTCGAGCAGGAAGAGGCCCGAGTTGCTTTGGAAGACGATCTCACCTTGGCCCTTGTCCCCAGGGCCAATGGAAGGCCACTTCACGTCGAAATCGGTGAAGGTCGTGATCTGCGTGTGCTCGCCGGAGGCGACGTCGAACTTCCAGATGTTCAGGCGGTGGGCCGGCCCGCGGTCTGACGCGAAGTAGAGGTCGTCACCGTGCCACATGGGGAAGCTGTCGGTGCCCTCCCATTCCGTCACGCGACGGGAGGACTTGTCCTCGAGGTTGAAGAGCCATACGTCGCTGGCGGTGCCGCCGACGTAGCGCTTCCAGTTGCGCCCGTCACGGGCGTTGGGCGTGTAGGCCAGCATCTTGCCGTCCTGGTGGATGGTGCCGTTGAGCCCGTAGGGAATCGACACCTGCTCGGGGAGCCCGCCGCCGCTCGAGACGGTGAACATGCGCGGGGCTCTGCGCTGCCCCGAGAACGCGGACGTCGAGAAGATCAGACGGCCGTCGGCTGTCCAGTCGCTGAACATGTCGCCGCCGGGGTGGTGCGTGACTCGGAAGGGCAGCCCGCCGCCCGTCGAGATCGTGTAGAGGTCGCTGTCGCCCTCGTAGTTGCCGCTGAAAGCGACGGTCTTACCGTCCGCGCTAAACCGCGGGTTGCGCTCGGCGCCCGGTGGGCTGGCGAGGGGCTGCGCCGTGCCGCCATCCCGCGGGACGAGCCAGAGGTCGTTGGCGTAGACGAACACGATGCTCGTGTCGCTAACGTCCGGGTAGCGGAGCATGCCCGCCTGACCGGCGGCCTGCGGTGAGGGGGACAGCGGAGCGGCAGACGCGGCACTCAGGAGGCCGAGTGCGGCGATGGCATGCCTGCCGAGGACGGCTTGGGAACGGAAGGATCGCGGGTTCATAAAGTATGGAGCGCAGGGAGGAGGGGCCGGTCAGGGGACCTGCCCGAGCATTGGGTCGCACAGGTTCGCGGAGACATCGGCGCTACGGAAGGGGCCCGAACCCATTTTCGATAGAAGCCGTTCTCCTTTTTCACGCCCCTTTCGGGGCGGATACGTTTCGGAGTAGGCTGGCCCCGTGAAACCACAACCTTTACACGCAGCCGCCCTTGCTGCGCTGGGCGTGTTGGCGCTCCCAAGCTGTGCCTCGATGACGCCCGGCGATTCCGAGGGCGTGATCGCCGCAGCGCAGACAGCGCACCCCGAGCTCGCCGCGCTGATCGACGAGCTCTACGTCGCGTTCTCGTTCGATGCGAACGGTGAAGCGGACTGGGATGCCCAGCGCGCGATGTTCGCGGGCGGTGCGACCTTCTACGCGCCCATCGCACCCGGCGGAACGCCCGTGGGTGTCGACAGCGAGACGTTCCTAAGGGACTTCAAGGCGTTCATCGCGCAGTCACCCTTGGGCGAGTCGGGTTATCACGAGAGGGTGATTCACGCGCGGATCGAACGCCTAGGGACGATCGCCCACGCTTGGGTCACGTTCGAGGCGTTCGTGCCGGGCCAAGCGGTGGACCGGCGCGGCGTGGACAGCATGGGCTTTGTGCTGAACGGCGACGCGTGGAAGCTCTCGTCCTTTGCCACCCAGTACGAGTCCACGGACCTTCCGCTGCCTCGGCGTTTCCTGCCCCGCTAAGCCATGCACATCGCTTGGCCGATGCTGTTGGCGGTCGACGGACCCTTGAGATCAGCGACGATGGCGAGCGCAAATTCCATGGCGGTGCCTGGCCCTTGGCTGGTCAGAAGGTGTCCGTCGCGTACGACGCGCGTGGCGCCGAGGGTCGCGCCTGCCTCGCGCATCTCGTCCTGAACGCTCGGGTGTGCGGTCAAGGTTCGACCCTTGGCTAGCCCCGCCGCTTTCAGGACCAAGGGCGCCGCGCAGATTGCAGCCGTCAGGCGTCCGCCGGACTCGGAGGCCGTGACCGCCGCCACTACGCGGGGGTCATCGCGCATGGCGAGGGTCCCGCCGAGGCCGCCCGGGAGGACCACCGCGTCGAACGAGCGGCCCTCGGCGTCATCCATGTGAGCCTCCGCCACGACGGTGATGCCGCGGCTCCCGAGGACAGGGCCCGGTCCTTCGAGGCCGGCGACCATGACGTCGATCTCTGCGCGGCGAAGGACGTCGATGATGATGACGGCTTCCATCTCCTCGAAGCCCTTGGCCAAGGGCACTAGCACGGTGGGGTTCATGGCCCCACCTTACAGGCTAGCTCGACCTAGACGATCGGATCGGGGCAGTGTTCGCGCCTGCCGCAGTCGCTGCAGTGTTCACCGAGGTACAGCCGGTCTAGCTCCTCCATGAGCTCCTCGACCATCCCTTCGTCATCTGTCAGGATCCCGGCCTCGAAGTTGCGCCTTCGGGGCGACTTCGCTCCGATGCCCGCGCCCGTCAGGTTCGCCGACCCAATGTAGGCGGTCTTCCCGTCGACGATGAACACCTTCATGTGCATGCGCGGGCAGAGGATGCGCTCGAATCGATCGCTCTCGATGAGGACCGGGAATCGGTCGAAGTCCTCCCGGAACGCTGGACCGGGCTCCTTCGCGTGGATCAGCCGCACCTCGACGCCGTCCTTCACGAGGTCCGCGAGCACCGAGAGGAACGGGATGTACTTACCCCGCGCCCCCTCCACGTGCACGTCCTTAATGTCCGCGGTCGCGATCCAAAGGAATCGCTTGGCGGAGGGTACGACCCGGTCCAGGACCCGCGCGTAGTGCGCTTCGTTCAGGATCAGCTCGTGCATGGCTCCGTCACGTTAGCACAGCAGAGGCTGCTGCTATTGGAAAGCCAGGCTCCGGGCGTCGGAGAAGTTGGAGGTCACCATGCCGCTCACCGCATCGCGGAACCAGCACTGGAAATTCCACGTCTCGCCCGTCATCACGCCCACGAACCCGGTGGGTTGGGGGACGGCGTTGAGGTCGATGCGGAGCTCGATGGATCCACGATTCAGCGAGGACGCGGCGTCCTGGCTAAACCGGCCGACGTCGCCGCCTAGGCACAGGTTGCCCTGGCTTCCCCCAGCACCTGCGACGAACCCTTGGGTTTCGGACAAGAGGAAGTAGCCAAAGGAGAAGTTCGGCATGGAGTCGCAGCGCAGCACGATGTCATTCACTCCGACGCTCGTGTTGCCGCGCACGCTGAGCTCAGCGGGCTGTCCGGTGGAGTTGGGCACCGCCGGACTGCAATAGGCCGTGCCCTGGTCCGGGGCCCGGAGCACGCTCACGCGGCCGAGGTCCGCCATCACCAAGTAGCCGTCGCCTGCCACTGCGGGTCCTCCTTGGTTCTGCCGCTGGAGGTTCAGCACAAAGTGCGTCGTCGAAAGGTCTTCGTTGAAGGCCCAAAGGCGGCCGTCGCCTAGGGGGCTGCTGGCGAATCCGTTGGAGATGTAGACGGTACCCGCCGCATCGACGGCTGTCTGTGGTGACGGGTTGCCGAGGGGCGCGAGCACGCCGGCGTTGGCTGTCTCTTGGCCCGTCGCGGGGTCGAGGCGGACGAATTCCTCCGCGGTGTTGAAGGTGTAGACGCTGCCATCCGCGGCGACGCCGTGCTCGTGCCCCGTGGTCCAGCGAATGGGCGTCGACCAGCGCTGGACGAGGGCGGTGCCTGTGTCGTCGAAGGCGTACAGGAAGTCCGTGACGGGGTTGTTTTGGGAGCGAGCGAAGTAGACGGTGCCGTCCGTGGAGACGAACGGGCTGTTCTGGGCCGTGAAGCCAATCATCACGGGGCTCTCGTAGAGCATGGCGCCGGTCGCCAGATCCAGCTTGCCCACGGAGTTCCCGCCGACCGCTGGCTGATCGAAGTAGACCGCGTCGCTTGTGATCGCAACGCCGCAGTTCCCCGACACGGGACAAAAGCGTGCCGTCGACCACTCCGTGGCGCCGGTGGCGCCGTCGAGTCGAATGATGTTCCGGTTGTCGGCCACGATCAGGTCGCCGTCTTCGGTGAAGACCACGCCGTCGTACGCGAAGGCCTCGGTGGTGGCCGTCGACGTCCAGAGGATCGCGCCTGTCGCCGCGTCCAGCGCGCGGATGGGACCGGGCCGGGTGTTCTGGGTTCTGGCCGCGTAGACGCGGCCCGAGTTCACGCCGCCGATCCAAGCGATGAACTCCGTGGCA
The DNA here is from genome assembly GCA_938030175.1 of uncultured bacterium. Lineage (GTDB taxonomy): Bacteria > Planctomycetota > UBA1135 > UBA1135 > Saltatorellus. The sequence goes on along the minus strand of CALHGQ010000724.1, from coordinate 9,485 downwards.
GGGTTTCCGCCGTAGGGGAGCGAGGTCCGCCAAAGCACGCTGCCACTCTGCAAGTCGTAGCTCAGGATCTCGTCGCCAGCCGAGCCACCGGACTGCGGAAAGCCGGTCTCGCGCACGACGAAGACTTGGCCGTCCGATACGAACGGCATCCAGGAGATGATGCTTGGGTTGGCGGTGTCCTCCCACGCCAGCTGCGTTGAGATTGGACCCACAGCGGCGGACTGTCCGTTCCGCTGCGCGTTGCCCCCTAGATTGCCAAAGTCCTGCGCTACCGCTGGGGAGGTGAGGGCTGCGGACCCAAGGCCGCAGACAACGAGGAGAGAGAGGGAGGCGTGCTGCATGCCCACAGACTAGCCAAACGGTGGAAAGCTGCATCGGCGGGACAGATTCGGGACAGTTCGTTACGGTCTGACCATGCCTGAGAAAAAGAGCGACCCCCCTGCGCACCCCATGCGCCGCGAGATCATTGACTTCGCCGTGTCGCTGCCGGAGGCGTGGGAGGACTTCCCTTGGGGGGAGTCCGCGGCGAAGGTGAAGAAGAAGGTCTTCGCCTTCTTCGGCGTGGAGTCGAGCGGGACGCTCAAGCTTTGCGTGAAGCTACCGCACTCGGCGAAGGCCGCGCTGGAGCTCGACGAAGCAGAGGTTGCGGGCTACGGCCTCGGTAAGTCCGGCTGGGTGGTCTTTGAGTACGGACCGAAGGAGTCCCCCGACATGGACCAGCTCCGGGACTGGGTGATGGAGAGCTTCTGCGCTGTCGCGCCCAAGAAGCTCGCCGCGCTCGTGGAGTAGCGTCGTTAGCTACCCTGAAGCTCGCGCTTGAGCCAAGTGCGCGCGAACGTCCAGTCGCTCTCGGCGCTGCGCTTGGAAACATCGAGGGCCGCGGCGACCTCTTCCATCGTGAGGCCCGAGAAGTAGCGCAGCTCGACGACCTTTGCCTTCCGCTCGTCGAGTTCACTGAGCCGTTCCAGCGCTTCGTCGAAGGCGAGCACGTCGACCATGTCCGGCTCGCCGAGCGCATTGATCTCTAGGGCAACCTCGAAGTCCTCGCGGTGTCCGCTCTCGCGCTTGACGGACTGTCTCGCTCGCGCGCGATCCACCAGGATGTTCCGCATCACACGTGCGCAGAGCTGCATGAAGTGGGCGCGGTCTTGCAGGCCCGCGGTCTCGCGGTCCACGAGCCTGAGGTAGACCTCGTTCACGAGGGCCGTGGGCTGCAGCGTCAGGGAATCCCTACCCTGGCCTAGCTTGCGGCGCGCGAGGGCCCTCAATTCCTCGTAGACCGTAGGCAGCAGCTCGCGCAGGGCGGAGTCCTCGCCGGACCGCGATCTCTGCAGCAGCTCGGTGAACGATGTGAGGGGCTCGTCGTCGGTCACTGGGCGCTAGGGGAGCGGGATGAGGTTGAGCTCCGACACAAGTCGTAGGTAGTTGTCGCGGACCGTGCCCGGAATCAGGTGGACGCCGGAGTCCATGAGATTCCTAGCCTCAAAAGGGTCCTGCGCGAGGTCGTAGAGCTCTTCGACAAGGGGCGCACTGCAGTCAAAAGGGTCCGTGTAGCGCAGCAGCTTGAAGCGCTTGTTCCGGATCGTGCGGGCCATCGCGAAGTCGCAGGAGGCCGTACTCGTGGGGAAGTTCGGTCCGAAGACCTCGGTGAAGATGTAAGGGCGATCCGGGCCGGGCCGCCGCGCCAAGACGTGCTTGAACGACATCGAGTCGATGGGGTTCGGCGAGAGGGCCTCTAGCACCTGATCGTCGAGGCCGAAGAGGTCGGCGATCGTCGCGTAAATGTCGACCACGTGCACCATCTTGGTGGTCGTGCGCGGAGCGTTCCCGCTCCGTGCACCGCGTACGCCCGCACCCGAAACGATGAAGGGTACGTTGACGCCGCCCTGGTAGATCGAGCCCTTCGACTTGGGCGGGATCCCGAGGACTCGGTCCCCGAGGAACGGTTCAGCGGTGGCCGAGCCGGGCGTGCCGTTGTCGCCGAGCACAAAGACGATCGTGTTCTCGAGGTTCACCCCTTCGATCAGGCGCCCGATCTCCGTGTCCATCGCCTCGATCATCGCCTCGTAGTAAGGCCGCGTGGCAGCGGACTGAACGTCGAGGGGGGTCGTGATCGGAAGCTCGCAGGCTTCCGTACAGATCGGGACCGGGCACGCAAGGGGCGGACAGATCGGGGGCTGCACGGGGCAGCTCGGGTTCTGCGCGTGGAAGCAGGTTCCCGTCCCGTCGTTGATGAAGTAGCTCGGCGCGAGGTGCGGGGGCGGAATATGCCAGGGCGCGTGGCCGGAGTGCATGGCCACGTAGAGGAACCAGGGGTTCTCGCCTTGGTCGGAGATAAAGTTGAGCGCCTCGTCCACAGCGTCCGTGGTGGCGTAGGTCGTGCTCATCGAGTACGAGCCGTCGGTGTTCTTCAGCCAGCTGCAGTACGACTCGTTCGGCGAGTCCGTTCGCTGGATGTTGTGCTGGGAGCCGCGGAAGCGATCGAAGCCCTGGATGAGCGGCGCGATGGGGTCAGGGCCCAGGTGCCATTTCCCGACGGCGGCTGTTCCGTACTCCGGAAGCAGGCCCACCTGGGTCGCTTCCCGAAGGAGCTCGGGGATCGTGAACTCCTCGTCCGCCAGCGCATCGGCTGGCTGGCTGCAGCCCGCGGCCGAGGACTGGCACTGGTCGACGATGCGGCCGATCCCGTGGCGGAAGGCGTGGCGTCCGGTGAGAAGGGAAGCTCGGGTGGGGGAGCAGACGGGCTGGACCCATCCGCTGAGGAAGGTCACGCCGGACTCGGCCAGGCGATCGATGTTGGGGGTCGGCGGGCGGGTGATGCAGTTTGCCGAGAGATCCGGGGACCCGTATGCCTCCATCATGTCCAGACCCCAGTCGTCGACGAGGATCACGAGCGCATTCTCCGGCGCAACCGCGACTTTTCGTCGATCTGGAACGTCGGGGAGCGCCTGGGTCACAAAGGCCAGGAGCAGAGGGGACAGGATCATTGGGTGTGGTCTGGGAGTGTTCGTTGGCGCCGATGAGGTCGGGGGCACTCCGCCCTTACCCTAGCCTATCTCGCTCTGGGAGTAACGGCTCCGACGCAAGCGTTCGAAGGGGACAGATGATGAACGTCGTCCCGCTTTGACGCCCTCGGACTCGCTTCTCTGCTAACTTCATGCCCGTGGGTGCCGCAGACGCAGACAAAGATCGATTTGCAAGGGTCGCCGCTATTTTCGAGGCGGCACGGGAGATTGCACCCGGTGAGGCTCGCGAACGCATGTTGCGGGTCGAATGCGGAGATGATGGGGACCTCAGATCCGAGGTGGAGTCTCTCTTAGATATCGCGGACGATGACCCTAACGGGGCCGAGTCCTCCGACGGGAACTTCGCCAGCGCCTTCGACTCCAGCTGGGTGGTGGACGCGCTCGCCAACGAGGCTACGGGCGTCGAACCGGTGCCCGCCCGGCCGGTCCCTCTGCCGGAGCGCGTGGGCCACTACGAGGTCTCGGCTGAGCTCGGCGCCGGCGGCATGGGCCGCGTCTATCTGGGCAGGCGTGTGGGCGCGGACTTCGAGAAGAAGGTCGCCATCAAGGTTCTGCGCGCGGGCATGGACGACGAGGCTTTCCTCGCACGGTTCCGGGCCGAGCGCCGCATTCTCGCCCAGCTCGACCACCCCAATATCGCGACGCTGCTCGATGGCGGCGCGACCGACCAAGGGCTTCCTTACCTGGTGATGGAGTACGTGGAGGGGCAGAGCCTGACCCGCCACGCCGAAGCGTTCGACCTCGATATCCGCGCGCGCGTGCGCCTCTTCGAAGAGGTCTGTGGAGCGGTCGCCGCGCTGCACCGCAGCCTGATCGTGCACCGCGACCTGAAGCCAAGCAACATCCTGGTGACGGCGGAGGGGGTCCCCAAGCTCCTCGACTTTGGTATCGCGAAGATCCTCGAAGCGGATCCTGGCTCGGACGCGATGGTGAACACGCAGACGGGGACGCTGCTCTTCACTCCGGAGTACGGCAGCCCCGAGCAGAGCCGCGGCGACGTGATCACCACGGCGTCCGACGTGTACTCCCTCGGGGTGATCCTGTTCGAGCTGCTCACGAAGCAGCGGCCCTACTCGTTCCCCACGAAGACGCCCGCCAGCATCGAGCGCGTGCTCACCGAGGTGGAAGCACCGACGATGAGCCGCGTTGCGACGAGCGGGAGCCGCGCCCTGGCCGGGGATCTCGACGTGATCGTCGCCAAGGCGTTGCGCAAGGAGCCGGATCGTCGCTACTCGTCGGTGGCGCTCTTCTTGGAGGACCTTCAGCGCTATCGCAACGGATTGCCCGTTCGTGCACAGGCCGACACGGTGGGCTACCGCGTCAAAAAGTTTGTGCGGAGACGTGCGGGCTGGATTGCGGCGGCGCTGCTCCTGGTGGCGATGCTCGTTGGGTTCGCCGTTTCCATGGCATTGCAGGTGGAGCGTACGGTTCAGCAGCGGGACCTCGCGGCGGAGCGAGCAGAAGTCGCCGGTGAAGTGAGCCGTTTCCTTGTGGATTTGTTCCAGGCGTCGACGCCGGGTGAAGCCGCGGGCGAAGAGCTCACGGCGCGCAGCGTACTTGACCGCGGCGCGAATCAGATCCGCTACGACGTGGAGAAGGACGCCTTCGTGCGCGCTGCCTTGCTGGAGGCCATGGGTCGAGCGTACCTGTCCCTTGGGAGCATCGAGCGCTCCAGCGACCTGCTCGAGCAGTCGATCGAATTGTTCGGAGACTCCAGCGAGAAGCGCGGCGAGCGAGCGTCAGCGGAGACGAGTCTCGCCGCCGTTTGGATGGTTGAGGGGGAGAGCGAGCGTGCGGAGAAGCTCGTGCGCGATGCGCTCCGCGTGTTGGTGGAGATCCACGGGCAATCCCACGCCGATGTGGGCCGCGCGCGCATGGGACTGTCCCAAGTCCTTCGCGATCTTGGGCGATTCGACGAGGCGCTCCAGGCCGCCGTTGAAGCGCGCGAAGCATTCGAAACGGCCAATCCGCCGTTGGTGCGGGAGGGAGTCGGGGCACTGTCGCTCGAGGCCGAGCACCACGAGCAGCTCGGGGACTACAAGACAGCGGAGACGCTTCTGCTCGAGGCCCTTCGGATTCAGCGCGAGCTCTTCCAGGGCGACCACCCTGACTTGGCCTCCACGCTGGTGACGATCGGTACGGTCTATGAGTCCCAGGGACGTCTCCAGGAGGGCATCGACTCGGTAAGGGAGGGTATTCGGATGTACAAGGTCGTCTTGGGAGAAGACCATCCGGAGGTCGACGACGCGAAGTTCAGCCTCGGGTCGCTGCTCAAGGAGTCGGGGGACCTGCACGGAGCGCTGGCGCTCTACCGGGAGATCCTGGCGATCGACAAGGAACGCTTGGGCGATCATCCCTATGTCGCCCTCGACATGGGCAACATCGCGGGGATCCTGATGCAGCTCGGGCAGATCGACGAGGCTGCGACTCTGTATGAGGAGACCCTGAAGATTCAGCGACGGCTCCTGACCCCTGGTCACCCTGAGATCGCGACGACCCTCTCCAATACCGCCAAGATGCACCGTGCGCGCGGTGAAACGGAGCTTGCCCTCGCCAGCTATGAGGAAGCCCTCGGGCTGCGGGAGAAGCTCTTCCCTGCGGACCACCCTGCGATCCTCACGATCCGCAACTCGCTCGCGCACCTGTACCACGACCAAGGCGACACCGAGAAAGCCCTAGAGCTCGCCGAGGAGGTCCTCGCTGCACGCGCGAAGAAGCTGGGCTCCCACACGATGGTGGCGGGTAGTCACCTCACCGTGGGGTCGCTCCTCAGTGCGCTTGGCCGGTACGACGAGGCTGACGAACACTTCGAGCAGTGCGAAGCGATGTTCCGCTCCGAGCTACCTCCGGGACATCTCAGTGTCGCGCTCCCCTTGGCGGCGCGGGGGAAGTCGTTGATCGCACGGGGCGACCTGGAGAACGCGCGAGGTGATCTCGAAGAGGCACTGAAGATCCGAGCTGCCAAGCTGCCCCCCGATCACTCCAACGTGCGCAGCCTTGACGATCTATTGAAGTCGATCGTTCAGTAGGACGCGCCGTGGCGCAGGCCGCACCCCTCAGCGCAGGACGGCCTTCACTCGTCGCCTGAGATAAGGCAAAACCTCGTCCGAGAACCAAGGGTTCTTCTTCATCCAGATGTTGTTGCGCGGACTTGGGTGCGGAAGGGGAAGGACCGCAGGGCGATGGGTCTTCCAGTTCTTCACCGTGTCGGTCAGGCTCTCCTTTCCGACCTTCAGATGCCAGCGCAGGGCGTACTGCCCGATGACTAGCGTCAGCTTCACGTTGCCGAGCTCCGCCATGAGCGATTCTCGCCAGGCTTCAGCACACTCAGGACGCGGCGCTAGATCGCCGGAGTTGCCGGTCCCCGGGTAGCAGAAGCCCATGGGCAGGATGGCCACGCGGGAGGGATCGTAGAAGACCTCCCGCGACACGCCCATCCAGTCCCTAAGCCGGTCGCCACTCGGATCGTCGAAGGGGACGCCCGATTCGTGAACTCGCCGACCCGGAGCCTGACCGGCGATCAGGATGCGCGAGGCGGCTGCGAGCTGCACCACGGGGCGTACGCCGTGCTCGAGGGAGTCCTCGCAGATTCGACAGGCTCTTACCTCGTCGAGGAGGGCGCGTAGCGATTTCTGGGTCATGGGCAGTCCGCCATAGAGAGCGGCCCGCGCATGCTAGCGAAGCCGCCGTGCCCGTGGTGCACGGCGGTGCCGATCCCGCGGCTCGACAGAGCTTCTCGACCGAGCTTGATGCCCCCTCAGAGGCAGCCGTTCGGCTAGTTGTCGACTCGAACGTGCAGCGGGAACTCGAAGCCGTTGAGCGCGCTGACGGCGCCCGCCGCCTGACCTACACCCGGAAAGTCAGGGAAGCTCTGGATGCCCCTTGAGTCGACGGCGTGCACGTAGATCTCGTAGACGCCGTTGGGGAGGCCCTGGGTGTCCCACGGGAAGTTGTGCACCACCTGGGGCGCCGGGCAGTCGGTGTTTGTCGCGAGGACGCCGATCACCGTGGCCTGACTGGCGGGGGCTCCGTCGGGCCGTACGGAGACGGCGACCTCGACAATGCCCGGGTTCTCGCCGCTGCTGGCGAGTAGCTCCGAGACGAAGTTGCTGCGCAGGAGCTGTTGCCCGCTGAAGAAGTCGCCGCCGACGATGACTCCGATGTCAAGGGCTCCGCTGACCGTCGGCTGAAACTCAGCGGGATCGTCGAGGTGCTCTCTCCACGATTCCACGGCCGTGGCGCCGATGTTCGTTACGCGCGCCGGTGCGCCCACCTTGGGGAAGTCGCTGTGCACGGGCACGTCGTGGAGCTGGTCCGGCGAGGTGTAGCGGGGAGCGCTCCCCGGCGGATACTCGATCTCGATGTGGACGTTGCAGAACCCGCACTGGCTCGCGCGGAACTCGATGATGTTCTCCCCTTGGACGACGGGCGCCGTGCCACCGTTGCCGACGGTGCCGAGCTCGATCTTCGTGGAGTAGGGGCTGTTGGCGCTGATCAGCGTGCTCATGCCCAGCGTGGGGACGGCGGTGGACAGAGGCTCTGGAATGGGGAAGGAAACGCCGCCGACGGTGACGGTGTCCGCAGGGTCCCAGGTGGCAGGCGCGAACGTGTCCATCTGGCGCGTGAAGCGAAGCGTTGCGGTGGCCTGGGTCCCTGGATCGGTGGGGGCCAAGGCGTCGGGGATCATGATGCTGCGCGCGAGGGGCTGGAAGTTCGTGGACAGCCCGTGGTCGCTCCCGGCGACCTGTACGCGGTAGTTGTGCACGCGCTCAGGAGAAGGCGGGCCGTCGAACCCGAAGTTGTCCCAGTGCAGCAGGAAGTACGGGAGGTTCACCTTCATCGTGTTGTAGCCGAACCCGGTCCAGTGAACGGTGTAGTCGTCGGGGGCCATGGCGAAGGCACCAAGGTCAGCACTGAGCACCGCCGCCCCGTCGATCTCGACGGCGGCCGCTGTTTCGCTGACGGTCAGCTCGAAGGTTCGGCGCACGTTGGGAAACGTCTGCACGCCGGCCCAGTCCAGGCCTGAGTTCTCTGCGATACGGATCTGCTCACCTGCGCTGTTGAAGCCCCAGAGGCTCATGCGCTGTCCGACGAACCGAAAGCGCAGCCCGGGCGACGGATGCCCAGGGAAGCCTGCGCCGCCGTCGATGGCGAAGTGGCTAGTGATGTCGGTATTCGTGCGGTGTAGGTCGAGGTACCAAACCGTGCGCTCTCCGATGCTGACGCCGTCGAGGTCAAACGTGATGCGCCGCGTTTCGCCGGGGCCGAGGTGGAGCGGGGTGCGTGTGCGATGCACGGTCTGGCCGCGGTCTCCGAAAGCGTCCGGGGGCGTGCCCACGGCGGTGTGCGTGTGGAACTGCGGATTCACAAAGAACGCCTGGAGCGCCGGATCGTTGACGCGGGAGAAGGTCGTGTTCCAACGCAGCTCATCGGGGAGTCCCTCCGGCACGTTGAAGTCGTCGAAGAAGCCGGTCATCTCGGTGCGCAGCGTGTTGACCCGCGCGTCCGAGCCGCCGTGCACCACCCCCGCGCTGTTGTCGCCGACGATCTCCCCCAGGCGATTGACGTACTCCACGCGCACGTCGTAGCGGACGCCGTTCAAGAGCGGCTGGATCTGAACGCGGCGCAGCGACGTGACCTTGCGCTTCACCGCGGATGGCAAATGGGAAGGCCACCAGCTCACGCGGTACCCCGCAGGACCCGCGAGGTCCGCGCCCAGATCGAAGGGCGTCCATGGGTTGCCCGCGACGTAGTCGAGCTCGACGGTGGCGACGCGGTCGTCGCGAAGCACACTGACGGCTGGCGCGTTCGGCCCTGACCCGGTGAGAGTAGCGGTGAGCGGCGGAACCGAGGTGAAGTTGCTTGCGTCAAGCGGGTCGGTGCCGAGTTCCACCTCGACAAAGTCCCCCTCGCCGTCCCCGTCTGAGTCGGACGTCGCGTCACTCGTTCCCAACTGAGCTTCGCGCCACGCGGACAGACCATCGTAGTCGCGGTCCACGACGGGCGGCTGAGTGTGCGTCGGCAGATCGTATGGACCCGCAGGCGGAAGGGGACCGATCACTCTGCCACCCGACTGTGCGCTGACGTTCATCATCGTCGCGGCCAGGCAGGCGAGCGTGGTGGCACCTATGACTCTTCGCCCCGATGCGAGACGACGTAGCGGGCAAGCGGACATAGTGACGCGGCTGCTGAGGACGTTCATGAAGAGGTGCCTGTCTACGAGAGAGGGAGTGGTGGTTTCATTCGGCCACATCCAGGAGGCACTCGACCGCGCAATCTGTCCAGATGATTTCAAAATCACGCGCGTCGGTACAATCGCGTACAGGACGGAGGCGCCGCTTAGCAGAGCCCGCGCTGATCTCGACGCTCCTTCCTGCGCTGTTGTTTGCGCGCGCCGTAGCAACCGTGCTGGCCCTTGATCACTTTCGGAGGATCTTCATGTTGCCACTGCCGCTTGGC
>CALHGQ010000723.1 GCA_938030175.1 uncultured bacterium | reverse complement strand
AGTCCCGGAACATCAGGCCGAGCGTCGCTCCGTCGACCCAGACGGCGCCGCCTTGGGTTCCAGAGGTGTTGGCTTCGAAGATGCAGTTCTCGACCGTCGCTTCAGCCCCGTAGATCCAAAGCGCGCCGCCGGCGGGGTAGACGCCTTGACCGCTAGCAGCCGCCGAGCCGTTGACGAAACGCATGCCATAGATGGTGGACTTGTTCGGGTCCACCTGCTCGGTGATGCGTGCGAAGCGGCCCATGCCCTCCAGGTCGATCGTGGTACGGAACGCACCCGAGCCGATGATCTGCACCGTGATGTCGTCGATGTTGAGGTCGCGGTTGAGCGGTCCGCTGAACGTGCCAGAACCCACACGGATCGTGTCTCCGTTGTTGGACTGGGCCAGCGCTTCGCCGATCGAGGCGTAGCTCGTGTTCGGGAACGCTGCGCTCACAGGCACGTAACGGGTCGTCTCACACTCATCGAGAACGCCGTTCGAGTTCTCGTCCGTCACGGTGTTGATCTCTTGCTCGTCCGGGATACCGTTGCTGTTGCAGTCGTTCTGGCACTCGTCGGGGATCCCGTCGCCGAGGACGTCCAGCGACGTTCCGAGCAGGATGTCGTAAGAGTCCTCGACGAAGTTCTCGTTGCAGTCTGCGAAGTAGGTCACCACGCACTGGCCGTTCTCGCAGCTCTCCTGCCCGTTCATAGGGTCGCCGTCGTCGCAACCCAGGGCGCAACCGGCGGCGGGGATGACGTACACGCGCAGCTTGTAGAGCTGCGGACCCGTCATCGAAGCGCTGGTCGTTCGCACGCGAACGTAGTACGGCACGTTGGTGTGGGGCAGGTAGCGAGTCAGGACGCCCGGAGACCCGGTGCTAGAGATGACGGTTCCAGCGCGATCCACCAGGTCCAGAGCCAGGTTGGCCTGGCTGAGGCTGTTCGTGGTGTCACCGATGTTGCCGGCGAGGCAGCCAGCCTCGTCGCCGTAGATCGCGCCGACGTTCTCCAGTAGCACGTTGATCGTGACCGCCTCGGAGTATTGGAAGTGGAAGTAGTCCACGTCCGAGGTGTTGTCGATGCTGAGCTTGCCCGTGGGCGCTGTCGGCCCGTAAATGCCCTGTCCCGTTGTGATCTCACTCAGGTCGACGATCGGGGCGCCGACGGCCAAGTTGATAAACGGTGCTTCCGATCGGGTGTCGTTGGGCTCGAGTGCGTCGCCGTAGAGAGCGTGCACACCGCGAACTTCATCGTGCTGGGGGCCGCGAAGCGGAGTCAGGGGCACCATCGTCTCCATCAGCTTCGTTTCATTGACCGGGCAGGTATGGTCGAGTCCGATCGCGTGCCCGAGCTCGTGCATGAGCGTGTTTTCGAACACGAACTGATAGCCCGGGAACGGCGTCGGCCACGCGACCGTCGAAGCGAGCGTGATCTCGCCCTTGGCCGCGCCGAACGGGGGGTTACCGACGCCGAGAATGTTCGGCGGAAGCGGCCGCATGCGGATGCGAATATCGCCGGCCCGTCCGGGGATTCCGTCCGCGCCCCACGCGACCGATGGATCGTCCCAGTCGCCTTGAAACGTGACGCGCTCAAAGTCGAGGCCTGAGATTTCTTCCCAGCGATCGAAACCCTCTTGGATGAGGTCGATCCACGCCTGGCGGCTCGGGAAGGCCGCATCGAGGGTAGCGAAGAGGTTGCTACTGCCAACGCCGTCTTGGACGAAGCTCCAGGTGAGGCTTGTTGCGTCACCGTTGGCTCCCCCTGGCCAGCGCGTGGTGGTGGTGAACGCGGCGGTCTGGCCCGCGATCTGCGTCATCAACGTCTCGACCGCATCGATCGCTTCCTGGGAAGTGCCCGGCGCAAAGGAGATGTTGTTGATGGGAACCGACGTGCGAGGAGCGAGTATGTCCTCCATCGGGTTGCGTGTAGGTTCGGGGGTCACCGCGTCGACGGCTGGCGTCGATTGAGCGAACCCTAGCGTGGTTGCGCCGAGCGAAAGCGCGGCAAGGTTTGTGAGTGCGCGGCGCGCTTTCGCGCTGCGAGAATTGCGAGACTTCATGGTTTCGTTGCTGTGGAAGAACAGAGGCGCCGCACTCGTGGCGCGAGGGTTAGACGCGCATGGAGTGCTAGCACCACCGCCAATCGGTGGAGCCTTCGATCGCCTCTGGTTGCGTACGGAAGAAGGTCCAACGGGCGGCGGGTATCGACGCAGCGGAGTCCGCGAATCCGGGAGGAAAGACCGATCGAGCAAGTGACTTCGCGCCTTGGGACTGGCGCGGAACGGCTCCGGGGAATGTCCAAACTGAGCCGTCATCGGCACCGAGCGGCTGCGCCCATTAAGGGTGGTGGCGGAGGGTGGTATCGGGCGACCCGCTCACACGCTCACCTGTTCTCTCTACCCACAGTTCTATGAGTATCCCCAACCAGAACCACGCCGATCTCGTCCTGGAGCGGCTTACGCTTCTCCCGCAGTTCGCGCGCGCTTGCAACGCGCGGATGGGTCATCGACTCTCGCCATCTGACCTCGACGAGGTCGTGCAAGAGGCTAGCCTGACCACCTGGAGCTCCCGTGACGAGTTCCGTGGGGAAGGGAGCGTCGAGGCTTGGATGTACGGGATCGTGCGTATCTCGATCCTCCGCTTCTTGAGCGCCCAGAGGCGGCGTCGGGAGCGGGAAGTACCGATCACTGAGAAGACGGAGTCACCCATCGATGGCGAACGCAGCGCGGGAACGGTGGCCGATTCGGGATTTCGGCTTCGGGTGCGCGAGGCCCTCCGGAGCGCAGGGACCAACATCGAGGAGATCTTTGTGGGGCACGAGATCGACGGCAAGACCTTCGCGGCGATCAGCGAGGGCCTCGAAATGAAGGAGACGCGGGTCAAGTCGAAGTACTACCGCTGCATTCCGAGTCTCAAGATCGCCCTTGAGAAGCTCTGGAACGATCTCTCGGGCGTCTGAGGCAGGTTCAGCCCCAGGGTGCCCAGATGTGGGTACGTTTTGGCACCCTGGCCCCGTCCTGGAGATTCTTCGGTAATTTGCGTAATTGGCCGTGTGGCGCGCCGCCCAATCATTTTGGGGGCGCGACCTGCGCCTCCTCCCCCCCCGCCTATGACCATCCCCGAACACCCCGACGCCGCTCCGGCTAACTTCCTGGCGACCCTTAGGGCCGCGCAGGACGGGGATGTGAATGCGACTGAGGACCTGTTCCGACAGTTCTACCCCCAGGTCAAGCAGGCTGTGCACCACAGCCTCTCGACAGATCTTCGAAACAGTCGGCCTTGGTTGACCGCCCGATTCAGCACGGGTGACGTGGTCCAAGACGTCTTCCGCAGTGTGCTGTCGGATCTAGGCGCTTTCGGCGGCGAGTCGGAGCGGGCCTTCTCGGGCTACCTTGCGATGGTGGTGCGCAATCGAATCATCGACGCGATCCGATTCCACGAGGCCGAGCGCCGCGACGGACGCATCGATGCTGACCTCGCAGCCGCTGCTGACCACTCCACCCCGGATGACAGTCCCCAGCGCCAGGCGGAAAGCAGCGAGGCCTTCGAGGCACTTCAGGCTGCGTTGGCCGAGCTGCCGGAGAAAGAACAACTCCTCATGCGTGCACGGTTCGACGGATCGGCCACGTTCGAGGAACTGAAGGAACGTCTCGGCTACTCGTCGGCGGCTTCGGCTCGGCGCGCATTCTTCGCGCTCCAGGCGCGGCTCGCCATGAAGCTCAAGAATCCAGTGGAGGGCGAGCAGTGAGCCTGCCGACGCACAAGGATGACGTCGCTGACCTCGTGGCCCGCTGCCTCGAGCTGCACGACGAGGGCGCGACCAAGATTCCCTACGAAGAGGTCTGCGCTGACCGGCCCGAGATGTTGGCGGAAGTCATCGAAGGGACGCAGCTTGCCCTGGGCCTTCCCGCTCTCCAGGTGGAGGGGGTCGGG
>CALHGQ010000722.1 GCA_938030175.1 uncultured bacterium | reverse complement strand
CACCTCGCGGGCGCCCCCAAGGTCCACGCGGCGTCATGGGCCCTCGGCGGACAGGTCGCGGCCTTCGGCGTGCTGTTTGGCCTCTTCACCCGGCCATGGAGCGTGCCTAACCCGAAGAGTTCCGCCTACGTGGGGATCGGCGCGCTCAACCTTGTGCGTCGTAGCGCCTACGAAAAGGCCGGCGGTCACGCCGCCATCGCGATGCGCATCGACGACGACCTGCGCCTCGGCAAGCGCATCAAGGAGTCCGGTGGGCAGTCCGCATTCGCCTTCGCGAGCGACATCGCTTCGCTCACCTGGTACCCCACCCTACGCTCGATGCTGAGCGGCCTGCACAAGAACGCGTTCGCAGGCATCGACTTTCGACTGAGCCTATGCGTCGCCGCGACGCTCTTCCTGGGGCTTTTCTTTGTCGCTCCGTTCGTGATCGCGGCGGCCCCGGCGCACTGGCTAGGCACGTCAATGGCCGCCCGCATCTGCGCGGTGGGCACGTCACTCGTTCTGCTCTACGGGGCGGTCGACTCTAGCCGCTCCGCGGGGCTCCCACTCTTGAGCGCCCTCTTCTTCCCGTTCGGTATCGTCCTCTTCCTCGGCGTCCTGTGGCGTTCCGCACTCGGCGCCCTGATCACGGGGCGCATCGTCTGGCGCGGGACCAGCTACCCGTTGAAGGAGCTCAGGTCCGCCGCGCGCAGCGAATCAAACTGAATCGAACGACGCCGCTACTGGATACGGCGCACGGCGTCCTTGACGAGCTTCTGGATGATCTGGTTCTTGTCCTTGATCGAGCGAAGTCGAGCCAACAAGGGACGCGCGTCCTTGCCGATGTGACCGAGCGACTCAATGGCGACCATCCGGCGATCCGTGAGCTTGGAGGACAGCTCCTTCTCGAACGACGAAAGCGACTCCGCGCCGAACTTGATGAGGAACGCCGAGAACATGTAGTGGCCCTCCTCATAGAGCTCCTGCATGCGCGGCAGGTAGGGTCGCAGCGCCTCGGTGTCGTAGCGGCTGATCGCCGCGATCATCGCGAGCGGCGGCTTGCCCTCGATCAGCGCGATCTGGTTGACCACCGAACTCCAAGCCGTGGGCGTCATGATCTTGGTCAAGAGCTGCGCCGAAGCGACCATGGTCTCGGGACGATTGAGATGGGACGCCACCAACCCCTCGTGGGTGATCTCCGGCTGCTTCTTCATCATGATGATGTCGCGCCCGATGGAGCGCAGCCCCACCAGCGCCGACTGAATCTGCGGGACGTTGTCCGTGGTGAGCCACTGGAGCCAAAGGTCGCGGCAGCGATCCTCCTTATTGCCGTACGCCCCGAGGGCGTCAGAGGCGAGGCGCGCATCGAGCCCCGACCCGCTGCTGGCGATCTCGAAGAGACGATCCTCGTTGGCCAGTAGCTCGGCGGGGATCTTCGAGCGGTCAGGGGACTCGGGCACCGGAAGCGTCGTCGCCGTCCACGTCGGCGCCAAGGCCCAAAAGCTGCGTGCCTTCGTGCCGATCCGTCCGCGGTACCCCAGGGACTTGCCCGCGTTGCTCCACAGGGTGTAGACGTCGCTCTCCTCCGCCTTGCCCAGGAGCTCCTGGGCCTTCTTCGACGCGCCGGGGAAGCTCGCCGGGATCTCGACCACGGCGGGGCCGGGACCCGGCGTCATGAAGCTGGCCAGGGTCCACGCCGCGGTGGCGCGCGTGATCGGGTCCGACGAGTCCAAGTGCTTCGCCACGTTGCCGGCGTGCTCAACGCCGTCTTTGCCGATGAGCCCAAGCGCCCAAAGCCCCGTATCGACGAGCGTAGGATCTTCACTGGCGATCCACGCACCGTACTGGGTCACGAAGGCTTGCTCCGGCTGCTGGAGCCATGCGGTCTCCAGCGCCAGCTTGTAGTCCGTTCGCTCGATAGCCTCCAGGGCGGCGACCACGGACTCGGGCTCGCGAGGCTCCTTGGCCGCGAGGGTCCGAATCGTGCGCATCATCAGAGTGTCGTAGGCTCCGTCGGCCGCCCCGAAGGACTCCGCGAAGTAGGGCAAGCCGGTGACGCCGAGGCTCGACATCAGCTGGACCTTCTCGGGGCCGAGCTCCACGCCGTCCATGTGCTCTCGAACGGAGACCATGGCCTTCTTGCCCATGCTCAGCAGCGTCTTGATCACCGCTGGCTCCGAGATGGCGGCGCCTTCGTATTCGCCGCTGATCAAGATCGCCTGGAGTGGCTCGCGCGCCTTCTTGCCGATCTTCTGCAAGGCAACGCCCACCGAGTCGACGACCTCGGGCTCGGTGTCGTTGAGCGCTAGGATGAGGGCGGGCAGGACCTTGGACGACTTCTTGCCGAGGGCTGCCAGTTCCTGGGCCGCACCGATGCGATCCGCCACGGGCTGGTCGCTGGACAGCTTAGCGGCGATCTCTTTGACGTCGGGACCGGGGGCGATCGACGAAAAGGCCGTGGCCAGAGTGGCCGGGGTGGCGGCCGAAGCGAGGGGACGAACAGCGTTGGGAAGAACGCTAGGGACAAGGCAGAGCGCTGCGAGCGACGATGCGAGAATCATGGTGCACAAAATTGCATGGATGGAAGGGCAATTATGACCGAGGTACGCATACGGCAGTGTTTAGTTGCGGCAAACCTAGCGATTTTATGGAAGCGGCCCCGGCAAGTCTAAGTGACTTGCCGGGGCCGCTCCTTATTCCGCTCTCCGCGGCAACTGGTGCTGTTCTCTCGGACGCTGTCCTAGAAGCGTGAGCCGATGATCGGCAGCTCGCGCCGGCGCTGCCAGACCACGACGGCGGCTGCGATGAAGGCGATGACGGCCATCGTGAAGAGCTGCGCGTCTCCATCCCAGACAATCCCAAGGACGAAGAAGTGGCTCAGGATCGCGCCACCCATGATGCCGAGGGTCAGCAGTCCGCCGAGAGCCGCCAGCTGCGGGGTCAGGAGCATCAGGACTGCGATCGACTCCATGATGGCCGAACCGATTCGGCCAGCGGCCCCAGCTCCCAGTGCGTCGAACAGGCGGACGGTTTCCTCGGCGCCGCTGAACTTGAACGGGAGGGTCATGGCCAGGATGGCGGCGGCCACGATCTGTGCGATCCAGACGAACTTGGATGCGCGAATGAGGGGTTCGGTCGAAGTCGAGGCCGTTGAGCTAAGGGTGGTTGCAGACATGGTAGATGGGCGTTTGGATTAGAAGCGGGGAGTTCGTGTTTCCTCGTAGCGCGCTCCCTAGGAGCTGTTTGCGCCACACATGGAGGTACGCAGACCCCCCACGGCTGTGACCGAGCCCCCTCCCGATTCCTCCCCAGGGCTCCCGAAGGGGGACGCCCATGCCCTGGCCTCGACTTAGACTTGACCCATGGTTGCCCCCCTTTTGCTCGGTCTTCAAATCGCTGGCGTCATCGCCCTCGACGTCCTCCCCGAAGCCCGGGAGCATCCGCCAGCCCAGGACTGGCTGACGGAGCGGACCGCCGTCCAGGCCCAGGTGTTTCGCAACGAAGAGGGCTCGCGCATCTTCCTCGACAACGGAACGCTGCGCCGCACGTTCGCCGTCATGCCAGGTGACCACGCAAGCCTCGCCACCGTCGCGCTCGACGATCTCGCACGCGGAGGTGAAGCGTGGCTTCGAGCCGTGTCGCCCGAGGCGGTGTTTGTCATCGACGGAGAACGCATCGAAGTGGGCGGAGCATCGGGGCAGCCGGACGGCGCGTTCGTTGACGCGGCCTGGGCGAAGAGCCTCGAGACCGCCCAGGAAGATCCAACGGAACGGGCTCGCCCGTTCGCGCTCCTCGGCGTCGATACCGGCCCCATCGGAGACTTCGAGATCCCGTGGGCCAAGGGCGCCGCGCGCCACTGCGCACCCGACGCAGCCTGGCCACCGAAGGGCGTCCACCTCTCACTGCTGTTCGGATCGAACTTCGCCAGCCCCGTCGAGG
>CALHGQ010000721.1 GCA_938030175.1 uncultured bacterium | reverse complement strand
TCAAGGAAAAGCTCAAGGCAGCCGACGGCTTCCTGATCGCGACCCCGGAGTACAACTCGTCCTACCCGGCGCTCCTCAAGAACGTCATCGACTGGGCTTCGCGTCCCGCCGACGGCGAAGCCATGCTCGCGGCCTTCCAGGGCAAGGCCTGCGGACTCTTCGCAGCGTCACCGGGCGGACTGGGAGGCATCCGCGTGCTGCCACAGCTACGCAACTTGCTCGCCAACATCGGTGTCCATGTGGTGCCGACCCAGTTCGGCCTCGGCAAGGCCCATGAGGCTTTCGATGACGACGGGAAGCTCGCGGGCGACTTCGCCAAGCAGCGCGTCGAAGCCGTGGTGAAAGAGACGATCGAGATCGCGCGCCGGTAGGCGCGACGACGGCTCATCGCCAAACGCCGTTCGCCGGAAACGGGGCGGTGGCGTCAACGAGCTCGTCCCGCGTGGGATGCGGAATGATGAGGCGCTGAGCGTGGAGCGCGATGCTCTTGTCTGCGAGGGGCTTTTCGGCCCCGTATTTGAGGTCCCCGAGGAGCGGCGACCCAAGGGAGGCCATGGCCACGCGCAGCTGATGGGAGCGGCCGGTGATCGGACTGAGCTCGACTCGGCTGCGCCCCTCCACGAGCCGATACTCGGAACGAGCGAGCTTAGCGCTGGGTGTGCCTTCCGCAACGACCCGTACCACGTTGCGGGAGCTGTCCTTGAGAAGCCAGTGTTCGACGGTCCCCTCGGCGGGCTCACTCTCCCGCAACGGCCGAGCAAGCCGAGCGACGTAGGACTTCGTCGCCGTCTTCCCGCGGAACGACTCCCCTAGCCGAGCCGCCCCCTTGCTGGTCCGCGCAAAGCAGACGACGCCGCTGACCGGTCGGTCCAGTCGGTGGACGACACCGAGGAAGACATCGCCGGGCTTTTGATACTCCGCTTTGATCCAGGCCTTGGCTTGATCGAAAAGACTCTCGTCCCCCGAGCTATCGGGCACCACCGGTAGACCCGGAGGCTTCACCACGCAGAGCACGTGGTTGCAGACGTGAAGGATCTCAAGGGACGAGCTCATCCGCCGCTCGCCACATCGTGCATGCAGCCGCGCGCCCAGCGGGCGCAGAACCCTGCCGGTAGGTAGCGAGGCGCAAGGCCCGAGTCCGACAGCGCCTCGGGGATCGCGAGCTCGCCTGCCTGCACGGTCCCGTCCCCGAGACCTGCGAACAGATTCTGGAACGCGAGCGGCGAGTAGCCGACGGCGTAGGTGGAGAGCACGACCATGGACCGGGGCAGGGCAATCGCGCCGGCGGTCTCGACGAGCTCCGCGAGGTGATCCTCCAGCTGCCAGACCTCCCCCTTGGGACCGCGGCCGTAGTGCGGCGGGTCGAGGAGCACCGCGTGGTAGTGCGACTCCCGCCGAACCTCCCGCCGGGCGAAACGCATCGCGTCCTCACAGATCACGCGCATGCCGGAACGGCCGAGGCCGCTGGCCTCCGCGTTGTCCACCGTCCAAGTGATGGCGGTCTTGGACGCGTCGACGTGGGTGACGTCCCAGCCCGCCTTCGCGGCCAACACGCTCGCTGCCCCGGTGTAGCCGAATAGATTGAGCAGCCGCGGCCGCTCAACGCCCGCTGCGCTGAGCTCGAGGCGGAGCGACTCAATCGCCGCCCAGTTGGACGCTTGCTCTGGGAAGAGCCCGACGTGCTTGAACGGCGTTGGCTTGATGATGAACGACGCAGCCCCTGCGTTGAGCTTCCACGACGGCGACTCACTCCGCGCTTCCTTCGGGGCTCCCTGGCGCGACTCCCAGCGTCCGCCGCGGTCGGACTCGCGCACAAAGGAGAGATCAGCGGCATCCCAGGCGCTCGGGGTGAGCCGCGGCCGCCAAAGCGACTGGGGGTCGGGGCGACGCAACAGCACGGGGCCGAAGCGCTCTAGCTTCTCCCCTCCCCCAGAGTCGAGGAGCGAGTAGCCGGGGAGCGGCGCGGATGGAAAGATCGAGGGCTGCACGGGGTGGAGATCCTAGCGTTGGTCGCGATGCGATGTAGCGTCGATCAGTCCCAGACGAGCTGATCCCGACGGTGCACGGTCCCGGCGCGCACCACGTGCGTGACCGAGCGCATAGCGCTCGAGCTCTTCGAAGGGTCCTCCGTCAGGACCACGAGGTCCGCCACGAAGCCAGGCTCGATGCGGCCGAGATCGCCGGCGCGCCCGAGTGCCGCCGCGGCCTTGGAGGTCGCGGAGACCAGGACCTCGCTCGGCGAAAGCCCCGCGGCCTCCATCGCTTCGAGCTCGGGAAACACCGAGGGGCCGTGTAGCGTGAGTGGGTTCCCTGCGTCCGTCCCGAGAACGATCGGCACGCCGGCACGATGGAGCGCTACGAGGTTGGCCGCCATGATGGCGCCCGTGGCTTCAGCCCTTGCATCGAAGCTAGCACGGATCAGCTTGGGGTCGCCGCGCAGCGGCAGGTCGACGGTCTTTAGGACGCGCTCGGCCACGCTGGGGTGCACGTAAGCTAGGTGCGAGCGAACCTCGTCGGAGATCTCGCTGAGGTTCACCTGGGCGTATCCACCCACCACAGTGAGGGTGGGGCTGAGGCTTGTTCCCGCCGCTACGCACGCCCCTACGAATTCATCGTCGACGGCACGGTTCTCGACGCTGTGAACGAGCAGACTCGCGCCAGCCGCGACGGCGACTTTGGCGGCAGCAAGGCGTGTGGCATGAACGATGAGCGGGAGCCCCACCGCCTTGGCCTCCTCCCCCACGGCCATGAGCAACGGGGCCTTGACCGCGACTTCGTCGTCGGACCTCACGACGAACCAGAACTTGATCGCCTGGCTGCCGGAGGCCGCGTGACTCCGGACCATAGCGCGGGCTTCGTCCTCGTCCGAGGGGAAGATCATTTGGCGTCGGTCAAGGAGGTTGAGGCCCGGGTCAAACGTGGCGATGAGCGGGCCGGCGGCCACCACGTGGGGCGCCTCGCGGGAGAGCTCCGTGGCGCCGGGGAGCGTGCGGGTCCACGGGTAGCCGCCGACATCGAAGACCGACGTCACCCCGCAGCTCAGGAACGCGCGATGAAAGCGATCGGGGTGCGCCTGATTCAGCGCCATGGCTGCCGCGTAGGGGTACTCCTCGGTTACGTCCGCAGCATCAGGTCGCCCGTCGACCCAGCCGGTCTGCGAATAGTGAACGTGCGTATCGATCAGGCCGGGGATGATGTGCTTCCCGGTCAGCTCGATCACGTCGAGCCCAAGGGGTACGGCGTTCCGTGCGCGGGGCCCCACCGACTCGATCTTCCCGCCGCGCAGAATGAGGAGGGCGTCCTGTATCGGCGGCCCGCCCAGACCATCGTGCACGGTCGCCCCGACGAGAGCGACAGGCGGCGAGGGCGTATCGTCATTCACCCCAAAGGCGGTCGTCACGGCGATCTTCCACCCGCCCTCGGTCTTCGTGAAGAGGCGCTCCGAGATTCCCTCTACCCATTCGAGGCCGTCGAACGAGACCCGGTAGCGGTAGGTGCCGTAGACGAGCCCCGCCTGGAGCCACTGAAGGCGTAGGTCGCGCGCCAGTAGCTCGGCTGGCCAGTCATCGCTCCCCGTGGGCGCGGCCCCGGCAGCGAGGTCCTCCCATCCGAGCTCGAACCCGGACGGGCCAGTGCGCACGAGGCGGTCGGAGTTCAGGTAGGTCCCGAGATAGTCCTCGCGATTGCGCTCCTGAATCGCGCGTAGGTTGGCGGAGAAGACGGCCCGGGCAGCGGCAAGGTCAGAGGCGCGCTGGGTCGACTCAGCTTCCACGGCGGCTGGGTCCGCCTGGCGCGCGCCGACGGACTGGGGTAGCCAGAGGGTGAGAGCCGCGACGAGAACCGAAGTCGAGAGATGGACGCGCATGGGTGACAAGATCAGTGAGGGGGGAGGAGTCGAGGCGCGCCAGCATACGCCAGCACCCCCTTCATGCAGCGAGGGCCCGATCCTTCGTAGAAGAATCGGGCCCTCGCGATGGCCGAAAGAGCCGGAGCTCCCGTCAGCGACTGGGATCAGTCTTGGAGCTTCTTAGCGACCGTCGTGGCCTTCGGAAGCGCGTCGCAGCACTCGCCGGACTTGGTCGAAACCGTTGCGGCCTTTGCCTTGGTGGCGCAGCACTCGGACTTGGTCGAGACGACAGAAGCCTTAGCGGCGCTGGAGCAGCACTCGCCTTCCTTCTTCGTGGCGACCGTAGCGGCCTTGGCCTTCGAAGCGCAGCACTCGCCCTCTGCCTTGGTCGAGACGACAGAAGCCTTTGCGGCGCTGGAGCAGCACTCGCCTTCCTTCTTCGTGGCAACCGTAGCGGCCTTGGCCTTTGAAGCGCAGC
>CALHGQ010000720.1 GCA_938030175.1 uncultured bacterium | reverse complement strand
CGCTCACTGGGGAGGCCGTTGAGGTGGCCCGCGCTTTATGCATCGCGCGGGCCACTTCAACGGCCTCCTAAGGTTCCAAGAGGTCGATGACGCGCTCGATCTTGGTGGTCAAGGCGGTGAAGACCGCCGACTGAGCCTCTTTGAAGATCGTGTTCGTTCGCAAGAGGTTGCGGAAGCGCGGCTCCTCCTCAAGCGCAATAAAGACCGGATGGAGACCGCTGACGTTCGTGCCATCCAGGGTCGTCGGCACGTGCGGGCCGAAGTCCTCCAAGTAGGGGAACATTCGCTCTAACACGAAGTTGCGGTTGATCAGATCCCACTCACCGGCGCCCGGATAGTCGCGCTCGTACAGGTGGATGATCTCGCCTAGGACAGCCTTGTCGCGAATGAGGTGCGAGCCGCCGGTTTGGCGCAGCTCGGAATAAGTCGCGAGTGATCCGCGGAAGCCCGTGTAGGTCAAAGCGGTATCCATCACCCAGTCCAGCTCTTTGGCGCCAAGGCTCGCCCGCTTCTCTGGATCCATGGCGGAGTAGAGGCCATCGACCGAAGTCTTGAGCGATTCGATCCGGGCGGTGAGGACCTCGAGGTCCTCACGCAGCTCACCGCGGAAGCCTGTGAGGAAGCGCTCTTCCTCGGAGCGCCCGGCGCGCTGCTCCTTGAGGTCTTGGACCCAGAACGACAGCGAGATGCCCGCGACGACGATGACGAACTCAAGGAAGAGCCGAAGCCAGTCGAGCCGTGGACGTTTCGGCTCGGGAGGAGCGCTTTGAGATTGCGTGTCGGATTCCATTGGCGGGCAGCACGGGGAGCCGCGCCTACCCTAGCAAAAGGAATCCTTCGTCTCGGGCCGGGCGACCGCGCGACGCCGGCAGGTGCAGGCGGACGCCGTCAGAGCGAGTAGACACCGTGGCTCGCGAGCGCGAGTCGAACGGCGGCGGCCCGGCGCTCGACGAGGCGTAGGTCGAGGAGCTCCTTGGCGACCTCGACGTTGGAGCGCTCAAGGTAGCCTTGGCGAATCTTGCCAACGCCCTTCATGTCAGGCTGGCGGCCCATGGCCACGCCCGATTGCGCGGTGGGCAGGAAGTGGCACTGACCCAGCACCTTGAGGGCGGTGTCGTCCGCAAAGACGTAGACCCGAATCGCTCCGATCAGGTCCAGGTTCGAGCTAACCGGTGCCGGGAAGACCATCCCGTCCGTCGAGATCAGAATGCTGTCCGCACCGAACCCATCGGGGACGGTGACCTGATCCGTCAGGAGGTAGCCCTCCGCGGTGACTAGCCTGCCGTTGACGTCGCGCCGGAAGCTCCCTGTGCGCGTATAGCTCAAGGTTCCATCGGGCCGCTGGACTTGGAAGAACCCGTCGCCTTCGATGGCGAGGTCCAGCCATCGCCCCGTTCGTTCGAGCACCCCCTGCGCCATGTCCTGGCGAGTGCCTGTCACCAGCGGCATCTGCACGCCGCTCACTTCGTCCAGCCACGAGGACTGCACAAGGTCGCGCCGCTTGTAGCCCGGGACGCTGGCGTTCGCGATGTTCTGGCAGTGCGCTGCATGCTCTAGCTCTAGCCCTGCCATGGCCTCTCGCAGCGACTCGACGGCGCGCACCTCTTGGGTCGAAGGCGGTCCAAAGACCTTGAACGAAGCGTCCACGGGTTGCGCTCCCCCTGAGGCGGACAGGATCGCACCGAGCTGATCTACGCGATCCCCGAGGGACTGGAGCCCGGCGAGGAGTTCCGTCTCGGACGTAGACGTGAGCGAAGCCTGGAGCGATGCGGTTTCGCCTCCGCTGGTATCGAGCGCCAGCTGGGTCAGAAGCGAGCGAAGCTCGGCCATCTGATGGCTCATCTGCTCGTGCGTTGACTCCACGCTTCCCTTGAGATCAGCGTACGGCTGCACGACGGGCTGGGCGCTTTGACACCCGACGGCAAGGACAAGGGGCAAGAGTGAACAGGTGCGCAGCAGCATGGAAACGACTCCGGGTTGGCAGCGGATAAGCGCGGGGCGTTCCCCGCTTCCAACGCTGTCGGCAGCGAACCCCTTAATCTGGCCCGGTGGAGCAAGAGGGAGTTTCCTAGGGGCGGCGCGGGAATACCGTGTCGCTCAACGCACCGGCGTGCTGGATCGGGAGTTCGTGGGACTGGTCCCCAACGTTGGGCTCAGCGCATCAGAACCTCTTGTTGCAGCGGCCTTTGCATCGCTTGTGGCTCGACCACGGCCTGCGGCGACCGAAGCTCTTGTTCACGAACGTGTTGCGCCCCCGCGTGCCCAGCGTTGGGTACCAGTTCCCTAAGGAAGCCAGGGCGCCCGATACCGTGCGCGAGCTACTCGGGGCCCTTCAGGCAACGCAGTCAGGGCTTCGAGGGGCGCCGTTGGATCGTGCGGCCTTCTTCAACGGGCTGCTAGAGCGTCTTGAGGTACTCAACGATCGCGCGGCGCTCGCCGGCGTCGAGCGCCTCCCCGAAATCGTGGCCAGCGGCGCTCATGCCGCGGCGCTTCGAGCTCCGGACGCGATGGTCAGATCGTCGCGCGGCGTGCTCCTCGGGGCTCAAAAAGCGCGCTACGAGCCCGAGAGCCTCGTCGTCGTACGCCGCGTTGTCCTCGACGACCCAGGCGTGGTCACCGCGGTCCTCAAGGCCCATGCGCAGCTCGTAGTTGAGCAGGTGGTCCACCGTCGGAACCGAACCGTTGTGAAGGTACGGCGCCGAGGCCCAGAT
This sequence comes from uncultured bacterium, assembly GCA_938030175.1. Lineage (GTDB taxonomy): Bacteria > Planctomycetota > UBA1135 > UBA1135 > Saltatorellus. The sequence goes on along the minus strand of CALHGQ010000720.1, from coordinate 1,163 downwards.
CCCGTGGAGCGGGGGCACGACATAGCCCTCATCGGCGACCGCGTCGGCCGCTATCTCGACCTGGGCGCCATCCGGCCCCTCCGTGAGGAAGCCAACGAGGTTGTCGCGGAACGTTTGGTCGAGCGCCGTTGGATAGAGCGCATCGGTCCCAATGACTTCGGCCTTGATCCGCCTCGAAACGTAGGCTGGCCCGCTGCCGTCGTAGTGACCATGGCACCGGGCGCACGTTTGGTGGAAGAGGTCTCGACCGCGCTCCGCAAGCGCCGCGTCCACCTCTCCGGGATACGCGGGAGCGTCGAGCCCGTCGATGAACGCAAAGATCGACTGGAACTCATCGTCCCAGCTGCGAATGCGCTCGCCATGGATGCCGCCCGGCTCGACGAATCGTGACAGCGAGAGCTGGGCGAGGAGGGGCATGGTCGGCACCCGCTGCGCGACGTGCGCCAGAAACCTGTCGCCCTCGAGGGGCTGACCCTCGGCGCTAAGCGCGCCAACGTAGTCCGCGCGGATCGCGAAGATCTCCCCAGCGGCGATCGTCCCAACCACCTCGGCGGCTTCCGCCTCTGTCCCATTCAAAATCAGCTCGCGCACCGGCTCCTTGAACGTCATGTCCTCCAGCCCGAGGGTGAACTGCATCACCGTCCGGTGGTTCTTCTCGACGCTGTGGTCGAGGTACAGGTGCGTCTTGTGCTGCAGCTGCCACCAGGCCGGCGCGTCCAACGCAAGCAAACCGTCGGGAAGCGACCGCAGGCGCGCCACGTTCTTTGACCCGCCGCGCACCAAGCCCGGAAGCGGCTTGAGGTCCATGTTGGGCTCGCGAAAGCGCAGCAGAAGCTCGCCGAAGAGCGTCGCTTCGGTCGTACCGATCGTATGGCCGAGCTGGGCCATGACCATGCCCTCTTCGAGCCCCGTGCGGTCGCGCTTCTTCTCCGCCACAAGGTCCGTGATGAAGCTCTCCAGCATGAGCGTGCTGTTGGCGAGTCCCGCGTGGTACTCGCCCGCGATCGAACCGCCGTGGCAGGCGAGGCAGTTCATCGTCCAAAGGCCTTCAGGCTCGCCGGCGGCCCTCGGTGGCGTCGCCAGCGCGGCCGGTACGTCGTTGCCCCGTCGGGGATCCACGTGCAGACCGTAGTAGTCGAGCAGCATCCGATAGAGCTTCGCCC
>CALHGQ010000719.1 GCA_938030175.1 uncultured bacterium | reverse complement strand
ACTGCCAGCGGGGTTCATGACGAAGCCTTCCGTGCGGCTCACGATAAAGAAGCCGAAGGCAAGACGAGCGATGCTCGACGCAGTCAGGGTCAGATCGTTGTTGGCCACCGTGGCCGACCCCGTGGCGGACATGTGACCTTCCGTGCCCTGGGAGTTCGGGTTCGCCGTGCAGTAGTTCGTGCCGAGGCCGTCCGTGGAAAACTCGACGACGTACCCGGCGGGGTGCTCCATCTGAGCGGCGTCGTTCCAGGTCTCCCCGAAGCCCGTGCTCTGAAGCAGCTCAAGGTAGTCTTCAGCCCCGAACGCGCCCGTGTTGTTCGGCTCTCCGACCAACCAGTTGGTGTAGGTGAAAGCCTCTCCCGTGATCCACTCCCAGCCGCCATCGGGCTCGGAGTAGTTGGGTGAGGCCGTGTTGTGGAAGCCGCCCAGCCAGTAGTTGTTCACGTTGCCGAGGGCAAAGACGAAGTCGTTCTCCTGGGCGTCGTTCAGCGTGACCAGCCTGCCCTGGATGCCCAGGTGCGACATGGATGCCGCGTCGGCTAGCGCCTGGTCCCATGAGATCCCGGGAGCCGAAACCCCAACGTAGTAGTTCCCGTTCACCGGGTTCAGCCGCGGCGATCCATCATCCAGCAGGAGCATGCCAGAGCCTGTCGCCCCGGAAAAACCTCCCACGCGGATCGAGTAGGTCACCCCTGACGTCGCCGCGAACGAGAGGGAGCTCTGCAGCGCGCAGGAGTCATCGTTGCATGCCAAAGACGCAAGCGTGCCGCAACCACCGTCAAACACCTCAAGGGCCGTGTCGTAGGTGCTACCGCAGGTGCTGACCGTCAACGTCGAGTTCGTCGACGCGGTGTAGCTGTACCAAAGGTCCGGTCCGCCCCCGCTAGCGCAGGGCCAGACCTCGGCGCTCGGGGTAGCGGCGGTGGTATCAAAGGCCACCGCCCCCACGGTCAGCGGGAGCGCGCCCACGCATTCATCGTTCTGCGCGAGAGCTGCGGGAGCGGTCAGGGCGGCGAACAAAAGGACGGCGCCAGCTGGCTGAGTCTTACGGTTCATAGGAGTCCAGGAGAGGTAGGAAGGGAGCGTTGACAGTACGGGCCCAGGCGAAAATCTGCCACTCGTCCCTGGTCGACGGCGCCCCGCTATGGGCCAAGTGGTCGTTCTTCGCTTGGCTCCGTGCCGCAGGGTTCCCTGTCACCGAAGCTCGAAGACGTAGCGCCCACTCCCAACCCCCAAGCGTCGCGTCCCCGTTCCGTTCTCGAGCACGTCCACGGACGGCGACAGCGGGCCGCCCCCTTCGGTGAGCTGATCCTCGTCCTCGGCTCTGATTTCAATGATCGCGTACGTGTCAGGCGGAACCACGATCTCGAACCGCACGCCGCCAGCGACGCGGCGCCAGCTCGACCTGATCTGTCCGCGGATCCCCGCATGGGAGGACTCAACGTGATCGATTCCGGCCAGCACCTGGGGCCGAATGACCACGCGGTTCAAGCCCACCGCGTCCTCGGCCGGCTGAATCCCCCCGAGCCAGCGATAGAGCCACGCCGAGATCGATCCGAACATCGGATGGTTGTTCGAGAAGGTGTCCGCGCTGCCTTCCCAGTGTTCCCAGAGCGTCGTGGCCCCGGAAGCGAGCATCCAGCCCCACGAGGGGAACGTCTCGCGGGTCGCAAGCGCCAACGCGAGGTCGCTGCGTCCACCGCGGGAGAGCTCCTCCAGGAGCATCTGTGTTCCAAAGATGCCAGTCTGCAGCCGCGGCCCGTCCTCGCCCTCAAGGCTCGCCACAAGCTGCGCGAACACCGCGTCACGCTGACCTTCGGCGAGCACGTCGTAGCCCAGCGCAAAGACCAGCTCGGACTGCGTCCCTGAACCAACGACGCCCTCTTCCGCGCGGGGCGCGAACGCCTGACGCCAAGCCGAAAGGGACTCCTCCGCCAGCTCTGAGCACCGCCCTGCAGCGTCCTCGCGCCCGAGCCGCTTCGCCAGGCGCGCCACGCGCCGCGCCGCGTCGACGAACATGGGCGTGGTCAGCACCGCGCCCCCCACCTTCTGCAGGCCCTCATGATCGCCGAGCCCAGTGGTGACGAGGCCCTCCTTGCGGCGCGCGGCTTCCACCTCAAGCCAGCTCAGAGCGGCCGGGAACTGCTCTTCCAGCAGCGCGCGGTCGCCGTAGTGCTGGTCGAGCTGCTCCAAGAGCAGCGGATGCACCATCGCCCAGCCCACGCCGCAGTAGTCGATCCCGACGAAGGGCGCCGTGTCGGTGAACCTCCCGTCGGGCCGAGCGCTGTCCGCCCAGTCACGCACGGTCTTGGCGTAGAACCGCGACATGTCGAAGTTCATCAGGAACGCCTCGCTCGTCGCGACGATATCGCCGCCGTAGGCGAATCGCTCACGGTGCGGACAGTCAGACTGCACGCCGACGACATTCGCAAGAAACGTGCGACGGCACATTTCTTGAATGCGATTGAGGAGCGTGGACGAAGACGAGAAGGAGCCCGCGGATTCGAGGTCCGTGCGCAAGAGCAGCGCGCGGCAGTCGGATGGCTGGAGCGCAAAGGCGGCCCCCTTCACCTCCATGTAGCGAAATCCGTGGAACGTGAACTTCGGGCGGTACCTCTCCCCGCCGCCGCGCGCCGTGTAGACGTCCTGCTGCACGGCAAACTCGGGGGCGCCTGGCCCTCCCTTGGGGACCCTCTCACCGTCGGGCCCCTTGCGCGTACCTTTGATCTGACCGCACACGCTGGTCATCGGGTTCAGCGTGCCATCGCCGTGGAGCAGCTCGCCGTAGCGGAACGTCAGCTCTGTCCCTGCCGCCACCGCGAGTTGGACTTCGGGGACGCCGGTCAGGTTGCGACCAAAGTCCACGATGACCGTCTCTTCGTCGATGCGCGTCACGCTCACGGCGTCCACCGTCTCAGCCGCGCGCACCGGCTCCACGGAGAGCGGTCGGAGCCTTGGGGAGGGCGCGGCGCCGAGGTGCACGGGACTCCACTCCTCGTCCGCGAATCCTGGCCCGTTCCACCCAACGGGAAGGAGCCGCTCATCGCGCACCTCCCCCAGGTAGAGGTTGTCAAAGAGCGTAGGACCGGACGCCGTCTTCCAGTCGGGCCCCGAGGTGATCGCCCTTGTGGTCCCGTCCGCATGGGTGACCTGGAGGCAGACGAGCGCGCTGGGCGGCCCGGTGGCCAAGTGCTCGGTCAGGTTCAGCCGCCCCCACATACGCAGCGGCAGAGGGTTGTACCAGCCGTTCCCTAGCTCAAGCCCAAGGCAGTTCGCGCCCGGCTGCAAGAGGTCCGTGACGTCGTGGGTTCGGAACAGCACGCGCTCAGCGAACGCTGTCCACGTGGGATCGACGTCGGCTTCGCTGATCGCTTGACCGTTGAGGCTCGGCAGGCAGATCCCGAGGCCCGCCACGTGGAGGCGCGCTGACACGACCGGGCGAGCGAGCTCGAACTCACGCCGCATGAGCGGGGCAGGGCGATGATCGTAGGCGTTCGCCCCCGACCCGTGGGCTTCGCCTCCCGCGTCGATCCAGCGGGCGCCGGCCCAGTCATCGGGCGTGAGGGGCCCCACCTCGAACGTCGCGGGCGAGCTCCAGGTCGACACGCCCCCTTCCTCGTTCCAAGAACGCGCGCGCCAAACGCACGCTGCACCGGAAATCAACTCGGCGCCGCCGTAGGTCACCGTGGGAATCTCGCTCGCCGGTAGCTTGCCCGAGTCCCAGAGGTCAGCGTTCCCTTGCGCGAGTAGATCTACGCTCGTCGCGACCTGCACCTGCCACGCCGACTGAACCAATGAGCGCGCGGCGCCCTCGACCTGCCAGGAGAATCGGGGCGTCCGCGACACCGCTAGCGGCGCACGCTCCCCCTCGCAGCGAAGCGCCGTCAGTGTGAGCGGCGTAGCGCCCTCGGGGGCCGCCTGGGAAACGACCACGGCGGCGAGAACAAGAAGGCTCATCATGGGAAGCACTCTAACCGCGCTCCGTTCCGTTAGGCTCGCACCATGCGACTGCTTCTCCTCTGCCTGCTCCTTATGTGCCTAGCACCCGCGCAGGAAACGGCGGCTCCCACGCGCCCCAACCTCGTGGTCATCGTCACGGACGACCAGCGCTTCGATCAAATGGGATGCGCCGGACACGCGGTGCTCCAGACGCCGCACATGGACTCGTTAGCCGAGCGCGGCGTGCGCTTTACCAATGCGTTCGTGACAACGCCGATCTGCGCGGCGAGCCGGGCGAGCCTCATGTCCAGCCGCTGGGAGGGCTCCCACGGGTACACGTTCGGGAAGCAACCGATGAGCCAATCCCTCGCAGGCGACACCTACTTTGCCCAGCTTCGGCGCCACGGCTACCAGACGAGCTTCGTGGGCAAGTGGGGCGTGCGCATGGAGAAGGGTGCGCGGGCGAATCTGTTCGATCACTTCCATTCGATGTCACCGCCCTACCTGAAGGAAGGCAAGGCCCACCTCACAGAGCGCACCGCCGACACGGCGATCGAACTGCTCCCCAAGGACGCGTCGGGCGCCCCCTTCTGCATGACGATCTCGTTCAACGCGCCCCACGCCGAGGACCCCCACCCCGACCAGTTCATTCCGCCCCCCGAGCTGGCGAAGCTCTACGAGAACGCAGAGGTCCCACCGCCGCCCCTGGCTGAGGAAGGCTTCGACGCGCTCCCGAGCTTCCTGGCTGAGTCGCTGGGAAGGCGCCGCTGGACGTGGCGCTTCGACAGCCGCGAGAAACAGATCCAGCGCACGAAGGACTACTGGCGAATGATCACCGGCGTGGACCAGGCCATCGGGCGGGTCCTGGAGGAGCTAGAGACCCGCGGCCTGGCAGACAACACCGTTGTGCTCTTCACGAGCGACAACGGCTTCTTCCTCGGCGAACGCGGCCTCGCCGGCAAGTGGTTCATCTACGAAGAGTCGATCCGCGTCCCGTTCATTATTTTTGACCCGCGCGCCAAGCCCGAGACGAACGGTACCACCCGGGACTTCATGGCCTTGAACGTCGACCTCGCCCCCACGCTCCTCGAACTCGCGGGCGCCCCTGTTCCGAACACCTATGAGGGCGAGAGCCTTGTGCCTTTCCTCAGTGGCAAGAGCGCTCCGCAGCGAAGCGAGTTTCTAGTCGAGCACCACTTCGACCACAAGGAGATCCCCAAGAGCGTCGGCCTACGCGGTGAGCGCTGGGTCTACTCGCTCTACTACGAAGAGGACCCACCGTACGAGCAGCTGTTTGACCTGAACGCCGACCCGAACCAGCTACGCAACCTGGCTGAGGACGCGAGCTCCGATTCAGCCCTCCGCAAGGTCTTGTTGGAGCACCGGAGCCGCTGCGTTCAGGCGTCGAAAGTCGAGCCAGCCGCGTTCCGATAGCGGTCTCGCGGCCGAGGACGGCATACTCCTCGGATGAACTATCTGCTCGTCGCGCTCGCCGTCCTCGTGGGATGCCTGGTGCCGCTCCAGGGTGCGATCAACTCACGCCTTGGCACGGTCACTGGCCAGCCGCTCCTTGCGACGCTCATCTCCTTCTCGGGTGGCCTTGTGGCGATCGCACTGGCCGTTGTGATCACGACGCGGGGACTGCCCAAGTGGACCGCTGTCGGGCCGACGCCGTTCTACTTGTTCCTAGGGGGGCTCCCCGGCGTCGCGTTTGTGCTGACGACGCTCTGGCTCGCGCCGAAGATCGGCATCGCCGTGACGCTCTGCGGTTTGATCGTCGGACAGCTCTCCATGTCGATCGCCTTCGATCAGTTCGGCTGGTTGGGGCTGCCGGTCAAGGAGATCACGGTCCAACGGATCGTGGGCGTCGCCTTCCTGATTGCGGGCACGCTGCTCGTGGTGCGCGGTGGCAAAGAGCCTGTCGGCCATCGGAGCCCCGCCGCCGAGACGAACGCCGCCGAGTAGCGGTCGCCGTCGGCGGCGCGGACGCCCGCTAGCAGCCCGTTGAAGAAGGCCGCGCTAACCAATTGCGTCCATCGGAGTCCTGACAAGGCGCTTGAAGCCCCCCATAGCCAGCTATTCGGGGCCCTTCAAGCAACGCAGTCAGGGCTTCGAGG
>CALHGQ010000718.1 GCA_938030175.1 uncultured bacterium | reverse complement strand
CCAGGTGGAGCCCGCGCGGCCAGACCAATCGCTGGAGTCCTGCGCCGCGATCTCTGGGTCGTAGAACGGGTGCTCCGGATCTTGGTGACGCCACATCATGTGCATGGCAAGGTCGACGCTGGAGAAGTAGAAGAAGAGCAGGCCGCCTTCTTTCTTCGTCGTGTAGCGGTCGAGCGCGTAGTCCAGAACGCGGATGCGCTCGCGGTGCACGAGGTTGGCCTGGTCCATGAACTCGGCGTCGGTGAGCGCTTTCCCCTTCAGGGCGTTGACGTCCTCCGCCATGCCCTGGGTAAAGAAGAGGCCGATCTCCTCCGCCATCTCGGCCGCGGCCTCGGTGGGCAGCGACACCGGCTCGACCGGATTCGTGGGGTCGAAGTTCACCGGCGACACGTAGAGCTCGAACTCTGGCGCGACGCTGCGCAGGTAAAAGCAGACGATGCCGTCGAGGGCCATGGCGCCACCGGGCAGGAGGTCAAAGCTCACTTTGACGAAGCGCGAGAACTGGCCCGGCTCCATCACGATGCGCTCCGAGCCAACCTCGATGATCGCGGCATTCGCGTCCTTGTCGATGAAGGCCGTCAGGGGCACCGTCGCCCTTGGATCCCCTTTGCGCAGAGCGTTCGCTGGACCTTCAAGCTGGGTTCGAACGGCGCCGCCCACCACGCGCACCGTGCGGAACTTGCTGCTCAAGCCGGCTTTCTCCGCCGGCGGGTTCGTCGTATAGACCTTGTACTCGCCGTACGCCGAGTCGAGCGCCGGGGTCAACATGCCGGAGAAGCTCACGCCCTTGGACGGCTCCACGGGGAAGTTGATCGGCACGCGGTAGAGGTCCGCGGGCACGTCGTCGTCCATCATCATGGACCAGAACGCACGGCCGGTACGGTTCGGCTCAGAGCTGCCGCCGATCGGCACCTTGAAGGGCGTTAGCGGGATAGAGCGCTCCGAGCCCTCCTCGGTGACGAACGTCGATCCAATGCCGAGGTAGTGCTCCTTGTCGCGGTGGATGAAGTCGTAGATCCCGTGGCCGCCGGGGTGGCGGCCCGTGATGAAGTTCGACCAGGCCACAGGGCTCTGGGGCGGGGTCGACGTTCCGAGGTCGAGCACGCCGCCGCCAGCGTCCACCAGGCGCTGGAAGTTCTGCATGCGGTCCGGGTAGCGCCGCATGATATCCCGGAGGAAGTCGGGGTCCATGCCGTCGATGCCGAGCACCACCACACGGGGGTGATCCGGCTCGGGCAGCTTGACCTTGCCCTCGGCGCGCGCCATCCGGGCCGCGTGGGGGTCGACGCTCTTCGACTTGTGGGGAATAGCGGTCGCGAAGAGGATCGCGATCACCGCGAGGGCGACGTACGCCGTCCAGCGTGGGAGAATCATGAAACCGAAGCGCCCTCGCGAGCGCTGTCCTTGGCCGGGGCCGTCGTGGTGGCGGGGCCGCCGAAGAGGGCTCGGCCTTTCATATAGCCCGGAATCTCGACGCCGAACAGGTCAAGAACCGAGGGAGCAATATCACTGAGCGTGGGGTCCTGCACGGCGATATCACGGTTGCACCAGAACACACCGGGCACGAGGCGCGGGTCGATGCAGTGGTCACCGGACCAACTCTTCGTGTTGTCGGTGAACGTCTCCTTGGACACCGCGCCGACGGCGCAGTCCCATGAGTGGCGGAAGCCTCGGTGGTATCCGACCAAAAGCTCCGGCGCCATGTCGGCGTAGGGGCCGTCGTGGATCTCGGAGGTGAGGAAGATCTCGTTGATCGCTCGATCCCCCGACTTCGGATCCACAAGCGCCTCGAGCTTGCCCTTGATCTCCGCGCAGAGCGCGTCCATCTGGGGGCCCTTCTCGACCATGCCCATGCGCTCGCGCCCTTTGCGGTTGATGAAGATGCCGGTGAGACCAAGCGTGAAGGCGCGCGTCTTTTCCCAGTCGACCTTCTCGAACCAGTCGCCCGAGGTTTCGGCGCCGTCTTTGAGCACGAGGTAGCCCTCGTCACGAAGCCAGGAGTTCAGGTTGACGCCGCGCTGGAAGGAGCAGAAGCCGTGGTCCGACACGACCATCAGCACCGTGTCGGGATCGTCTCCCACCTTGGCCATGACTTCGCCGATCAGCTCGTCCGCCTTGCCGTAGAGCTCGGGGATCACATGCTTGAACTCCTCGGTGTCCTTCCCCACGTTCGCGGGGTGCTCTGGCTCAAGGTAGCGCCAGAACATGTGGCTGACCCGGTCGGTCGTATCGAACACGACCGTGACGAAGCCCTTCTTTGTCTTCTCCAAGACGTCCCAAAGCTGCTTCTTGCGCTCGTCCATGATCAGGTACGCCTGGTCCAGGAACGCGGCTTCGTCGATGACTCGCTCGTTCAGCGCCCAGGTGTCCTCGGCAAGGCCGAGGGTCGCGTACTTACCGAGCATCTTCGCCAGGTAAATCGAGTACACGAACGGGTGGCTGATCGGCATCGCCGGGGACTCGGGGTCGATGTTGATCGGCGTCACGTAGACGCTCACGGCTTCGTCGTCCCACTTCTGAATGCGCAGGCGTGCGATGCCGGTGACGCCGGTGAACGGAACTTCCATCCAAGGCGTGTACTCCCCTACCGCCACATGAACGGTCTCATCGCCCACGGTGATCGCGGCCTTGCCGGTGGACGCATCCATCTCAACGCGGAACGGCGACTTCATCGACACCTTGTCGGGGCCCGGGGGGCCCTTCAGGTTCGACTCGATCACGTTGTCGCGCACGACGACCCGGAAGCGCTGGCCGCCTGTCGCCGACCCGAGCTTGGACTCGTCGTTCGTGTAGAAGCTGAACGAGCCCTGCGTTCCCTGCAGGTCCGGCACGCACATGCCCGAGAGAAGCGTTCCGTTCTTGAATTTCTGCGGCGGGAAGGTGATCGGGACCCGGATGATCGAGGACCACACCTGATTGGCACCGAGAAGCTTCCAGAACGGCTGACTCTTCTGCAGCACCTTGTAGACGGCGCGCTGACCGAACGGGACCTTGGCGAAGCCAAGATTGATGTTGCGTGGGACCGTGCTCGTCTCCGTCGACGAGAGCACGGGCATGTACGAACATGGGTCACGGGTCAGGAAGTCGTAGATGTTGTGGCGCGAAGCGTCCACGCCCGTCGCGAAGGTCGACCAGGCGACCGGCGAGATCGACGGGATCGAAGTTCCTAGGGAGTGGTGACAACCCTGGGCCTGGAGGCGCGCGAAGTTCGGCATCCGGTCCGCGTACTTCTGGGCCATCTGCGGATCGAAGCCGTCGAGCCCGATCACCACGACTCGCTTGACCTTGGCCTTCCCGCGACCGCGGCGCGCGACCAGCTTGAAGACGGCCTTGAGCGGCCAGATCATGATGATCCCGAACGCCATCAGGAACGTCCCGAGGAGCACGAGGAAGGACCCTGCGACCGCGAAGCCCGCGCCCGGGCCGATATAGGCGAGAGTTGGCTCGGGCAAGACGGCACTGGAGGCCGCGAGCGAGGGCCCAATCAGCCCTGAGCCAACGATGGACGCTCCCAAAAGGAGACGGGGGAGACGGCGGTTCTTCATGAGGTGGTCGCGACGAGGCCCATAACGCGTGGGAGTCTACCCGGATGGGATCAATGCGGGATCGATCCTCACGGTTGTTCCCTTGAGGGGAGATCACCTGAAGTCTCGATTCCGGGGCAGTCGAAGTACGTGGCAGAGCCCCCCCCGATGGGCGCCGCCTGCCCAAAACGACCCTCGAGCCCTCCAGCGATGACTCATCCAAAACGCCGAACTCGACGAAAAACCGGCCTAGCGAGCACAAGAATGCCGCTCCGTGCCCCCCAAGTACCTGGGGGCAAGAAGGCCGGATTCACCCTGATCGAGGTGATGGTGACGGCGTCGGTCCTCCTTGTGGGCCTCCTGGCGATGACCTCGACCTCGGTTGTGGTGAACTCGCTTCGTCGAAGCGCCTCGGATCAGCAGGTGGCTCAGTCCGCGATGCAGGCCATCGTCGAGGACCTCCATGCGGCGGCACGGTCCGCGGATAGCGACGCTTCGGACTGGGCCAGTGACATCATCGCGATTTACGGCCCCGGTGGCGTCCCGGGCAACGCCTTCCCCGTCCAAGGGCTCGACCCGTGGGCCGGGCAGACCGACGTGGTCACGGTCCAGCTGATCACTGATGAGACCAGCACCGACGGGGGCCTCGGCGTCGCCGCAGGCATGCCCCGCGACCTCAACGGCGATGGCAATGCCACCAGCACCAACACCGTCGGCACCGCTGCGCTCCTTCCCGCCATCGTCCGCGTCCAGTGGCGCGGCGCAGCGGGTCAGCAGCAGCTCACCCAGGTCGTCTACCTCCTTCGGTACTAACCCATGCGCTCCCTCCAACGACCCACCCAGGCGCGCCCCGCAGGATTCACTCTCGTCGAGATGATGATCGCGCTGACGATCGTCTCGATCATCATGCTCGCGACCATGGCCTCGCTGCAGCGCGAAGCCACCAGCATCGGCGAGCTCCAGCGGCTGAGCTACTCGGAGCGACTGATCCAGGACCTCTTCACGAAGATCGAGCAGCGGCTCGACTTTGGCCAAGGTCTGAACCCGACGACGACGCTCGCAGCAGGCCTCAGCGCAGGCGGTACCGGCGGCATGATCCTCCAAGATCCACTGGGCTTTCCCTTCGAGGGCACGGTCATCATCGAGCCGGGCACCGGCTCCGAAGAACGGATCGAGTTTGACGGGCTTGCGCCCAGCGTGTCCGAGCTCACCGCGTTGACCCGGGGCGCTGACGGAACGACTCAGTCTTCCCACCCGAGCAACAGCCTCGTGCTCTGGGAAGGTGTTTCCTATCCCATCGAAGACCAGGTCGCCCCCGCGGCAGGAACGTTCGACGGAATCACCGGAGACATCCGCGGCAACGTGTTCTTCCGTGGCGACGGCGTGGGCTTCACCTACCGCCGCCCGGTCGATCCTGCGGGAACAGGGACCTTCATCGACTCCGGTGGTATCCGCTGGGGAGCCACCGTCGGCGGCGCGGACAGCGTTGATGGCTGCGCTTGCCTCGTGTTCTCGCCCATCGCGGTCGTGACCGAAGCCCAGCGCAACTTCGACATCAACTCCGATGGCGACATGGACGACACGTTCGACCTGGGCGGCATCTCTGACCTCGCGTGGAACGCGTTCGATCCGGCCCTTGGCACCTCGAGCCTCGAGCTCGTCAGCCCTATCTTGCTCCAAGAGCAGGACAACTACGGCGGCGACATGGACGGCGACGGCCTCGACGATCCGATGTTCCTGTGGTCCCCCGACTCTGGACGACTCCGCATCCGCATGTTCGCCCTCCTTGGAGATGTGAACAGCCACGAGGTCGTCAAGCGCTTCGAAACGGTCCTCTATCTTCGAAACGGCGCAGCCGACTAGAAACACCCCAACCCCCTCCCCTGACACGCAGGGTCCCCCCCGGACCCGCCCTATCCCCATGACGAAGTACAAGCGTAAGAAGAAGCTGATCAACAAGTCGCTTCAGCTGAAGATGGTCGGCATCTTCACGGCCATCGGGTGCACGTGCGCCCTCTTCCAGGTCATCCTGGTCAACAGCGGTCTCCTGAAGATCGCTAAGGCTGCCCCGAGCGGCGGCGAGGACATCCTCCGCCAGGCGCGCGGCATGATGGTGGAGAACGTCGCCTGGACGCTCGGCTCCATGATCCCGCTCATGACCTGCATTGGCATCGTGCTCACGCACCGGATCGCCGGTCCGGCCTACCGGATGACGCAGCACTGCAAGGCCATCGCCGCGGGCGAGCCGGTCACCACGTGCCACATCCGCAAGGGCGACGAGCTGAGGGAGCTTTGCGCCGCGCTCAACGCCGCAATCGACTACCTCGCGCCCGCGCAGGAGGGCTCCGAGAACTACACTGAAAAGTGGAGCCTCGAGGAGTCCCCGACGCTCCTGGCCGCTGAATCGAGCGACTCAACGCCAGAGAGCACGGTCGCCGCCGACGCGGAGACCCAAGAAGAAGCGGCTGCCTAGACCTATTCGATCCAACCGATACCGATCGCGTCCACCGAGGGGGTGACGCCGGTTTCGATGTCGGATTCCATGGTCAACCGTAGCTGGACATAGCGCGCGCCTTCGATCGTGTTGGCATCGGCGCGCCAGTCCGAGTCGTTGGGTGTCCCCACGAACGTCAGGCCCGGGTTCTGGTTCTGGGCCCAGTGGTTGATGGCGATCCCGTCGACTTCGTTGTAGAAGTCGCCGTAGAGGTCGAGCAAGTTAGCGTCCTCGAGCATGTCGACCACTCCGTTGTTGTCGGTGTCGTTGTCGTCCTGTTGGTCGCCAGTGTTGTCGTAGGCGATCTCTGAAGCACCGCGCACATCGAGCCGGACGCTGACGCCAAGGGGCTCTCCGAAAGGTGTCGACACCACGGGCTGGGAGAAGCGGCGAGTCGGCGCCACCGATCCAGTATCGATCCACACGGTGTGGGCGATGCTCTTGCGCACAACGAAATCGGCTGCGCCCAGAAGGATGCTGTTGTCGCGCCCAAACGTCTGTTGACCTGGTGGGTTAGAGCCGGGTGAGTACCCCCCATTCGCCACCGTTTCGGCGTCTGGGTCGACGAACACGTCGTTGCCTTGGACGTCGACGCCACCGGCGCTGAATGCCCGGAAGAACGGACGAGAGGAGCTGTTGACCGCGAGGTTCAGCACCCAGCCGTTGAAGCCGCTGGCCGCTGAATCCGGGAACGTGGCGATGTCCAGCAGGAGCGGCAGGCCGATCGTTTGAACCTCCGAGTTGCGGTAGTACGGCTGCAGCGGCTCCGGCAAGCCAAGGGCCTCGGTGTAGGCGAGCGGCTCGACGCCAAAGCTTGAAGGGCCGGCGCGACCGCGCTTGGCCGTATCGCGCCATGTGAATGTCCGCGTGGGCTCATTGGCGACGCGGTTGAGCGGGAACGGAGCCAAAGTCTCACCCGTCGGTGCCAGCACGAGATCGCCGGGAGTGAAGGTGTAGCCGAGCTGCCGCGGGTGGACGACCTCTTGGACCTCGTCAAAGAGCACGTTCGTGGCGAAGAGCGGTCGGAGGCCTGAGTTTTGGAACCTTGGGAAGTTGGAGTTCGGATCGATCACTTCGTCGGGAGCGAAGCGCGAGTGGGCCAGCTTGATCTCGAAGCTTGAGAACGAGTCGGCGTTGAGCGTGTTGTTCGAGGGCGCCCAGTAGAGTCCCTCGACGTCGATGTTGATGGTGGATGGATCCGTGAGGCCGAAGCCCATGTCGCAGTAGCGCCAGATCGCATGGAGCCTCGCGCCGAACGGCGTAAAGGGCGTCCTGACCCCCTGGGTGAAGGGGGTCTGCTGCTGGAGAATCGGCTGGGAGTTGTCGACGTTGCCTTGGAAGCGAACGACGGGGCGGGAGCGGATCAGTCCTTCGTTGAAGCTCGGTGCGATCTGACCAGAGATCGCCCTGCCACCGGTGCCGAGCTCGTTCGGGCCGGTGAAGCCCAGGAGCACGCCGCCCGAGGCCACGGGCGCCGCGGAGGGATCGATGGACATGGCGATCGATCCGGGCGACTCGGTCAGCGCGTTGCCGGCGAGGTCTCGGACAGCGCTCTCGCCGATTCGCGGCGTAAGGTAGTACACCTCGCCGACGCCCGCCTCATGGGCGAGCGGGACCTCAGGGCGAACGAGGAATCCACCGGTGAGGGAGCTCATGCCAAAGGGCATGCCGACCGCGACCACGGTCTCGAGCGGGTCGAAGGGACCGGCGGGTGCAATGGGCGTGCGGCTGATCAGGACGGACTCCATCTGGTCCTCCCCCACCTCGCCAATCGGCTCGTTGAATCGGAGCTCGAACAGCGCGTCCGGGGCTACGCCGCGGGTCGGCGCCTGCATTCCCCCGAGGGGCATGGGCGCGACGCCGAGCAGGCACGCGATGCGCCGGTCGTCCATCATCAGGTCGTAGGGCGCTTGGTAGAACGCTACTCCGACGCCGTCGGTTTGCCACTGCTCAGGCCCCGTCCACGAAGCCGGGAACTCCAACAGGCGGACGCTCACGTTGTCGAGGCCCGCGGCGGTCGCCGCGCCTCCGTCCGCGATCACCTCGGCGATGACGCCGGGCTGGGTGATGATGTCGCCCACCTGCGCTGGGCCTGCGCAGCCGAACGACGTGAACTGCACGCGGGGTAGCGCGAACAGATCGGGCGTCATCGGATCCTGCTGGGGCGCGGCGGCGATCTGGACTTCGGCCTCAGCCACAAGGCGCGGCGGGTCGCTGTCCATCAGGAAACCGCGGTAGGCGGAGTGACTTGAGCCGATGCTAAAGGGTCGGATGAGGTCCTGGGAGGCCGACGCAAAGTTGACGCTGCCCGGGCTGACGCCGAGGGGCTGGCCACCGGAGCTCACGAGGGGACGGCTTACGCCTGCCAGGGCAACGGTGGGCAGAACGAGCGCAGCGTGGGGCTTGCCCTCGTGGCGGCCGGGCGGAAGGCCGATGGCGTTGACGGTCAGCGCGGAAGCGGTGCGACTGGCCTCTTGGGAGCTGAGGGTGAAGTCGACGATGACGCGTGTTGAGCGGAATGCTCCGGTGACGGCGTCGAACCCGCCGATCAACTCGTGGGCGGCCAGGCGAGCCTCGAAGGACGCCACCGCGGGCGCCCCGAGTTTGAGCATCGCGCCGAGCTCGCCCAAGGAGGTCGGGTCCACGAGGTCATTGAACTGCATGACGAGCGCTGCGTTCCGCGGGACGACGGTCAGCTTCCCCGAGCCATCGGCGCCTGCGTCCGTCACCGGCGTCGTCGTCAGCGCAGCGGCCTCGGCCAGAGCGAGAAAGCGATCACGCCCTCCTGAGCGATCGTCCACCGCTTCGTGAATGACGAGGCGATCGATGCCCAGGACGGGCTGCGACACCAGCTCGACGGCCTTCCCGTCCCCCGCGTAGGTGTCCCCAATCACGAACTCCCGGGCGACTCGCACGTCGCCGCCCGAACTAGTCTCACCCCAAAGCTCGACCAGCCTCCCGTACGAAACGGAGCTCAGCTGGAACGACCCTCCTTGACCGCCGCTGTGCGGATCATCGATCACAAGCTGGTCCTGGGAAGCCAGTCCACGGTCAGACTGAGCCGCCACGCCCGGACCTCCCCCTTGCGTCCCCGTCCCGAGGAGCCGAGAAGCCCCCCCAGGATCGCTGTGAGAAGTCTGATCTTGGCAGGCCAACAGGGCCGACCCCGTTGCAGCGAGCAGCAATGCGCGAGAGTAGTTCATGGAAGTGTTCGTGGCCAAAGGCCAGGGGATCGTGAGAGCGAACAGATGGGGAAGCCCAAGCGGACTAGCCCCCAGTCTCCCCCAGGTCACAAAAACCCGCCAGCGAGATCCCACAAGACCCCACCTGTGCGCTTCCGCTCGCCCCCCTTCCTGCACCACTGGGAACCAGGTTGATTCTGTAGCACGCTCGCCCCTCCCCGCCGAGCGCACCGTTCTTGCACCGTTCGGAACCAGGTTGATTTTGTAGCAGCTGGCACGCTGCTAC
>CALHGQ010000717.1 GCA_938030175.1 uncultured bacterium | reverse complement strand
GAGACCTAATGGTAGATCACTCAGCGCCGTGGGGACGTGGCGGCAGCCCTTCGGGATCCCCGTTGGCCCACTTCTCACTTGAGTCTCATCTAACCGTTCCGTCACGGGACGAAGCTCGCTCGGTAGCCGCCTGCGGCATTTCGCCCGGCTTGAACCGTGCACCATTCCTAGACGCTGACCCCGGGCGCCCTCGCCGCGGCGCCTGTCGCGCATCGCTGAATCCGCGTAGCACGCGCCCAATTCCGGTGGGCTGCGTGGCCCCAAGACCCCGCTAACTCCTAGCGAAGCGACGGCGGTGGTGGGAGCGGCAGCGTGATGTTGCCGCCGTCCGAGGAGAGCCTCGAGATCGCGATTGTCCAGTTGAGCTCGAGCCCGAGGCCCGCGTCCTCCCCGTTGCTCACTCGCAAAGAGAGTCCTTCTAGGTCCCGAGGCGTCACGAACGTCCACGCCCCGGACGCGTCGGGCAAGACTTCGAACCCGCCGAAGTGGGCGCTCCAGTCGGCGAGCTGGCCGCTGGCCGGACCGAGCACCGCGGCGTCAGGCCTTGGCGTGATGCTCCATGTGAGCGTGTCGGGAACGCGGTCGACGATCGTGCGGTGCACTCGTCGCTGGCCCGCCTCCGCCAAGAACCCATCCGGGAGCTCAGCCAGCAGCGCCGCGTCCTGCGTGACGCCAGCCTTCGTCCGCTGACCGCCAACTTGCACCAAGTAGGACTGCGGACCCAACGGTCCGAGACGGTACGCGCCCTGGTCGTCCGTGGTGGTGAACGCATAGCCTGCGCCCCAGATCTTTGTGATGAGCTGTTCGTCTTGGTAGCGGTAAGCCCCGGCACGTACGAGGAGACCCGCAACGGGCGCACCGTCCTGGTCGACGACTCGGCCTTCGATCCAGTCGCCGTCGGTGGGGGATCGAAGCTCCACCTCGCTCGGGAGCCCCGGCTGGATCAGCACCTCCTGTGCCCCGGGGACGCTCGTACCCTCCAACAAGCGAGCGTTCTCCGCCTCGAAGTAGACGGTCCAGAGTCCAGGGTGGATTGGGGTGACCGCGAATCCGCCGTCTTCGTCAGGCCTCAGGTGAACGCTCTTCGCGTCGTGCCCGACGGGTCGGAGCCGGATCCTGCCCACCGTGAGGGGCGTCCCGTCCGCCTTGAGCACTCGCCCTCGTAGCGAGCCAGCCAGAGGGCACGTCAGGGTCAGCGATGTCTCCGCCGCTTCGCCGGTCTCCGTGGTCGTTCTTCGGCAGGCGACATGGCCCGGGGCAAGCGACTCGGGGTCCACTTCGGCCCAGAACTTGCCGGCGGGGAATCCCGTGAAGCGGACCTCTCCTCGGGCATCGGTGCGCAGCGAGGTGTAGTGCTTGAACGAACCCCATCTGCCGGGTTGGGCGATGCCCACTCGGGCGGCTTCCAGCGGGCGCCCGGCGTGATCGATGACGGTCACCTTGATGCTGACCTTCTCGCTCGGCAGTGGACTCGTCTCTTCCTCCGCTCCGCTCTCCTCGCGGACCCTCAACGGCGTTGGCGCGACTCGGTCAAGGTCGCCCGGCAGGTCCGCCAGAACCTCTTCTGACGCGTCTGGCGCACTCCCCGTAACCCCCGGGGTCCTGACCTCCGTGGAAGAGCTCGCTCGGAGGGTGAACGCGCTGAGCGCCGCGAGGAACAAGACCACGGCGGCAGCGACTCCCAAGGCGCGCGTCGTTTGTGATTGGGAGCGACTCATGGATCGGAACGCAGTACCGTAGCGTACCCCCTTCCCTCCACGACGAGAACGAATTGAACGCGCTCATCGGCCTCTTCGCGGTGGCCTTCCTATCGGCAACGATTCTGCCAGGGGCCTCCGAGGTCACGCTGGCCGCGCTGTGCCTCAAGGGTTACGACCCGGTGACGCTTTGGGCGGTGGCGACGGTCGCCAATACGCTCGGTTCGGTGGTGAACTGGGCGCTGGGCCGCTTCATGCTCCGCTACCAGGACGCGAAGTGGTTCCCGTTCAAAGGGGAGCGACTCGAACGAGCCGAGGCGTGGTTCACTCGGCGGGGAGTCTGGACGCTGACCCTGGGCTGGGTGCCGGTGATCGGCGATGGACTGACGTTTGTCGCGGGGGTCTTCCGGGTTCCGCTCTGGCAGTTCGTCCTCCTCGTGGGCATCGGCAAGGCGCTTCGCTACGCCGTCGTGGTGTACCTTCTGATGCAAGTCTCGTAGCCCATCGTCCTTTATGTTCGCCATGGTTCCTCCATCTCGTTTCGTCGCTCGCCGTCTCCCCTTGGTTGGGCTAGCCGCAGCAGTCCTCTCGTGTGTTGCAACGGACGTGCAGGGGCCAACGCCGTCGACGGCACGGGCGGCCCAATCCTCGGATGCGCGGTCTTCCGAAGTAGAGCCTTCCGATGCAGAGCCTTCCGATACAGAGTCTTCCGATACAAAGCCTTCCGATGCAGAGTCCTCCGACGCTCCATCTCGAGAGGGCGAGCCCCTAGAGCCCGAGCAGCAGGCGCTCCTCGCGGCGCGGATCAGCACGATGCTGGAAGAGCGCTACGTCTTCCCCAAAGTGGCAGCGGAGTGCGCCGCGCATCTCATGGAGTTGTCGAAGAGCGGTACGTTCGGGCAGGCGGCCGACCCGGAAGCCTTCGCCGCGTCGATGACGGAAGCCCTACGCAGCGTCGCGAAGGACAAGCACCTGCTCGTACGGGTGCGAGCCGCCGTTGACGCAGCGTCGGCGCCCGGCGCAGCCCAGCCTCTCCGGGCACGTGTGCACAGGTTCGAGCGTGCGCGACGGGAGAACTTTGGCTTTGAAGCGGTCACGCGCTTTGACGGCAACGTCGGGTACCTCGACCTGCGCTCCTTTGCGGCTCCCCCCCGCGGCGGCTTCGACGCCGCGGTCGCGGCCATGGCGCTCCTTGAGCACCGAGACGCGCTGATCTTTGACCTGCGCCGAAACAGCGGGGGGAGCCCGGCCATGGTCCAGTTCCTCTGTTCGCACCTATTCGACGAGCCCACCCACCTGAACAGCCTTCACTTCCGTGAGGGGGACCGCACGCAGGAGTTCTGGACCCACGGCGTACCCGGGACGTCCCTGCCAGACGTGCCGGTGTTTGTTCTCACCAGCAAGGAGACGTTCTCCGCGGCCGAGGAGTTCAGCTACAACCTGCGCGCGCTGCAGCGCGCGACCCTGATTGGCGAAACGACGCGCGGCGGCGCGAACCCCGGCGGACTCTATCCCATCGACGATCGGTTCGAGATGGTGATCCCCACGGGTCGTGCGATCAACCCGATCACCGGAACCAACTGGGAGGGCGTCGGCGTCGTGCCCCACGTGCCCGTGGCCGCGAGCGATGCGCTGGACACGGCCCTCCAGCTCGCCCAAGCGGCCGCGGAAGATCGACGGGCTGAAAAAGAGCGCCAATGGGCCGAGCTCGAGGCGCTGTATGTCGCCGCGTTGGAGCGGGGCGACGCGGGCGACTCATCCGCCGCATCGGCGTCGTTGGCGCTGGCGCTGAAGGAGGGGTACGGATGGCGGCTTCTGCGGGAAAGCGACATCGACGGAATCGGTCGAGGCCTTCTCGGAGAAGAGCGTGTCGAGCTTGCGATCGCGGCGTTCCGCTTCAACGCCGAGATGTTTCCTGGATCAGAGCGCGCGAAGAGAAGCCTCGCCGATGGTCTGAAGCGCATCGAGCAGGGCGAGTGATCGGCCTGAGTGACGGCTCCGTATCGCGGCCACGAAGCACTGCGACGAATCGCGGCCCAGGCTCGTGGCCCAGACTCGTGGCCCAGACTCGTGGCCCAGAACCGCGACCTATCGCGACTGCAGCGGAGAGTGGCACGGCGTAGCGCTTCGCGGGTCGCGCTAGCTCGCAGCGTCGTTGCACGCGGTGAAGAGCATCACCCGAGAACAGCCGTTCGACGCGCTCTACAAATTCTGTGCCCTGTGCGAGCGAGCAAGTTTCACGCCAGTCACAAATCCCTCGAAGTCTCTTCGTCTAGGAACGCTCCTTTCGATGCAGCGTGCCGACAAACATTCATTCCTTGAGTCCGATAGATCAGAGCCGGTGTGGTTACCACGGAACGCCTCGGGTCTAGCGCCGTTCATCTTGCTGGTCCCAAGATGCGCGCTCCCCAGCTACCCATTCCGACCACCCCCATGATCCTTCAGGAAAGCGACTCATGATCTCGTCTACTCGCCTCGCCCTCGCCGGGGCTACCCTCGCCGCATGCCTACCCGCGGTTCACGCTCAGACCGTGACCGATGTGTTTCTCAACTCGTACAGCCTTAGCGACTCTAGCAACGGGTCCCCCGCATCTGCGTTCACGGGAATCACAGGATTTGCCGATCGCGTGCCTGATATCGACAACGTGACTCTCATCGGTGTGGAGACCACGGCGGTGTCCTCTCAGAACGCCGAGGTGACGGTCTTCAATCCGACGAACGACACGATCAACGCGAACATCCGGCTCTTTCGCTACCTCAACATCGGAGGTTCATTCGGTGACTGGGGGCCCGGGGTCGACGAGACGACGACCGTCTTGGTTCCCATCACCGCGCTGGCGCCAGGGGAAACGAGGACCGTCAACTGGTCCCGAGACCTATCGTCTCCCTCTGTCCACGCGCCCGACCTGTCGGTCGGAGGTGCTTGGGGCGACGTGCTGAACTCCTGCGTCGGCGACGGCATTTTGGAGTACGGAACAACCGTCGGCCTCGAGTTTCGCAAAGTGTCTCCGTCGTCGGTCATCGTCCTCAGCGCGACCGTGAGCATCAGCATGGACGCGTCGGTGACGCTGACCACCTCGCTCGGGAGCAACAGCGGCGGCATTTCGTTCTGCCCGAATCCGATCTTTGGCGGGTCGGGACCGGCCACGATGGAGGCTTTCGGAACGCTCCATGCCGCGGACCTCGACTTCTGCGTCCTTCAGACGTCGTTTGTGCCTGACGGCCTCCCAGCGCTGGTCTATGTGACGACGGAGCCCGCCAGCCTTCCGAGCGCCGCGGGCACGATCTGTCTCGGCGGTGACCGCCTCTTCCGCAGCGAACCGCAGCTTGGCAGCTCGACCGAGCCGCTCGAGTTCCGGCTGGAACCCGTGATGGGGGCGACCGGGATGTCCGTCTACGCCCAGACGTTCTATCGCACCAACCAGGGCTTCCGAGTCACTGGCGCCATCGAGCTGCCGCTGCAGTAGCGGCTTCGCCGGGCCACCTGGCGCGGGGGGAATAAGCAGTTCCCCCTGCGCCGCCAGCGCTCGCTGTCGGGCCTCGCTTGGCCGACCTAGCGGGTGCGTTCGATGACCTGCACGGAGCGGAACCCCTGGGGGAATCGCTCCACGTCGGTGAAGGTCCAAACGATCTCGCCAGCCGCGTTCTTCTCGACGATCTGCGGCCTTGGAGCCGCTCCTTCGGGGAGCGGCGACTCGTTCCATGGCATGACCATCACGCGGTGCCCGCTCCGAAGGCGTTGGGGGTGGACGCCGTGGGCCCAAGGCGCCCGAGCTCCGGCATCTCTCGGAGGAGCCAATGGGGAGCCAGCCTTGGATTGGACCGCTCGGCTTCGCGTGTCGATATGTGCGAACGTGGTGGGGCTGAGCTGAACCGCCACGCGACCGTGGCCGTCGTCGATGCCCTTGCGCTTTTCGACTCCCTCCGAACGAGTCCCGCCTAGCCATCGGGCAGCTAAGCCCTCGAAGCCAAGACCATCGTGCTCCCAAAGAAGCTCGTAGGTGTCGAGGCCCACTTCGCGGAGGAGCACGACGCGCTGCGTGGCTCGATCCACGCAGAGCAGTCGGCGCGGCTGGAACGCGACGATCCTCGCAAAGGGGTGCGTGCTGCTCGGCGGCGCGGCCTTTGTGCCGAAGAGAATTACCTCCGGGATCGCACCGAGGGAAGGTACCGCCGCTTTGAGGTTGGCGGTGACGGCGGTGGAGTGCAGGTTGAGATAGTGGAGCTTGGGTGCTCGCTCGACGAGCGCCGCCACGCCGTCGTCGGTGACGCGGGTCCGCTCCAAGTGCACGCGCCGC
>CALHGQ010000716.1 GCA_938030175.1 uncultured bacterium | reverse complement strand
ACATCGCCGCAGCGCGGGCCACGACATGTCCCGCCGCCCTGCGGGAGTTGTCCGCCGATGTGAACAACTCGCTCGCTCGGGGTGACATTCAGGCAGCCCGCGGCTTCACGGACCGCATGCGTCAGCTGTTTGCATCCCATGCAGAGACCCGGATGGCAGAGCAGAGCACCGTCGATGCATGGGCCAACGTCGCTCGCGGGTCGTTCGATCGCGGAGACGACGCCCACGCCGTGGCCACCACCCGTGACATGCTCGCATGGTCCTCTCTGGCGCGACCGTGGAGCAACCAGCTCCTCTCCATGGCATCGGACCGCGCCGTTCAACAAGGAAAGCAGAGCGCGTTCCAGCGAGCCCATGCCTCTCTCGACGCCTACACCCACCTCGAGGATCCGACCGGGGTCATCGCAGGAACCCGGGCGCAGCTCAATGGCATGGAGGCCGGACAGCTCAGTCTGCGTGCCGAGCAGACCTCCGACCTCGCCACAGCCTGGATGCTCGCCCGTGCCGCGGCGGCACGGGACTCCCGACACGCGCCGCTGGTGCAGCAGATCGAGTCGAGGTGGAGGAACGCCAACGCCATTCCCATCGCCATGACGGTGCAGGACCCCGATGCACGCGGTCTGGTCGACGCCATCGCGGCTGCGACCCGCACAGACCTCGTGCGATGGAGCAACGCCCGGGACGCCGCCATGACCCTCACGGTCAGTCAGCTGTCCCATCAGTGTGTGGACCAGGTCCAGAACCTGGCTGCCAACCACGTCTACGTCGCGGGCTATCGCGACCTCCCGAATCCGACCTGGGTCGCCCTCGACCGCGAGGCCACCTCCCTGGACCGCGACAGCAACCACGCTCAGCGTGACTTGCGCGCGGCCGAGGGCGCCCTGGGTCCTTCCCGTGCCGCCGTTGCGCGGGCCCAGTCCGAGCTGGCCCGTGAAGAAGCCGATCGGGCCACCGTGAAAGTGGAACGCGATCGGATCCGCGACCGTAGGTCCCGGGCCCAGCAAGCCCTCGACGCGGCTGTCGGAGCCCTGGACCAACTGCGGTCGCTGGAGCAGACCTCCCGCAACCAGGAAGCGCAGTACGCCACGGCGAGAGAGGCGGTTCGCGAAGCCAGACAGCGTCTGTCTTCCAAGCAGAACGCCGCCACGGCAGCGCGCGGCGGACGTTCTCCTTCGGCCGCGACGGCAGCCTGCGAAGCCGCCGACCACGAGCGCGAGATCCAGGCGTGCCAGGCATGGGCCCAGGCGCGCGCAGAGGTGGACCGAGCCCGCACTGCCGCCGCTGAGGCCGAGTCCCGCCTGGAACGGCTGGGCAACGTCCAGCGTGTGGAGGTCCGAAGCGGCGACATCGCTGCCGCACGAAGGGCGGTAGATCAGGCCCGCGACGAGATGGAGAGCATCCAGAGCCAGCTCGCCCGCATCAACGAGACCCTCGACATCCACAACGCCGAGGTACGGGCCGCGGAGCGCAACTTCCAGGCCGCGGATCAAGGACTCGCCACGGCAGAGAGCGCCACGGCATCCGCGCGGGACACCGTCGCGGTGCTCGAACAACGCCTGCGCTCGGTCGTCGCGCAACGCAACGCGACACCGCGGATCCTCACCGAGCCGGTCGAGGCCGTGCAGCCCTACGTCGTCGAGCGCTGGACCCGCACATGCACCGCCGACATCGTGGGCCAGCTCACCGCCGATGGCCGCCAGTTCCCGGTGCGCGAGCAGGCCACCCTCAGTATGTCCGACGACACCTGGGCGGCCATGCCCACCATCGGCCTGCACGGCGATGTGCTCGTCTTCCGCATGAACACCGCCGAGGCATTCCAATCCCTGGATGTGGCGCTGCGCGACACCGTCATCCGCCAGGTCGACGACACGCTGAGCGGTATGCTGGCAGCACGCTCCGCCCCTGGCCCCCACGCGTCCGAGCCCGACGCCATGCTCATGGGGACCTTCGCAGGCATTCGCTCCGACCAGGAGCTGAACTCCTACGCTCTGCGCACCATCGGCGCCGGTTGGTAGGTCCATCGGCCCGCGGGTTAGCCCGAGGGCCATGGGACTCTTCGACGTACACGCGCACCTCACCGACACCAGACTGGCCGCCATGGAGCACGACGTCCTCCAACGTGCCGCCGATGCCGGTGTGACAACCATCATCAGCAACGGCCTCAACCCTGCAGACAACGAGGCCGTTGCGGCGTTGGCCGCCCGCTCCACCCTCGTCAAGCCCGCATTCGGCCTGTACCCGGTGGACGCTGTGCTTCCCGAGATGATCGAAGCCGGCGTCGAGTACCACCGGGACGATGTTCCGCCCGCCGACCCCGACGAAGCCATCGCCTGGGTGGAAGACCACGTCCAGGACTGCGTCGCCGTCGGCGAGATCGGTCTGGACCACTACTGGGTACCCGAGAGCCTCTGGGACCTTCAGGAGGAGCGGTTTCGCCGCCTGGTCCGCATTGCGATGGACGCCGACAAGCCCATCATCATCCACACCCGCAAAGCCGAGCGCCGCGCCCTGGAGGTGCTTGTGGACATGGGGGCCACACGGGTCAACTGGCATTGCTACTCGAGCAAGGTGAAGCTCGGTCTGCAGATCGCATCCCACGGGCACTACCTGTCCATCCCGGCCAACGCCCGCAAGGCCCAGAACTTCACCCAGCTCCTCCAGAAGCTGCCTCGTGATCAGGTCCTGCTGGAGACCGACTGC
>CALHGQ010000715.1 GCA_938030175.1 uncultured bacterium | reverse complement strand
GGCCCGGGGCTCGTTGCCGTCGACCTGCCAGTTGCTGAAGATCTCTCCGGCGTAGACGTTGAACTTTTTGCCGACGGCGGAGACGTAGTCAGGCAGCGCGAATTCGTTGATGGAGACGATGAAGGCGAGGACCGAGCCGGCGAGGGCAGGCACGATGAGCAGCGGTAGCTCCATGCGGAGGATGGCGCCGAGCCCGCCGACCATCGCGGCGGCCTCTTCCCGCCGTGCGTCGATGCGCTCCGCGGCCCGACCGGTGAAGAGCGCCACCAATGGGAACGTGGAGAGCCCAAGGATGAGCGCGCACATGACCGGTCCCCGAAGGGGCAGCACCATGGTCCAAGTCATCGCCATCATGATGGGCGGGACGAGGATGGGGACGATGCCGAGGGCGCGCATGGCGCCGGCCCCGAAGACGTTGGTCCGGGCCACCAGAAATCCGAAGGGGAGTCCAAGCGCCAACGCGATGCCGCTCGCCCCAAGGCCAAGGGCGACGGTCCGACCCAGGAGCGTGAGGGTGCGCTCCGTCAGCAGCGTCTCCAGCGCCGCGGGCTCGGCGGCGAGGCGCTGGAACATGATCGCGAGCGGACTCAGCCCCAAGACGGCGAACGCCACCAGCGCCATGGCGAAGAGGCCACGGCTAGGGCGTGCAGCCGGATGGGGCGTGGTGTTCGTGCGCGACATGGGAGAGGGCGACTGCGGAGCGCAGGGCGCGTTAGCGCAAGAAGGTCTTTGAGAGCTGCTCGGTGCGCTCGCCGATGGACTTGCCCAGGGCGGCGTAGTCGACCTTCATGACCTTGAAGTCGCCGATCTTCCCGACGTGCGCCGGCCGTGGGACGTCGTCGCGCACAGGGATCTGGGCGCTCCGCGACTCGGCGAGACGCTGTTCGATTTCGCGGCGTAGCACCCAGTCGATGAAGCGCTTGCCGTTCTCCGCCTGCGGAGCGTCCTTGAGCAACATAATGGAGTTCGGGATCAAAAGCGTTCCGAGGGGCTCGCCGTCGACTTCGATGACGCCGGGCCCGGAAGCTTGATCGGGGTAGACACGGCGCACCGGCATGCCCTTCACCTGAGCGACGTGAAAGTCGTCCGTATCGGTCCAGGCCCAGGCCAGTTCCCCCGCGCCTACGAGCCGCATGGCTTGGCCGTTGCTCTCGGGCAGCGAGACCGTGGCGTCCTCGTTCCCCTTCGCCACGTCGCCGAAGAACTTAGTGGCCCACTCTTCGCCCATCACCTGGTAGAGCGCGGTCGCATGGGTCAGCGTCGTGCCGGTGAGGGGGCGGGCGATCGCCGCCTTGCCGCTCCACTTCTCGTCGAAGAGATCCAACGTGCCCTTGGGCTCTTCGCCTTCGGGGACGAGGTCAGTGTTGACGATGAGAACCCGCGCCCTAGCCGCGAAGCCCGTCCACTGCCGTGCTGGGTCGCGGAAGGCCTCGGGGATATCGGCGGCGCTCGGCGAGTCGTACGGCTCAAGGAGGCCGAGCTCGGCGAGCCGGATGGTCTGGGCCACCTCGTTGTTCCAGAAGACGTCCGTGCGAGGACGGCTCTTGGCTTCCTCGATGATGCTCCGCACGTGGCCAACGGTCTTCGATGCCTCGACGTCGTACTGGGCGCTGACCTTGAGGCCCGTCTCATTCTCGAACTCTTTGACGAGCCCTTCGGAGAATGGCTGGTCGAGGGAGATGCGCACCACGAGATCCGCCTCCTGACCGCAGGACGCAAGGAAGAGGCCGAGGAGCCCGAGGGCAGGGGTGCTGAGCTGGGAGGTGATCTTGACCATAGTGTGCTGAGACTAGCCCCCAGACCCGGAGCGGCCACACCTCTCGCCCCAATCAGTGCTCAAAAGTCCCATCCGGTTCCTTAGGCTCCTGCCATGAGCCCCATCTCCCAGCCCCTTCGTTCCGTCGCAGCCCCATGGATCGCTGTTGTCAGCTGCCTGATAGCGGGGTGCGGAGGGATCCAATCCGATCAGGCCGGCGCGCGCCCTGGGTCGACCCACTTCATCGATGATTTCCCTGCCCGTGCGGAGGGAGAGCTCGTCAACGTCGTCGTGGAGATCCCAGCGGGAACCGACGCGAAGTGGGAGGTCACCAAGCCCGACGGGGAGTTGCGCTGGCAAATCAAAGACGGCGCACCCCGGGTGGTGAAGTATCTCGGCTACCCCGGGAACTACGGGATGATCCCGCGCACCCTGCTGCCTAAGGACCAAGGGGGTGACGGCGATCCGCTCGACATTCTCGTGCTTGGCTCGTCCCAGCCCCGGGGCAGCGTCGTGCCGGTTCGGATTATCGGTGTCCTGGAGCTTTTGGACGGCGGCGAGCAGGACGACAAGCTGCTCGGCGTTGTGCAAGGATCGCCCCTGGGGGAGGTGGGATCCCTGGCGGAGCTGGACGCGGAGTTCCCGGGCGTGAGCTCGATCGTTCGCACCTGGTTCGAGAACTACAAGGGCCTAGATGACGCGGGGCAGCCGCGCATGGTGGCCCAGGGATTCGGGGATGCGCCACGGGCTGAAGCGATCCTGACCGCCGCTATGGCTGCCTACGACGCCTCTCGCTAGCGGAGGCGCCGGGCGGACCGCATACTGGCCGCCCCGGAAGCTGCCAGTGCAGATTCAACTCGACCCGAAGCCCCTAGGAATCCATTCATGACCCTCGCCTCCCGTATGTCGTTGCTCGGCACCGAAACCGCCTTCGAGGTCTTCGCCAAGGCGAAGGCCCTAGAGGCCCAAGGCAAGGACATCGTCCACCTGCACATCGGGGCGCCGGACTTCAATACGCCCGGCAACATCGTTGAGGCGGGCAAGAAGGCTCTGGAGGACGGCTGGCATAAGTACACGCCGGCCAAGGGCCTTCCGGATCTGCGCGAAGCGGTGGCGGAGAACATTCGCGAATTCCGCGGCGCCGAGGTCAACCCCGACAACGTGCTCATCGTGCCCGGCGGCAAGCCGACGATGTTCTACGCCATGATGATGTTCGGGGAAGCCGGCAAGGAGATCATCTACCCGAACCCGGGCTTTCCGATCTACGAGAGCATGATCCACTGGTCCGAGGCCGAGGCGGTGCCCTACGGACTGGAAGAGGACAAGGGCTTCGCGTTTAGCGCTGAGACAGTGCTGGGCCTGATCACCCCTGCGACCTCGCTTCTCATCGTCAACACGCCTGCCAACCCAACGGGCGGCATCGTGCCGCGCTCGGAGATGGACAAGCTCGTGAAGGGCCTTGAGGACCATCCCCATGTCACGGTGCTCTGCGACGAGATCTACAGTCGCCAGCTCTACGACGGGGAGGAGCACGTCTCCATCCTCCAGTACCCGTCGATGAAGGACCGCGCCATCATGCTTGATGGCTGGAGCAAGACCTACGCGATGACGGGCTGGCGACTTGGCTACGGCGTCTGGCCGAGCCATCTCATCGAGCACGCTGAGCGCATTCAGATCAACTCGTCGTCCTGCGCGAACGCGGTCACCCAGGTGGCGGCCATCGAGGCCCTCCGCGGCCCGCAGGGAGCCGTGGACGACATGCTGGTCTCGTTCGACGAGCGTCGGAAGATCATCCACGAAGAGCTCAATGCGATTCCGGGCTTCTCCTGCGTGATGCCGAAGGGCGCTTTCTACGCGTTCCCGAACACGTCGGGCACGGGCATCTCAAGCAAGGTGCTGGAAGAGGAGCTTCTGAACGTTGCGGGCGTCGCCTGCCTCTCGGGGGCCAGCTTCGGCGCGTTTGGTGAAGGCTACATGCGCTTCAGCTACGCAAATAGCGCAGAGAACATCCGAGAAGGCCTTCGACGCGTCCGCGAGCACCTCGCCAACCGCTAGTGCCATCATCCATGCGAGCTGACTTTCGAAGCGATACGGTGACCCAGCCATCGGCCGCCATGCGAGCGGTCATGCTCGACGTGGAGGTGGGGGACGACGTCTTGGACGGCGACCCCACGGTGCGGCTGCTCGAGGAAGAGGCGGCGGCGTGGCTCGGGAAGCCCCGGGCCATCTTCGTCCCTTCGGGCACGATGGCGAACCAAGTGGCGCTGGGCGCATGGACCCGGCCTGGGGACGAAATCGTCTGCCAGCGCTGGGCCCACATCACCACGTATGAGGGCGGTGCGCCGGGCTACTTGCACGGCGTGCAGACCCTCACTATCGGTAACCGGAGCGGTCGGATGGATCCCCAGGAGGTTCGCGAGGCGATTCGCCCGGACTTCATTCACTGCCCATCCACGACGCTCATCTGCCTTGAGCAGACCCACAACGTGGCTGGGGGCGTCGTGATTCCGATGGAGGAGTTCGCGGCGGTCGCAGCCGTGGGCAAGGAGCACGGCATCGCCGTGCACCTAGACGGTGCGAGGCTAGCGAACGCCGTGGTCGCGTCGGGCGTTCCCGCCAGCGACTGGACGAGCCACGTAGACTCGGTGTCGCTGTGTCTCTCGAAGGGGCTCGGGGCGCCTGTCGGCTCCATCGTGGCAGGCGACGATGCGTTCATTGAGCGCGCGCTTCGCGTCCGCAAGCGTCTGGGCGGATGGATGCGGCAGGCGGGCTTCCTTGCGTCCGCAGCACGCATGGCGCTCCGGGACAACGTCAGCCGGATGACCCTCGACCATGCGCTCGCGCGGCAGCTCGGAGAGCGCCTTGGCGCGCTCCCTGGACTCTCGTGCGAGGTGGCTGGTATCGAAACCAACATGGCGATGGTCCACGTTGAGCCAGAGTTCATGACCGCGGCCGCGTTCGCCGCCGAACTCGCGAAGCACGACGTTCACGTCATGGCGATGGGGCCGCAGGTGCTGCGCTTTGTCACGCACCTGGACGTGGGCTCACCGCATCTCGAGCAGCTGGTCGCCGCGGCGACCGAGATCACCGCGGTTCACGCGTAGCGCTGGCGGACGGCTAGCCGCGCTTGAGTCGGTAGCCGACGCCGCGGATCGTCTCGATCAGCGGGTCGCCTTGGCGGTCGATCTTCTTCCGAAGTCGGCCGATGTGGACGTCGAGCACGTTGGTGCCCGGGTCAAAGCCAAGATCCCAAACGTCCTCGAGGAGCGTGTCCCGCTTGACCGTCTCGCCTCCGCCCTTTGCGAGGCGAAGGAGCAGGTCGTACTCGCGTGGGCTCAGATGGCACGCCTTGCCGTCGCGCTTCACGCGGCGGTGGGCGAGGTCGAACGTCAGGACGCCGTAGTCGAGGGGAGCCAGTGAATTCCTGCGACGAACGACCGCATCAATGCGCGCCAGCAGCTCGTCGGAGTCGACGGGCTTCACCATGAAGTCGTCGGCGCCGCCGCGCAGCGCTTTCACCCGCTGCTCCACCTCGGAGCGACCCGAGAGAATGATGACGGGCAGTGCGTCGCCCTTCTCACGGACGTCGAAGAGCAAGTCGTGCCCGCTTGCGCCAGGCATCTCCAGGTCCAGAAGGATGACGTCGAAGGATCCGTCACCCTCGGCGTCGAGGATGTCGAGGCCTTCGATGGCGTTGGGGGCCTCTCTCACCTCACAGTCGATCGCCTTCAGGGCGAGTCGGCAGAAGGTCCGAAAGTCGGAGTCGTCGTCAACGAGGAGTGCGCGCATGAAGGGTGGCGGTAGCTAGGCTGGGTATTCGGTCCGGGAGCGCGCGCTCGGTCCAAGCTCCCAAGGGCGGTGCTTGGTCCAGAGGTCTGACCTTCCTGTCAGGAATTGTCAGCTACTGGAATCGTCGGGGGACTGCGTGCGTCTCACCAAGAGTCTGACCACTCTGTCACTGGGTATCTAGGGCTCGATTCACAAACATGCTTCCAGCAGCGAAGGAGCTGGATTGGAATCAACCCTGGGGACGGGCCTCCAATCGCAAGGCGCCTCTCACTGCCCGTCAATGCTGGCGGGGCTCCGCTGACCGCAAGGTCCGCGGAGCCGCTTTTTTTTACCCCCTGAGGGGGCGCTGGGGGCCCTTTGACTGGGGTTTTCCCGTGTCGAGTGGACAGGCGGGTTCAAGTGGGGTCTCCTTCAGCAGATCCTTTCCAGGTCCATCCCCATGAAGTCAACCTCAC
>CALHGQ010000714.1 GCA_938030175.1 uncultured bacterium | reverse complement strand
GCCCGTTAGCAAACCCCGGGGGGCTGATTCAGAACCCCGGCGGTGACAATCCCGCCAGTCCATCGAGCAGCGCACCCTTCGACTCCTCTGGAGACCACTGAGATGGTTCAGATCAACTTCGCTCAAAAGAGCGTGACGGTGAAAATCGTCTACTACGGCCCCGGCATGTCCGGCAAGACGACGAACTTGGAGATCGTTCACCAGCGTGCGCCCGAGGCGAACAAGGGTGACCTCACCAGCATCTCGACGGACGGCGATCGCACGCTGTTCTTCGACTTCATGCCGCTGGACCTCGGTACAGTCGCAGGGATGCGGACGCAGTTCCAGATCTACACCGTTCCCGGTCAGGTCTACTACAACTCGACGCGAAAGCTTGTGCTGCAGGGTGTCGACGGAGTCATCTTCGTCGCTGACTCCAGCGCTTCGATGCTCGAAGAGAACCTTGAGTCCCTGTCCAACCTCGCTGAGAACCTCATCGAGTACGGCAAGGACATCGAGGAGATCCCGATCGTCATCCAGTACAACAAGCGCGACCTCCCGGACGCGATGACGGTGGAGGAGCTGGAGCGTCACCTCAACCCGCGGGGCGCCCCCTCGTTTGAGGCGATGGCCAACTCTGGGCACGGTGTGTTCCCGACGCTGAAGTCCCTTGCGGCGCGCGTCTTGGACTCGATCCACGAGCAAACGGGCGCATCGGGTGCGCAAGGTGTTGCTGCTCCCTCGGCGGCCGCGCCTGCTCCCGCACCCGCTGCTGCCGCTGGTCCCGCTGTGCCGCTCTCGGCGCCCGCGCCCCAGCCCGCTGCCGCGGCACCGTTCGCCCAGGCGCCGGCTCAGCCGCCGGCACCGGCTCCCGTTCCGTTGCAGCAGCAGCCCGCTGCGCCGATGCCGGCGCCCCAGGCGGCCCCGCAGCCCGCACCGTTCCCGGCCCACGCTCAGGCGCCGGCTCCCGCACCTGCTCCCGCGCAGCCGGCAGCTCCCGCACCTGTCTCCATGAGCCCGGTCGCCCCGGGTCCCATGCCGCCGAGCCCCGTTCCGGTGGCTCCGATGGATGGCAGCCACGGCCAGCCCGCCCCTGCGTTCCCGCAGCAGCCTGCACCGGCTCCCGCACCCGCTACGGGTCTGCGGATGGCTGAGCCCACGCCGCACGCAGCACCTGCAATGGCCCAGCCGCCCGCCGCACCGGCGCCGGCCCCCCAGGCCCCTGCGATGGCTCCGGCTCCGGCTCCTGCCGCTCCGCAGCGTCAGGCCTTCGGTGCGCCCGGCGCTCCTGGCCCGGCTCCGCGTCAGATGGCGCCCTCGGGATCGGCACCTGCACCCCGTGCAGCGGCTGCACCGCCGGCCGGTCGTCTTCGTCCCCGCGCGTCCGCCACTGCGCAAGCAGGTGGGTCCACGAGCGGTGGTTCGAAGGGCGCTCTCGTTACGGCTATCGTCGTGATCGCTGCTCTCGCAGCAGGCATCGCGATTGGTGGCACGGTCTTCAACCTGATCTAAGAAGAGGTGTGATTCGATGAGAATCTCTGACGAAAAGCTCAGGACAGATAGGCTCGTCTTCTACGAGCAGGACGTTGGCCGTCTCGACGGCGAGCTCGACGGCTTCCTGGAGTTCGCTGGGGCGCGCTGTGCCCTGCTGGTCG
The DNA here is from genome assembly GCA_938030175.1 of uncultured bacterium. GTDB lineage: Bacteria > Planctomycetota > UBA1135 > UBA1135 > Saltatorellus. The sequence goes on along the minus strand of CALHGQ010000714.1, from coordinate 980 downwards.
ACCGAGAAGGCCACTTGGTGACTCGACGTGGCGACTCTGCCGGCAGCAACATGGACGCGCTCTCCGCGCTCATGGCTGGCTCGTTCGCTGCGACGCGAGAGATCGCGCACCTGCTCGGTGAAGAGGCTTTCACGACGCTGTCGCACCAGGGCGCTCACCAGAGCATCCAGGTCTCCATCGTGGGTGAGCGCACACTCTTGGCTGTGGTCTGGGACGAGCGATCGAACCTGGGTCTTGTTCGGTTCTACGCCCAAGAGACGACGAAGCGTCTCGAGCGCATCTTCGCCGATATCGCCGAGCGTCCGCCCGGTGAGAACGACGACGTCCAACTCGCAGATGGGTACTCGGACCAAGCAGCCGCCGTGCTCGACGATCTCTTCTGATCGCGCGGCACCGGTCACGACAACGGGAGCAGGCGGACGGGAACGTTCGCCTGCTCCTTTTTTCGTGACCATTCGACGCCTTCGAGCGCCTTCGTAAGTCGTTGACATGGTGAGGCTTGCGCCGGAGCTCTCGAGTTACCTGACGGTCGTGCGAGAAAACGTTTCGGATTCGTAGGACGTTTTGGGTCAGCTACGTGCGATTCGTGCCGAAAGGCACACCGATGTCGTGGTTTCCACCTCGCGCCTGCACATCGCAGTCGCGGGACACCCCCCAGGATCCACCCGGATCCAAGGAGAACCACTCAAATGGCAAAGAAGAAAGCCACACGCAAGAAGGCCACTCGTAAGAAGGCCACGAAGAAGAAAGCCACTCGCAAGAAGGCCACCAAGAAGAAGTCGACCCGTAAGAAGGCGACCAAGAAGAAGGCCACCCGCAAGAAGGCAACCAAGAAGAAAGCCACTCGCAAGAAGGCCACCAAGAAGAAGGCCACTCGCAAGAAGGCAACCAAGAAGAAAGCTACTCGCAAGAAGGCCACCAAGAAGAAGGCCACTCGCAAGAAGGCAACCAAGAAGAAAGCTACTCGCAAGAAGGCCACC
>CALHGQ010000713.1 GCA_938030175.1 uncultured bacterium | reverse complement strand
CAACATCCCGCGCACCGTCGTGATGCCCTGGGACAAGTAGAGGAACATGACGTCCTTCTCGTAGTCGACGCCTTCTCCCTCGTTCGGAAGGTGCCCATGCATCTCCGCAAGCCCGGGGGACAGGATCGCGCCGTAGCCCTCCAGAATCGTGTCGTCCTCGCCCGGGTGGAAGTCCGCAGCGGACCCCACTTCAGAAACCAGTCCCTCTACGACGCGCAGGCTACGGAATGGCTCTAGGTGCCCCGTTTGAGCATCGAGAATCGTGACCCCGCGAACAAAAAGCGGAGCCGGAGCGGGGGACGGCTTCGCGACCGGCGCGGGGACAACCGGAGCACTGGCGAGCGACAAAAGCGCGATGAGAATGAATGAGTTCGGCATACCCGTCAAACTCCCAGACCGCGCGAAATCTGTCTAGGGAGAGACGCGCTTCTACGGTGAGGGTCGAGTAGGACTCAGGTATCCGCCCCGTGTGCCTTAGCGCAACCGTTCCCTAGCGGCCCATCTTGTCGCCGTCACCCGCCCGGAAGACTCCGCTGGTCGACAGCGGGTACGCAGCGCCGACCTCCAGCGCGAACCGGAACATCTCTTTAGCGAAACATCCCGTGAACGAACTACTTCAGGATCGCGCGGAACTCTCCGTTCGTCAGGGCCGGGCCCGGGCTCTCGGCCCTTGGTGTGAACTCAAACGTGCCCACCACTTCCGTGTCCGTGACCGAAGTCACCTCCACTTCTGCGTTGGTGAGGATGTGCATCTCCGTTCCACCGAGAGCCCCCTTCATCGCCCCGATCACCTTCTCGTCGGACTCGGCGGCATCCGCCAGCGCCGAACGGTCGATGGACACGACCACAAACATCGAGGTCGAGCCCGCCGTGTACTGACCAGGTCCCTCGAACCCCGGGATGGAGAGCTTCACCTGCCCCCGGGTGGTCACGTTGGCCTCCGTGTCGCTGCGGGCTAGGTCGATAGAGAGCCGGCTGCCGTTGACCCGGGCCTTCGCCGACTCGGCCGCCCAGGCTTCGCCGCCGATCTCCATGGACGCCGAGCCCCGGTCGCGGGTGGTGTTCGATCTGGAGTCAGCCGCCGAGGGCTCTCCCCCACAGGCTGGAAGAAGAAAGGCCGCGAGCAGACTGACGAGGGCAACGGGTGGGAGCTTCATACCAGGGCAACTGCCCGGCGGCGCCGGGATCAACTGGGAATCCCGATAGCGCCTCGAAAGCAGCAGCCGCCCCATGGCCATGGGAGATGCGGCCGTGTGCGGGACACGGCCCATGCCTGGTCACGGCCCCTTTCGAATCACGATCTCTGCGTCGTTGGACTGAGCGCTGCCAGGTGTGCTTCGACCGGCCCGGACCTGCTCCTCCAGGAGAGCGGTCAGCCGCGCCACGACGTCCGGCTCCTCGTCCAGGAGGTTCGTCGACTCTGGGAGGTCTTCGCCGAGCTGATACAGCTGGGTCTCCGGAGCCCCTTCCTTACGCGCCTTCGCGTCGGTCGGCTGGCTCCATCCGCCCGACCCCGGGGCCATGAGCAGCTTCCAGCCACCTTGCCGGATCGCGAAGCAGCCGTTGATGGAGTGGTGGACCATCGAGGTCCGTGGGTCCTCCGCCGGGTAGTCGAGGATCGTCGGCAAGAAGCTGATGCTGTCCTCGCCAGCGTTCTCGGGGAGGCTCACGTCGAGGAGGTCCGCTACCGTCGCGAAGACGTCGGTCAGCGACACGAGCTGGGAGGATGACTCGCCTGGTCGAATGCGATTCGGCCATCGGACCATTAACGGCACGCGGTGCCCGCCTTCCCAGAGATCGGCCTTCGACCCCCGGAGCGCCGCCGTCGGGTAGTGGCCCTTGGACTGCAGCTCTTTGATGCGCGCCACTCTCGAAGTGCCGTTGTCCGTGCTGAAAATCACTAGCGTGTTCTCGTTGAGTCCGTTGGCCTCCAGCGCCGCCAGCACCGCCCCCACGGAAGCATCGGTCTGGGCCACGAAGTCGCCGTAGGCGCCGAGCCCGCTCTTGCCCTGCCACTCTTCTGTGGGCGCGATGGGCGTGTGGGGCGAACTCATGGGGAAGTAGAGAAAGAAGGGCTCGCCAGCCTTCGCAGCCTCGGCCCTCCGGTCGATGTAGGCGACCGCCTCCCGTGTGATCGCGGGCAGGACCTCGTCGACGTTGAGCTCCTGAACGATGGTCTCCCCGCGGACGATGCTGCTCATCTCGCGGGCGTGATGGAAGCCGAAGTACGAATCGAAGCCGCGGGTGGTGGGCCCCTCCAAGATCGACGTTCCGATGGGGAAGGCTGCGGGCCAGAACGTCTTCGTCTTGCGGTCGACCTCCGCTGCGTCGCTCTTTGGTGAGGCTTCGTACCCGTAGTTCAGGTGCCACTTGCCAACGATCGCCGTGTCATAGCCCTTCCCTTGCAGAAGGCCACCCAGGGTCAGTCGGTCCTCCGCGATGAGCGCACGCTCGTTCCCGGTGACGACCCCCTTCTGCAAGGTCGTGCGCCAGCAGTAGCGGCCCGTGAGAAGGCCGTACCGTGTGGGCGTGCAGACCGACGACGGAGAGTGGGCGTCCGAGAAGCTCATCGACTCGGCGTGGAGGCGGTTGAGGTGCGGCGTCGGCACCTTCGATCCATCGGGGTAGAGCGCCTGCACCTCCCCGTAGCCCATGTCGTCCGCCAGGATCAGGACAATGTTCGGCGCGGGGTCCGCGGTCTTCGCCAGCGTACGGGTAGGCACGGGCTTCGTCTCGGCGAGATGCTCGTCCGCAACTTCGCGCAGCGCCGCCACGACGCCCGGGAGCTTCTGCGCGAGGTTCCGCGACTCCGATGGGTCCTCGTCCAGGTGGTAGAGAAGCGGCGGATCGTGCTCCTCTAGGTCCGCCCCCACGTAGGCGACCTGCGTCGCGAAGTGCGCCTTGTAGGCGCCATGGCGCACGGCCATGAGCCTTGAGCCCTTGTAGTAGAAAAAGCTCCTCGGTTCGACGCTCTCCTGCGATGCGGCCCCCGGGGACTCTTTCGGTACGAGAACGCCCGAGAGGTCTTCGCCGTCGTAGACGCGATCCGTGGGAAGCTCCGCACCCGCGAGCTTGACAAAGGTCGGCATGACGTCAAGCGCACTCGCGACCCCGGTACACACCGACGCCGCAGGCACCTTGGACGGCCAACGCACGATCGCGGGAACGCGCATGCCGCCCTCAAAGGTACACCCCTTGCCCTCACGCAGCAGCCCGGCGGAACCACCCTGGGCGCCGTAGGTCAGCCATGGACCGTTGTCGCTCGTGAAGAGCACCACGGTTCGCTCGTCGAGCCCAGTTTCCCGTAGCGCGTCGAGCACCTCTCCGACGCTCCAGTCAATCTCTTCGACCACATCCCCGTAGAGTCCCCGTCGACTGCGCCCCTCGAACTCCTTCGACCGAAAGAGCGGCACGTGGGGCAGGCTGTGGGCGAGGTACAGGAAGAACGGTCGTTCGTCCTGCTGCTTGATGAACCGCACCGCCTCTTCTGTGTAGCGCCGGGTGATCGTGGTCTGATCCGCGGGGCGCTCAATCTCCTCCAGGTCCCGCAGGAGCGGCACCTTGAAGTATTCGATTTTGGAGTTCTGAAAGCGGTTGGATCCGTCCGGCAGGGGCCAGACCGCATCCATGTCATTGGAGTACGGGATCCCAAAGTACGAGTCGAACCCATGGCTGATCGGGAGGTACTCAGGTCGATGGCCGAGGTGCCACTTGCCCACGCACGCGGTGCGGTAACCGGATTCCTGGAGCACCTCCGCAAGCGTCACCTCGCTCGCAGGAAGGCCGCTCGTTGAGTCAGGAAAGAGCACACGCCGCTGGTCTCCGTAGACTCCGCTCCGTACCGGCAGCCGTCCCGTCAGGAGTCCCGCTCGGCTCGGCGTGCAGACGCTCGCCGCCACGTAGAACTGGGTGAGCTTCATCCCCTCGGCAGCCATGCGGTCCAAGTGCGGCGTCTCGATCGTCGGGTGCCCGAAGCAGCCGAGATCGCCGTACCCAAGGTCGTCGGCAAAGATCACCACGAAGTTGGGCGGTGCCTCCGGCGAGCCGTCGCTCTGCGCCAGGGTGGATGGCAAGCAGCAAAGTCCAGCGACGGCGAGGGAGAGGAGAGTCATGGGGTCCTGCTAGAAACGAAGAGCGGGCCCCAGGGAAAACCTGGGACCCGCGTCATTGTCTAAAGCCGTGACTGCCGCCGCAACCTAGCTCGCCTTCTCACTCGTCAGGACCCCCGGGTCCGAGGCCCCGTGGCGGGACCACCTCCCCAAGGAAGTGCGAATCGTTCGCGAGCTGGCCTGCGGCCGCAGAGTTCAAGCTCATCAGAACTTGATCACTGGGCGAAGTCGATGCGGAGCGCGTTGGTGGTGTTCCACGCGTCGAACAGGCGGTCGAAGTAGGCGACCTGTGCGTAAAACCGCTGACCGATGAGCGCACCGGCTGCACCGGACTGCATCGCCTCGAAGCGGTCCATCAGGTTGCGCTCTACGATCCGCCCACGTTCCCCCACGCCCTGCGCGGTGAAGCGCAAGCTGGAAAGGTCCTCGCGGATACACAGAATGCCGTCCCCAAGAACGCTTCGCCTGCGCGTGGTTCCCATCACCAGAACGCCGTAGGCGTCCTGTGGAAGTCCAGTCGCCCGAAGAACGAGGTTGTCCCGGCTGATGGAAGCGCCGCCCACCGCGGTCAGTCGCCCTATGTCCCCGGCACTGTTGAGGTTACCACCGAACCGATTCAGGCCCCCTCGTCTCTCGCTTGAGTGGCAGATGGTCTGGCCCCACCGCAGCTCGTCGCCTGGCGTTGCGAGCACATCCACAGCACCGACGCCAGCGTCGCCACCGCCGACGGAGTTGGACCCAGGCGCCCCCACCAGGATCGAGTCGCCGATCGCGACCGAAAGTCCGAGGTAGTCGTAAGCCTGCTTGCCCTCCGAGGAGTAGCGATCCACCTCATACCAGTCGCGGCTGTGCTGCTTGAAGACGTGGACCGCTCCCGAGTTGGAGAGCCCGAAGTCCGAGTGAGACGCCCCGACCACGATCGTCCGTCCGCGGACATCCACATCGATGCCAAAGCGGTGCTCGTCAGCCGGGTCCCCGGGCCGCAGCGTGAACGTCTCCACCCACCTGTTCTCAGTTCTGCTCCACTGGAACACTACCGCGGCGCCCTCGTTGACCTTCGCGCTGGGGTCCGAGTCCTCCGCCTGCGGAGCCCCCACGACCGCCCGACCGCCGAACAGCGCGACGCTTGTGCCAAAGAAGTCGAAGTGACTCCCTTCGCTCGAAACGAGCTTTTGGTCGATCGACCACACGCTGTCCGTGCTGCGGGAGAGCGCGTAGACCGCGCCCGCATTGACCCCTTGGTCGTCGTCGTTGTAGGCGCTGGCCATCGCGCGGTTCCCGCTGCCGTCGACGTCGTGGCCAAAGAAGTCATGGGGCCCCAGGCCGTCTGGACTGAGCTTCTGGACCATATTCCAGACCCGCCCCGTCCGGCGGAAGACATAGACGGCGCCCCCGTCGGCGGCGAACTCATCGTCGCGCGGTGCGCCGATGAGGAGGTCACTGCCATGCATGCTCATGGACTGTCCGAAGAGATCGCCGTCACTACGACTCTCGTGGTCGAGCTCTGCCATCTGCTCCCAAACGCCGTTCGTCTCCCTGAACACCACCACGGTTCCTTTGATCTCGGTCCCGTCATCGCGCACAAGCTGGCGGCCAGGCGCTGACACAAGCGCCCACCTGCCGCGCACCGCCACGCGCATGCCGGCGAGATCCCCAGACATCGCGTCTTCGATGACTAGCTTCTGCACGTAGGAAGCGATCCCGCCGCTCCCGAGAGACAGCACGTGCGCGGACCCAGAATCGGCGCCAGCGTCATCGTCCCTCCACGACCCCACGATCGCCACGTCTCGATTCGCGTCTACGTCGAAGCCAAACCAGTCCTGGGCTGCCAGGTCCGGTGCTTGAATGCGCGTCTGCCCAAACGCTGACGCCACGAAGGTGCTCGCCACCACCCCGCCAAAAATCGCCCGTCGCACGGCGCAAGCGCCCGCTTCGCTCTCATTCCCCATGTTGTCCCCTCTGAGTCGAAACCGGCCCTTCTCGGGCCCGCACCCAACCTTCGACGCGAGCTGAGCGCTGGCTGGAGAGTGTCCAGCGATGCGTCACTAGGACTTACCCTTTGATGAGTCGGGGAGGATCTGATGAGCCGAGAAGGATCCTGCCACCGCGACGCTAGCGCCGCCCGCTACTGGGTGCCCGCGTAGTAGACGTCCCAGAGGGCACGCTCTTCGCCTGGCCTGTGACGACGGACATTCACGGAAGCTCCTCTGGGGCGAGCCTAGCCCATCGACGCTTGCGCCTGGTGAACGGTCAGCTGCTGGAAGGGGATCTCCCAATCGTTCTCGTTGCAGGCGTCGACCAGGAGCCGCGCCGCGGCGCGTTCGACGTCCTCGTACTTGGAGGCCGCGGCTCCCGCTACGTCGATCTGAATCTCGTAGTCCAGGGACGACGCCGCAGCTGCCTTGAACTCCACGTCGACGTCCAGCAGCTCGTCCTCCTCCAGCACTTCGCGAAGACCTGAATTCAGCTTCGCGCGCATCGCCGCCGGGATCGACTGCGTGCACTCCTTCTGGTGCTTGTAGTCGATGCCGAACGTGAACTCGACGCGGAAGTCGGACGACATGTTCTGGGGATTCTGTTCGAGGAACGCGCCGGTGGCATAGGTCTTGGTTGCGCCGCCTAAGAGGCCGAGTTGGACGACGCCTGGGGTTTGCAGGTCGACGCGTCCGATGGTTTCATCGTCCAGGGAAACCCAGTCACCCTCGCGGCACGGGAAGAGTTCTTCGCGGTCGCCCAGTGGGCGTGAGTGGAGCCCGACGAGGTCGCGCACGGGAAGGACCTGCAGGCCGCCGCTCAAACGTTCGCTGACGAGCCGAGCTTGGAAACCGAGGGTCTGGACTCGCCAAGGAACATCGTCGAAGACGAGGAGCTCGCCCTCCTTGACCGCCCCCATGTTCAGCACGAGGCGCACCTGCTCGATGTACTGGGGCAGCGCTTTCGCAACGATCCACGCCACGCCTGCGAGGAAGAAGAGACTGATGCCCAAAAGGAACCAGTCGCCGGCGGCGTTGAACACAAAGAGGACGGCTGCGATGCCCAGCAGGATGCTGAGTAGATGGGTCATGAGCGCGAGGAAGCGGTCGCTCAGGCGTTTCCTCTTGGGCGTGGGTCGCACGCGCCTCACGAGCGCTAACAGTCCACGAATGCCGAAGAACACCAGGCAGAACGCCAGGCAGCCCATCAAGAGATGAAAGCCCCGCGTGCGCACGAACTTGCGGATGAAGCCGCTCACGGAATCAACGAGCGGGCGCTGTTGCGCGCGGCGCGCGCTGAGCTCGTACTCGATACTCGAAAGCTGAGCCTTCGCCGCGTCCCTTCGCCCTTTCCAAATCTCAAGCTGCAGGTCGACGCCAGCGCGTACTTCCTTGGCAAGCTCTCTCTCGCTTAGCCCTTCAATGTTCTGCACGGCCTTCGTCGCCTCGGCGAGCCGTGCCTTCTGGGCCACAAAGTCCTCTTCAAGCTGACCGATCTCGCGGGAATTGCTGGTCATTTCGTCCAGCTCATCGAAGACGGGCTTGAGGAGTCCGAGGATCCGATCCTTTGGATCGAACGGCATGGGCGGCGCCTCTATGAAGAGCGACTCGTCCGCCTTAGAAGCCAGGCGCACGAAACGCGCCTTCAGATCGAGCCTCTCCTCGTGCAGCTTCTGAAGGTCGGCCTCCGCGGAGGCTCGAGTCGTTTCATCAGCAGCGTCCCGGAGCTCCGCTTGCATCGACTCGATCTCCGCCCTTTTCGCAGCCAGAGCGGCGCTCAGGTCCGAGAGCGCAGCCACCAGGTCCGGCTTCGCTTCCGCCTCCTCTTCCTTGGGGTCATCAGTCTGCGTGTCAGCCGCTTCCGTCGGCGCTGACTCCTGAGTCGAACCCCAGGGCGAAGCAGCGGACATCGGA
>CALHGQ010000712.1 GCA_938030175.1 uncultured bacterium | reverse complement strand
GATGGACAACGTCGTCAAGGAAGCCGTCTCGGGCAAGCGCCTGGGCGACGTCTAGCGTGCGCTCAGCGAGGGCCCAATGGGTAAGAAGAAGCGTCCACCCGGCGGCACCCCCGCCACAGCCAAGCTCGAGGCCCTCGGCATCAAGTTCTCGACGCTCACCTACGACCCTGCGGCCCTCGAGGATTCTCCCTCGCTGGGCGAAGCGGTGGCCGCCGCCCTCAGGGTGGACGCGTCGCGCATGTTCAAAACGCTCATCGCGCTGGTCGACGGCGAGCCTGCCTGCGCGATCGTACCCACGTCAGGGACTTTGTCGCTCAAGGCCCTCGCGAAGGCCGCAGGGGCCAAGCGAGCGGAGATGGCGGCCACCTCCGACGCCGAGCGCTGGACCGGCTACGTCACCGGCGGGATCAGCCCGGTGGGCCAGACGAAGCGCCTGCGCCGATTCCTGGACGCCTCCGCCATCGACCACGGGCTCGTCGTCGTCAGCGCTGGTAAACGGGGGCTCCAGATCGAGCTCTCGCCCGGCGACCTGCAGGTCGCTGCGGAGATCGAGGCCGTCGCGAAGCTCGGAGACGGATAGCGGCCCACACAAGAAAAGAGCCCGCCACTGCAATGCGCAGTGGCGGGCTCTTGTAGTTCCGCGCCGAAGCGCGATCGCTCTAGATCACGGAAGCGTGACGCCCGGCGGGATCAGGACCGTGTCGATCACGTGCACGACGGCGTTGACAGCAAAGACGTTGTTCGTCCCGATGACCGGCATCGTCTCGTTCGTGCCGGCGGCGTCGCCAGTGAGCGTAATCACGCCCATATCTTCGGAAACACCGATGGGATCGGAGTCGATGCTGTCCACCGAGGTCAGCGTCGCAAGCTCCTTGGCCTGGATGGCGTCAGCCACTACGTGGTAGCGCAGTACCTGCTCGAGCAATGCGTCGTTCGACCCGTCCTGGAGGTTCACAAGGCCGGCGTCGGCCCAAGCAGCGTCCGACGGAGCGAAGATCGTAAGCGCAGCTGAACCGCCGATCGTGCCCGTGAGGTCGTTGCTCTGGGATGCGTCCACCTGTGCGATGTTCGCCACAAGCGTGTTCAAGCCAGAAGCCGTCGCCACGTCCACTGCCGAGTCACGCACTGCGATGACGCCGTCGATCTCGTGGATCAGGCTCTGCGTCGTCGGAACGTTGAAGGCGGTGATGTCGATGCCATCAACGGTCGGGGCCGCACCGGCCTCGGCGTTGAAGAACAGGAGCGAGCCGCCAGCGCTGGCTGCGTCGCCTGCAGCAACGACGGCGGTGGCCGTGTTAGCAGCACCGGCGACGATGTGAGCGTTCAGGAGCGCGTCCACGTCCGGTTGCGTAGCGGTCGTCAGGAAGTCAGCAAAGTCGGTCGAGCCTGCTGCGACGGCGAAAGCCTCGAAGGCAGCGTCGCTCGGAGCGAGGACCGTGATCGGCGCAGCCGCCAGGTCGAGGGTCGAGGCCGCTGCCGCAGCGGCGAGGTTGTCGAGACCACGCTCGCCCAGCGCCGTAGCGATGTCCATGGGCGGAAGAAGCACGGAGTCGACCACGTGGATCAGGCCGTTGCCGACGGTCACGTCAGCGTTGGCCACCCGCGCGTTGTTCAGGTAGAGGCTACCGTCAACCGTCTCGATGTTGATCGAGTCGCCGTTGTTGGCAGCGGTCGAAGTGAGCGCAGCTGCCGCCGTGCTCGACACTTCACCGTCCAGGAGGTGATAGCGCAGCGTGTCCTCAAGAACGGCCACGTTCGCGGCGTCCGTGAGGAAGGCCAGCGTAGCGGGGTCCAGGGCGGCGAAGGCGGCGTCCGTCGGTGCAAAGAGCGTGAACGGACCAGCCCCCTCGAGCACGGTGTCGAGGCCGGAGCTCGTGAGAACGCCAGCAAGGGTGGTCAGGCCAAGCGAAGAAACGCCAGCCGTCACGTTTGCCGGATCCGGAACGGGAGTGATTGTGTTGTCGTCATCGCTGCTGCAGCCAGCAGCGAGAATCGCAGCCAGCGCCAGTGCGGGCGTGGTGACGTTGGAAAGCGTAAGGTTCATAGGTAGTCGCAGTCGCAGGGAGTGAGTTTGCCGAGAAGGCTCGGAGACGTGTAGTCACGTCCACCGTTCCCCTGGGTTCGACCCCACAAGCCGGGGCAGATGCACCTTCCCAGAGGAACGGGCGCAAACGCGGGCTCCGCAGGGAGGACGCAGGGGAGTAACAGCAGACAATCTTCCACACCGGGATTTCAAGGTTCTTGAGACTCAATGAATACAGAGTCATCAGCCCCAGGAAATCCCGGCAGCTGGCCGGGCCGTGTTAGATTCCCAGCCCATGAGCAAGAGACAGAAAAAAGGCCGGCCCAGCGCCAAGAAGCGGCCCTCCTCCTCGGCCCTCCCGACAGCGGGTCCCAAGCGTGAGGAGGCGATCAACGCGGCCCTCAAGGCGTCCTTCGAGCGCCTGCAGCGGCGGCAGTTCGAGAAGGCGGAAGTCGTTCTAAGGAAAGCTCTAAGTGACCTTGGGCGCGATCCGAGGATGATGGGCAACCTGGTGGCCTCCCTGGAGAACCAGGGACGGGGCGAGGAGGCCTGGTCCGTCGCTCGCTCCGCCGTGGAACATTTCCCGGAAGACGCCCAGGCACACAACAACCTGGGGGCGATCACCAAGTTCCAGGGCAACCTCTCGGACGCAGAGGTCTCCTTCCGGAGAGCCGTCGAGCTGGCCCCCGATTACGCGGACGCATGGCGGAATCTTGCCGGGCTGCGCGACTTCACGGCGGCTGACGACCCCGACCTCGCCCACATGCGGGACCTCCTGGCTCGCATGCCCCGCAATAACCCGAATCGCGCGGCGATGTACTTCGCCATCGGTCGGGCCCTTGACCAGGTCGGCCAGGTGGATGAGGCCTTCACCCACTACGAGCGCGGCAACCGGGCCCGGCGCGGCACGCTACGCTTCAACGCCCCAGACATGGGACGCCTTGTCAACGAGACCATCTCCCTCCAAACCGCCGAGCTGGTCCAACAGGGCCCGGCGGCCGGGGCCCCCGACGACGCACCGATCCTGATCGTCGGAATGCCGCGCTCGGGCTCCACCCTCATCGAGCAGGTCCTGAGCAGCCACCCCGACGTCGAGGGCGTGGGCGAGGTCCCGGACCTGCCCCGGGCGCTCGACCCCCACATCGACGAGCCTCGGTTCCGCATGCAGAGCCTCGCTCGCCTAGAGAGCGACGACCTCGCCACGATCGGGCGCGCCTACACGCTCTCGCTCAAAAAGCGGGCCCCCGACGCCAAGCACGTTGTGGACAAGTTCCTCACGAACTTCGTGCACCTCGGCACGCTCCGGCGCGCCGTGCCCAATGCGAAGATCATCCACGCGACGCGCGATCCCCTGGACAACGCGTTCGGCTGCTACACAACGCTCTTCACCTCCGACGTCCCCTTCGTCTACGACTTCAAGGAGATCGCCGCCACGATGTCCCACTCGAAGGAGCTGATGGATCACTGGAAGACCCTGATGCCCGAGGCCATCACCGAAGTGAAGTACGAGTCCATGGTGGACGACCTCGAAGGGGAAGCACGACGGCTCCTCGACTTCGTCGGTCTGCCCTGGGACGACCGCTGCCTCGACTTCCACAAGACGGATCGCCGCGTCAACTCTGCGAGCGCGACGCAAGTGCGCCAGCCGCTGTACAAGTCGTCGGTCGGGCGGTGGAAGCGCTTCGAGTCGCACCTCGCCCCCATGAAGCGCGCCCTCGCCGAGTTCGGACTGATCGAGAGCGCCGACTAGCGCCTGAGACGAGAGCAAGAACGGATGGAAGCACTCCAAGACGGATCCGCCCAGTGCCCCTGCTGCGACTTCTACTCGCTGCGGGAGCGCGGGGGCTTCGAGGTTTGCCCCGTCTGCTACTGGGAAGACGACGGCCAAGACCTCGACCGGCTCGACGAGGTCTCGGGCCCCAACCACATCACGCTGCGCGCGGCGAGGCTCAACTTCGAGCGCATGGGCGCCTGTGACTCCGCCGCCGTACCGCTGGTGGCGACGCCTGAAGCCCGTGATGGCCTGCGTCGCGAGCAGCGCGCGACGTACTTCTGATTCGACTGGGCTTCGAACGCGTGCACAGGGTCAGGTTCGGCTACGATCGGTCGAATGGACGCGCTGCGCACCGACGTAACACTCGTCGCCTTGGCCTTGGGTCTACTGGCAGGGTGCAGTGATGACGAGTCTTCGGAAAGGGTTCCGCTAGCTCCGACAGCCGGCCAACCAGGGGCCGAAGCTGTCGCGGAGAGCGCGAACCTCGTCGACGTTCACCCGTCCACCCACCTTGGCGTATCGGAGGGCCAGGTCGATCGGGCCAGCGTCGCCGCAGCACCCCCTGAGGAGGTGCAGCTTGTCGAGATTGAGGTCAGGGCCCTATCGAAGCCTTTGGACGAGATGGCGCTGCGCCTCATCCTCGTCGATCCAGAGAAGGTCGCCGGTGGGTTCAAGGCCGCGAACAAGGTCGCCAAGCCCAAATGGAGCTGGAACGTGGCGGAGACCTTCGGGGAAGAACTGGAGATCGGCTCGGTCTGGTCCGAAGGGGATTCAGGCCCCGTTCTTCTACTAAGGGTCCCTCGACCATCGATCACCTCTCGCGTCGTGGGTCGACTCGGAGACCGCATCGCCACGGGCCGTCTACCGCGGGATCCCGAGGCAGCTCTGGTCCTCGACTTTGGAGCGCCCAGCGAACGCGTGCGCGAGGTGCTCGTGAAGCGCGTTGACGGTCAACCCGCGGCGGGCGTCGAAGTCATGCCCGTCCGTCGAACGACCCGCCGCCTCCCTCCCATGGATCCGGAGCGGGCCGGCCTCGCCCGGCGGTCCGATAGGCTCGGCCGAGTCGAGCTCGCAGCGCGCCCTGATCTCGCGATGGCGGCGCGCGTGATCGCCGGAGACCCGGTGGTGGGTGAAGGAGAAGCTCCCTGTTCGATCACACTCCCCCCGGTCGCTGCGTTGCGAGTCCTGCTCGAAATGCCGGCGGGCCTTCCGTTCCAGGGGGAGCTGTCCGCCCCCACGATTCGGCTGACCCGACCCGCTTCGTGGTCGGGCAGTCCCCGCGAGGACCTCGGAACCATCGAGGCCTTCGGCGGCACGGCGACGATCTATCCGGTGAGAGCAGGCGCGACGCTCACGATCGAAGCGCTGGCTGGCGGCCTTCATGGATCGGCGAAGGTCACCCTCCCCGATGGTGACGGAGAGGAGCTTGAGATCAAGGTGCCGATGGAGGAGGTCCCGTGCGTTCGGTTCAGGGCCTTCGATCCCGCGGGCACTCCGCTAGCTGGGCTCAAGCTCGGGATTCGGCTCAACTTTCCACGGGGGAAGGAGCATGCCACTGAATCATCGGAGGACGGAGTCGTCACTTGCTGGCTGAACGCCCACCACGGCGGGGCCATCCGAGAGGTCTACATTCGTGAGATCACCAGCAGTCGGGACGTGAACGATGGACGAATCGCCATGGTCGCCTTGGGGACACCGACCAAGGGCACCGCAGATTTGGGCCTGGTGACGCTCCGTCCGGTCCCGACTTTCGTCGCGGGCACGGTGGTGGATCAAGACGGCCAGCCGGTCCACAATGCCCGGGTCGAGATCCGATCGCCAGGTAGGTCCGGCGGACTGATCATCGGGGGGAGCAAGGATTCAGAGCCGTTCCCTGGGTCGGTCGAACGGACGAGGACGAAGACGGACCGATCCGGAGCCTTCGTGATTCGAATGGGAGATCCAAACGGCTCACTGCCCGCGGGCAGTTCAACCGCGAAGCTCCAGCTAGAGGCCGCACGTGGAGCTAGGTCGAGCCTCGGTCCTGTTCCGTTCCAGCCGGGCCAGACGGACGTCGTCATTCGAATCTACCAGCAGGGGGGGCTGCGGGCGGATGCAAGCCGCTACTCGCGCAGCGAAACGGAGGGCGTGTACCTGATGTTACGGCGAGGTGATGAGCCAGGGCTTGGGGAGCTCGTCCACTTTGGCCGGGACAACCTGTTCACGAAGCTCAAGCCTGGAACGTACAGCCTTCATCTCAGCGGCGGCCTCCGCTCCGACACCATCATGGAGGGGATTGAGGTGGAGCCCGGCAAGATCCTGGAGGACCCAAGGCTCAACCCCATCGATCTGAGCTCCGTCTTGCATCTGCGCTTCGTCGATGTTCTCGCAGCCGGCGGAGCATTGCCCTCCACCATCCAATTCGGGGCCATAGCCAAGGGCGACTCCGAGGAGTACAAGGAGATTGAAGTGCGGGACGGCCGAGCCGTGATTCCAGTCTGGGTGGACTCAGACTCCCCTGGTTACGTCTTCTACGCGGAGGGATTTCAGGAGATCGAAGTCCCAGAGATTGTTGACGGAACCGCCCTGGAATTCGCGGAGGGGATCGCCGTGACGCTCGAGCTGGGCGGCTCGGAGCGACCACTAGGACCGACAGAGTTCAGGGTGGCGTTGTTGGCGCCCGATGGCCCTGGGGAAGGCGCCCGCTCCGCCTCCTTTCACCTGCCCTCCATAGAGTTCGACGCGGACGGGCGCGCGACGATGCGAGCACCGAGAGCCGGGCGCTACGCTCTGTACCACGCTCGGGAACCAGGCGGTCCGATGGGCTCCGCCTGGAGAAGCGTCGAGTTCGTGGTCCCAAAGGAGGGCGGCAGGGTCACGATCCTGCCAAGTGAGGACTGACGCCACAGGCGCGGGCCCCGCGCGTGATCTACTTCTGGGCCTCGCCTGAATCTGGCGGGCTCGGCCGAGAACCGGCTCCATAGGGCCGTGAGGCGGGGTAGGGCGACGAGTTTTCCAGGGATGCTTAGGGTGGGAGCCTCACTGCGCACGCGCAAGCGAGCCTCTCACTCCTGTCCCCTCCCCCCATGCGCCTCCCTGGCACCCTCTTCCTTTGGATTTTCGCCGCGGCTGTCGCGTCGGGGCAGAGCGCGCTCGTGCGTGAAGGCGACCCCTTCCCGCCAGGCCCCGCGGGACAGATCTACAGCAGCTTCAACGTCACCGCGGTCGGCAGCGGGCTCGGCTACGCGTGCTCGTTCACCTCGGCGGGACCGGGCGGTTTCGTTCAGGGGGTCTGGGGGAGTCTCGATGGTGGCGCCGGCGACGTGCTACGCGCCCAATCGATGATCGCCAATCTGACCCAGACGGGCATCGAGTCTTTCTTCGGCATCGGAGATACGATGGTCGCGTACAGCGCGACCGTAACCGACGCTGGCGGGACCCCGAACCTCGACAGCGTTTGGATCGACGACCAGCTCCTTGGGCTCAACAATCAGCAGGCGCCGAGCTCCACGGACTTCCTCGACTTCGCCTCGCGCCCTGGGATGACGTCGACCAACCTTCCGTTCTACATCGCCGGGTTGAGCGCTACGTCGGGTGGCCCCAACATAGGGCGCGCGCTCTACCTCGGCACCAGCGCTATCTATCGGACCGGGGACGTCGTGCCGAACATGCCGGCGCCGCTTTCGACTGCCGCCGTCGACTTCGACTTCCGCTTCTCTAGCGATGGCTCCCACCACATCGCCCCCCTCGCGCTCGAGGGATCGGTCGCCGAGGACGCCGTCATGGCGTTGGACGGCGCGGGTCTCGTGCTCGGTGGCGCGTTGGTTCGCGAGGGGCAGCCCGTGCCCGCTTCCCTCGGAGGCCCCGTCGAGGCTTGGGAGCGCTTCGATTTTTGCGGGGTCTCAAACGCTGGCGACTACATGTTCACGGGCGACACGTCGGCTCCCGTGGGCGAAGATGAGTTCATCATCCGGAACGGCGCCTTCTGGGCCCGGGAGGGAGACATGATCGACGGCTTCCAAGTGGTCGGGGGCGTCGAAAGCGCCACGCTCTCCGCGCTGGGCGATATCGCGTTCATCTGGTCCATCGTGGATCCGGTCGAGGGAAACCTTGAGGCCCTCTACCACGGTACGACGCTGATGCTCAAAGAAGGCGACCCCGTGGACTGGGACGGCGACGGAAGCATCGACCTGAACACGGCCATCACGAACTTCAACGGCATCAACCCGATCACGCTGAGCTCGGCAGGAATGCTCTACTTCACCGCCGAGGTCGACGTCGCTGGAACCGCCTTGCGGGGCTACTTCGCCATGGAGGTCGATGGCATCGGCACGAACTACTGCATGGCCAACCCGAACTCCACCGGGGCTCCCGCGACGATCTCCGCCCAGGGTTCCGCAGAGGCGGGGACAAACCAGCTGTTCCTACGTGCGTCCAGCATGCCAGCCTTCGCGTTCGGCTTCTTCGTCGTCTCTGATACACAGGGCTTCTCGACGAACCCCGGTGGCAGCGCCGGCAACCTCTGCCTCGACGGCTCGATCGGTCGGTATCAGAACTTGGTGCAGTCGAGCGGCGCGCTGGGCTCCATCGCCATACAAACCGACCTCAGCTCGATCCCCCAGCCCCTCGGCGCCGTTGCCACCCTCCCCGGCGACACTTGGAACTTCCAAACCTGGTTCCGTGACCAAGGACCGAGCGGCACCCCAACGAGCAACTTCAGCGACGCGATCGAAGTCACGTTCTTTTGATCGACGTCGAACCGTGAGCGCCCATGGCGAGCGCGCGCGCTCTTCTTTGCTGAACTCGATGTTCAGCGTCTTCCCGGCTTCTAGGGTGACCTCGCGGACCACATCGAGCGGCGGCTCTTGGCCCTCGAGACCAGGCAGAGCGATGACGTCGGGTCTCCCACGGGCGCTCACTTGCTCCGCCGAGCCACTTAGGTCAACGCGATCCAAGCCCCCGGCCGCTATCAACACCGTGCCTGCACTTGCGTTTCCCCTTGCGAACAACACGAGAGAGCAGACGGCGACGAGTGCGCCCACAGCGAGTAACGTGCTGGGCTTCCTCCACGGATTGACGGCGAGCAAAGAAGAAGGTGGAAGCAACGCCGGTCCGCGATACCGTAGCGCCGGAGGCCGTTGACACCTCCCCTACGCTATGGTCTCCCCATGGTTCCAACGACTTTTCGTCGAGCGCGAAGAAGCGATCTCACCGACATCTGCCAACTCCTTGCGGACGACCCGCTTGGGCAAGGGCGAGAGGCTGTGCCGGATCCCTTGGACGGCTCGCCAGAGCTTGACGAGCGCTACGTCGCGGCCTTCCGCGCGATCGACGCGGACCCGAATCAGCTGCTCGTCGTCGCGGAGAGTGGCGGTGAGACGATCGGATGCTTGCAGCTCACCTTTATCCCAGGCCTCTCACGCAGCGGCATGTGGCGCGGGCAAATCGAAAGCGTACGCGTCGCCGCAGAGCACCGAGGCACCGGCAACGGGAGGGCTCTCTTCGAGTGGGCGATCCAGCAGTGCCGCGAACGGGGCTGCGGGCTCGTCCAGCTCACCACGGACAAGTCCCGCACGGGAGCCGCGCACTTCTATGCGTCCCTTGGTTTCGAAGCGACCCATGAGGGGTTGAAGCTTCCTCTCTAACCTTGGGATGGCCCCCCGCTAGGGCATCAGAACGGACCGCGGCGGATCACATCGACGGTGCCGTTGCCACGGTCCAGCACGAGAACCATCTCTACGAATTCGCCGCCTACGAGGGTCGCATAAAACCCGGCGAGATCGACGGGCTGCGCCCCCTCTTGCGACGGAAGAATGCCGACGAATCGCGGCGAGGCTGGATTCGATCCATCGAAGATCGCGACGAGTCCTGCACCAGGAAACGCAACGACGATCTGGTTGTCCGTTGGGGTCACGGGGATCGCGCGGACGCCGCGGGCACCCGAGGTGGGCGCGAGCGCTTCGTAGCGCGCCAGCCCCATCGGGTCGCGGCGACGCAGCTCGCGGTCCACGGAGTCGCCCGTGTCCGACAGCACGGCGAGCTCTGTGTCGAACGTCATCAGACTTCGGCCCCCGAACGCATGAATCGACTCGAAGATGCCGTCGCCATCGCTGTCCCCATCAAGGCTAGACACTTGAAGCTCCCCGATACGGCTGTCGGACTGGAGCTCGGCTGCATCGGAGAAGACCGTGGTATCGAGAACCAAGTCCCGCGCCGCTACGGACTCGTCGAATCCGGGGCTGCCTGGGACCTGTCGCGCGAGTCCGCCGTCGATGGCGTAGACCATGTCGGAACTCAGCGTCGGCGCTCTCAAGAGCTCGGTGACCTGACGGAGGCCAAGAACGGGCTCATTGCGCAACCCAAGGCCAGCGTCCTGACTGCTCGGGTCAAAAGAGCGAGGCGTCAGCGAAAACTGTCCGATCGACGTCAATGCCACAAAGTCCAGGAAGGACGTACAGACACCGCCAATGGCGCCGCCGGCCAGTGGGAGCCGCTCCCAAAGGCGATAGGAGTCAGAGGTAGCGAGCAGCAACCCGTCCGCGCTCGGAGCCATCGCGAACCCAGTCCCCTCGCCGATACCCGAAGCGGCCAGGTTGGATACAACACTGCGTGCTACCGGGAGAATGGGAACGGCAAACGCCGTCCCCAGGTTCTCGGGCAAGGTCGTCTCCAGCGCCGCGTTCACTACGGGCCTCTCGACGCCGAGGGCTAAGAGGTCCGTCGCGCCTGAGAGGTCGAGCCGGAAGAGCGTTCTATTCCCGCTGCAGAATTGCGACTCCATGACGACATGCAAAGCGCCGTCGAACCAGGCTAGGTCCCTGACGATCTCCAACTGATCGGACATGACGAGCGCGTACTCGTGACTCGGGTTCCCAGTCGCAGGGTCGAGCAGCAGCACCCGGAGAATCCTTGAGGTGCTGCTGGAAGCGTCACTGCTGAGGTCCGGGTTGTCGAGGGGCAAACCCACGATCGTGGCGATCTCTCCATCATCCGTCGCAGCGATCCCGCAGAAGCCCTGATGCTTAGACGACGAGGTGAGACCCCGCGCCTGGGCGTAGACCGCCGGTAGCGTTTCGACGCCGAGCTCGACGCCGAAGGCATTCGAACCTGCGGGGACGAAGCGGTCGATCAGAACTCCGTCCGAACCGAAGCGATAGATCGACGGCCGTCGCGCGTCCGAACACCAGATCTCGTCGTTCACCCGGCAGACGCCCGTGAAGTTGGCGCCAAGGGGATCGAGCGGGAGCTCTTGGCCGCTCGCGTCCAGAGGGAGCTCGTCCTGGAACGCAAGGCCGAAGGACGACGCCCGGAGGTTTGGAAGGCCCGTGATGGGTGCGCCGAGGGCCGAAACCAACGGAAGACCCGGAAGAAGAGTCCACTCCCCGGTCGTGCGATCCACGCGCACGCGGTGCAGCTGGTGCTGGTAGGCAGGGGTATAGAACGTCGCTGGCTCGACGTTGCCCTGACTCAGAGCAGGCCCCATCCCAGCAACGAACTCAAACTCTAGCTCCGTTCCAGAGCTAGCCACCGCAGAGAGGGCCGAGATGTCCAGCGCCGGAATCGAAAAGTCACCGACTCCTGGCAGCGACACGACCTCCTCGGGACGCCCCACGGTCCACCCGAAGCGCGCATCCGTCGTGGCCGTGGCCGGAAGGCCCTCGCCCCCAAAGTCCGCTTGCTCGAGTCCTTGGATCGAAAGGACCTCCCCAAGTTCGAAGTCGACGATCGCCATCGCGTTGTTGGCCGGAAGCGCTACCCACGCTCCGTCGGAGTCGCGCATCTTGGACGCGGCACGGGGCTCGAGATCCTCCGAGACGGCAATGCTTGGCCTTGGCAAGCGAACGCCGTCCGCCAAGAGCGCCGCACGCTCACCGTCGAACGCCGAAAAGTCCACGGTCGTCACATCTTCCGCAGGGTCGATGTTGCCAGGCCCGGTGAAAGGCATCCGAATCCATGTCACGCTCCCCCTCCCGTCCACGATCTCCCCTGGAGCCGTCGTCGAAGGCATCGGATCCGCCGCACAAGTCGTGAGGTACCCGCGGAAGCTACTTTCGAGATCGACCGGCCGAGGCCCAACCTCGATCGACACAATCTCGGTCAGCGAGGGGGCGTCGTAGAGGACCACTCGCCCGGGTTGGTCCGCGGGGACGTTGTCATAGGCTACCGCCAGCGTCTCGAAGCCCGTGCCGGCGCCCAGTGCCCGCGGCGGCCCCGGCGTGAAGCCTGGCTGGGTGGAGGGCACCGGGAGCTCTCCGGCGAGCTGCGGCGACGTTGGGTCCCCCATGTCGAATACGTGGATCCGCGGGCCGTCCTCATCAAGAACGAAGAGGCGCATGCTCTGTTCTTCGTAGGCCATGGCCGCGAGCTGAGCATTCGGTCCCCCCACCGACGCGCGCGCCACGACATCGAAGGGCTGATCCCGCCGCACGGTCTTCACGACGACGGTCTTGCGATCCGTCGCCACCACCGTCCCCGCCGAGCTGCCCGTGAGCTCGAAGACGAGTTCCGCATTGAAGCCCGGTGCGAGCACCCGCGCCGCACCGTCTCCAAGGTCAGTGAGTTCGACGGGAGGCCCGTCCACCTGGGACCAGGCCAGCTGAAGAGTCGCTGGGCCGCTTCCTTGGAGCAGGATGAGCTGAAGCGGGATCGATACGGAGTCTGTGCCCGCTGAAACCGTCGAGCTTGGGGGCGCGTTGTCGGAGCGACTCGAGCCGCCACAGGCAGCCAAGAGAATGGGAGCGAGAACAAGAGCTAGCGAGTAGCGCATAGGGGCGAAGCCGGTGGAGGTGCCAGCCAGGGGGAAGAAGGGAGCCGGGACGACTCGTGGAAGACTGACAGATTCTATCCGGACCCACTGAGAACTGTCGATGGCGCGCGCCACTGGCGGGATCGCGGAACGGGACGATCGACGGACCCAGAAGCGTTCGATTCAGGGACAGTGGCTAAGATGGCGCGGCGCTGTGGCATTGATGCCTATTCGCGCCGCGCTGCCCTCGTCCGTCTCAGCCCCACGATCCCATGAACGCACCCTTTCGCTGGCCGCTCTTGTTTGCGCTCTTCGCGCTCTCATTTGGCACCTCGGCTCCGCCCCTTGAAGCGGGCGAAGCACGGAGCAGCGAGGCTTCCGCGGAGGCACGCAAGGAAACGCCGCTCAAGGTTTTCATCCTTGCCGGGCAGTCGAACATGCAAGGCCATGCCAAGGTCACGACGCTAGCAGCCCTGGCCGATGACCCTGAAACGGCGGGGCTCTACGGAGAGATCATGAACCGTAGAGGTGAGCCGCGCGTCTTTGAGGACGTCCGGGTCACTTCGATCGGCTCGTCGGACGGCGAGAAGGTCGGGGCGCTCAGCACGGGCTTTGGGGTGGAGCGCGGCGGTCCGAAGATCGGGCCCGAGCTGACCTTTGGGATCACCGTCCAGAAAGAGCTCGACGAGCCGATTCTCCTGATCAAGACGGCTTGGGGCGGTAAGAGCCTTCACACCGACTTCCGTTCACCGAGCGCCGGGCCCTTTGTGTTCACGGCCAAGCAGCTGGAGCGCATGAAGAAGCAGGGCAAGGACATCGACGCCGAGAAGGCGGCCAAAGTCGAGGCCACGGGCCACTACTACGGGCTCATGATCGAGCACGTGCAGGCGGTGCTCGCCGACATTCGGCGCGTCGTGCCCGGCTACCGAGAGCAGCGCGGCTTTGAGCTAGCCGGGTTCATCTGGTTCCAGGGCTGGAACGATATGGTGGATACCGGCGTCTACCCGGACCGCGGAGAGCCGGGCGGCTACGACGCCTACACAGGTGGGCTATGCCACTTTATTCGCGATGTGCGCAAGGACCTCGATTCAGCGAAGCTCCCCTTCGTGATCGGCGTGATGGGCGTTGGTGGCCCCACCGATCTCTACGGGCCGAAGGAGCAGCGGTTCAAGGCGTTCCACCAGGGCTTTCGCGACGCCATGGCGGCCCCAGCATCGATGCCTGAGTTCAAGGGATCCGTCCAAGCCGTCCTCACCGAAACATGCTGGGACGATCACGCGAACACGCTTCGTAACCGCAAGCGCGTGCTCCAACAGTCGTCCAAGCGCATCGACGAGCAGCTCAAAGGAGGCGAGCTCACCCAGAAGGAAGCGCGCAAGGCGAAGAAGGCCCTGGAGGAAGAGGCCCTCACAGAGGACGAGCTCGCGTACCTCGAGGCCCACGTCTCGAACGCCGAGTACCACTACCTCGGCTCCGGCAAGATCATGACGGGCATCGGCCGCGAGCTCGCAAAAGGCTGGAGCGCAGCCAATGCCGCAAGCGACTGAGGGCGCGGCTGAACGCGGGCCTCACCGAGCAAATCAGGCCCGCTCCACCGTTCCCCTGCGCGACACACCTCGCAGTACCGACCCTTCAGGCTCCACGGGGTTCCTTCTCTCAGTGGCCCCCACTTCCCCTCGACCTGACTGAGCTCGCCGCCCCGATGGGGAACGTGAGAGGCCAAGTCGAAGAGACCTGCATCTGTCAGCCGTGGCACCAAGACGCCGTCGCCGGACGCCGGCGTCAGATTTCACCGACGCTCTTTCCACCACGTTCAACTGACACCTTGAAACCGTAGAGAAGGCGATGGATGTGGAAGTGCTGTGCCCGGCGCCGCACGCCCACGAATGCGCAGGTTTGGGTAGGCTTGGGCCATGATTTCATGCGTACTCTTCGCGCTTCTGCCCCTGCAGGGTGAGGTGCCGACAACGGAGAAGGCCGAGCTTCCTCAGTATCACCCAGGGGAGGCTCTGGTCTGCCTCGACCGCAAGGTAGTG
Organism: uncultured bacterium; assembly: GCA_938030175.1. Classification (GTDB taxonomy): domain Bacteria; phylum Planctomycetota; class UBA1135; order UBA1135; genus Saltatorellus. Next base: position 764 of record CALHGQ010000712.1, on the reverse strand, counting down.
GTGCCTGCGGAGCGTGGACTCTACCTGCGGCACGCTGACGGCGAGATGGAGCGGATTTGGGTTGGTGAGCCGTACGATGCCCTGTGGCGCCTCGACCGCACTGTTTTCATCACCGAGCGGTGGAGCGGAAACGTGCGCCACTTGGGCAAGGACTTCAGCGTCCTCAAGACTTGGGGCGGGTTCTCGAACCCGGTGGACGTGGAGGTGACGCCCGAAGGCCTTGTCGTGGTCGTCGAGAACGGCGCGAACCGAGTCACGGCGATCGACCCTGAGACTGGGGAGAGAGTCTGGTCGCGAACCGGGTTCAACAATCCGTTCGACGTTGCGATCACCGAGGATGGTGGACTGCTCGTGGCTGATTCCGGCGCGGGACGGGTCGTGCATCTGGATGCCGAGGGCAAGCAGGTGAAGGTCTACTCGGGCCTCGGCTTCCCAAACGCCGTCGAGTCCTTCACAGGCGGCGGATTCCTGGTCGTCAACTGGAGCGGAGGGGAAGTGCGCTCCTACGACAAGGCCGGAAAGATGACCTGGCGCACCCGGCCTGGAGGAACGCTCTTCAGCGTCGAGCGACGCTTGGACGGGCGCACGTTGGTGGGCGACGGTGGTCAGCGGCGTGTCCTCGTCTACGACGACCGCGGGAAACTAGAGGTGGTCGAGAAGCTCCCCCGCGGCTGCGTCGACTTCGAGACGATCGTGCGGATGTAGGCAGTACGGTACCGTAGTCATTGTCGCCACTCCCGGGGAAGAGCAGCGGCCCCTCCGGG
>CALHGQ010000711.1 GCA_938030175.1 uncultured bacterium | reverse complement strand
CGCGAGTTCATCGGTCCGTCGAGCACATCGAGCTCTAGGACGGGGCTCGCCGTGACGTGCTCAAGCTGACGCCCGTGGAACCAATGGTTCGAGCTGGGATCGATGGGGGGCGCTGAAGTGCCGCGATGGTGTCGGTGTGGCTACTCCGGCCTTGCTCGTACCCCATGCCAGCCTAGAGCCAAGTCAACTCCACCGCGTCGCTGAGGTTGGCTCCACCCGGCGCGGCCACGTCCCGGAACCACGCTTGGAAGTACCACGTCGCTCCGACCGCGAAGGGGGCGGTCGACGAGTCCAGGTCGAGGGGCCAAGTGAACAGGCCTTCGGTGTCCGCTTGAACGGGCATCCCCAGCCGGAAGAGGGTCTGGCTAACGCAGAGGGTTCCGCCACCAAGGGGGACTTGATCGTTGCCGGTCCCACCGATGAAGAGACCCGTTGTTGACGGGATGGCGTCCCTCGCCGTCAGCGTGAAGTCGTTGTCCGAGAGAGTCGCCGACCCTGCGATCTCTAAGGTCGCGCTTTGCCCTTGCGTATGCGGGGAGGCGGGACAGTAGGACGTCCCGACGAGGGGCTCGATCGCCAATGCGAAGGACCCGAAGCTAGACGCGTCGAGGGTGAAGAATTCGGTCGCGAAGGCCGACCCGTGGAAGCTTGCGAGGAAGCGATACGTCCCGGCGTCGAATCGATCCGACCTCGCGAACGGGAAGGTGCCCGGGTTACCCGCTGCGTCGTACCAAACGATCCCGAGGGAATCGAAGAGAGTCACGCTTGGGGTGGCGGAGCCGCTCCCATTGCTCGTGAGCGAGCCGTCGATGGAGAGTCGCGCAGGGGATACAAGGGTGAACTCCACCTCTAACGTTGACGTGCCAAGGGACGACGCCCCTGCGCCGTCCACAAGGGAAGGCGCGCTCGCCGACCCGGAGGCGAATGCCTGCATAGTGATGCTTGTCGGAGTGATGCTCGACGTTTGGCGCGCGGTGGCCGAGGACGATCCGAGTGAGCCGATCGCTGAAGCGGACACATCGGAGATGAAGTCGCCTTGCACGGAGCTCCCATCCAACTCTTGATCGAGGACCGGCGTCCCACTGGCGTCGTTGGCCTCCGCGCTTGCTTCGGTCCCGCGGACGGCTGAGGTGAGGAGGACTTGCGGAGTCGCGGCGAAGGTTGTTGCACAACCGAAGGACGCGACAGCGAGATAGGCGAGCTTCATGGCGGACGGACGTGGTGCAGAGTCTGGTGGGAGAGCAGCGGGGAACAGTTGCCTTGATCCTACAGGCGAGAACCAGGAACCGCCGGTTCGACCAAAGTGAGATCAGCCTGGTTTCACGTTCTAGATGCTGGCAATGTCTCTACCCCTCGCTGTCTCGCTCAAGTGCTTGCCACCCAGCTCCGCACGTTCCAACGCACGACTGATCATCGTCGTTCTTGTCCTGATCGGCGCTGCTCACCGGCTCGATGGAAACGACCGAGGACGTCCGCTACCTGATATTCCCTCATCACGTCGGTGAGCTCGCCTGGTGCCCACCCAAGAAGCTGGCTGGTCTAGTTGACTACGGCATCCTTGTGCACGGGTCCATGATTCTGCGACCTCTGCCGGAAGGTCGGACGATGTTGGGGCACTGGAGCTACGAGCGCGCCCTCATCTCAGTGACAGGCGTCAGAGGGCACCCGCCAGCGCCCAGTGGCCGCTCCCCGAGGGATCGGTCCAGTCGTCGATGACGGTGAGGGGATGGCCGCCCTCCACGCAGGTGCCAGTCGGGTTGATGTCGGGTTGCTATTGCCGTCGGCCAGGCGCGATGCCTGGTAGGCGAACATGCCCGCGTAATTGACCCAGTTCGTGTAGTCGGCGGCTGAGACGCCTCCCGGGCGTTTCGTGAACGGATGAGCTTGTCGAGACAGTTCCGCCCGCTTACGCTCGCTGAACCCCGTGCGATCCCAAAACCCTTGCTTCCCGGCAGGGGCGCCACCCCATGACAATTCTATCTCGCTCCGCGTTTCGCACGCTCTCGCTCATCACCGTAGGAGGGCTTGTCGCCCCTTCGTATGCATCCGCCCAGTCGGAGGTCGCGTTCCTCTACGGCGATGAGTTCTTCGATCTCTTCGGCCTGGATGCCGCCGCAGTGGGGGATGTCAACGCAGACGGCATCCCAGACTTTGCCGTCGGCGGTTACCGCGGCACCACGGGGAGAGGTCGAATCAACGTCTACTCGGGAGACGATGGCTCGATGATCCACAACATCTTCGGCCTTCCTGGCGAGAGCCTTGGCTTCGTCGTTCCCATCGGCGACGTGAACGGCGATGGCTTTGATGACTTTGGCGGCAATGGACTGAACGCGGGGGGGTGGATCTTCTCGGGGCTCGACGGGTCGATCCTGCAGGCCTTCCCAGGTGCCATTCAAGGGGGCGTGGGCGACTTCGATGGGGATGGCCGTGCCGACTACATTGCCAACAGCTCCATCATCTCCGGGGCAACAGGTCAGTCTCTGTTCCAGTTGGCTACCCCCAGCTCGCAGTACGAATTCATCGGAGACGTGACCGGCGACGGTGTGTCCGACTACGTCAACCTGCTCTATCAGCCGAACTTGAGCTCGGCGCGCTACCAGACCTTCTCGGGCAGTGACAACGCGCTCCTGTACGAGTCGACGATGCCCTGGGGCACGGAGGCCGTTGGGCTAGGCGACATGAACGCTGACGGCCTCAACGACTGGGGTTTCACCTGGAGAACCTCCTTTTCGGGTGAGCTTCGGGTCGAGGTGGTGTCCGGTGTCGATGGAGCGCCGATCCTCGAGCTTTGTGGGCTCGGTATCTTTACGCAGGCACTCTTTCGGCCCCTTGCAGCGGGGGGCGACGCCGATGGTGACGGGTACGGTGACCTGCTCATGACGACGGAACCGCCGCGGCTTTTCTCGGGGCGCACCGGGGGCGTGCTCGCTCAGTTCGTTCGAGTGGACGGAACACGAACGGCCCGCATTGCCGCAAGCATGGACGATGCGAATGGCGATGGACGCCGTGAATTCGTCGTCGGATCACCGAATACCCCTGGTGGTCCGCAGAACGCCGGGACGGCCGCGCTCTTCAGCTATGACGGGCCCGTAGGCCAGAGCTACTGTCTCTCGTTGCCGAATTCGACGGGGCAAGCGGCGGTGATCACGGCGTCGGGCAGTTCTAGCCTTGCGGCGAACAACCTTCTGCTTGCGACGCACAACGCCCCGGCATCGAGTATCGGAATCTTCCTCTTGGGAGCTGGCCAGCAACAGGTTGCCCTTGGGGATGGCTTCCTCTGCGTTGGGGCGGGTGGTGCAGGCGTTGTTCGTCTTCCGGCTCAGCCCATCGATGCCAACGGGCTTCTTGTCCTGGAGTTCGACCACACGGCGCTGCCAGCCGCAGCAGGAACGCTCATCGCAGGCTCTACGCGCAACTTCCAGGGATGGTTCCGTGACGTGACTCCGTTGGGAGCCCAATCGAACCTCACCGATGCGGTCTCTGTGACCTTCACCCCCTGAGCTGTCTCGCGGGCATCGTGGGATCCTGCGGCACGGCCGGGTGAAGCCCCGTGCTCTCGGCAGTGCCGCTCACAAGCCTGGAAAAGCGCACTTCGCCATCGTTGGCAAGTGCGGGGACTGCGGC
>CALHGQ010000710.1 GCA_938030175.1 uncultured bacterium | reverse complement strand
CTGGAGATCGATACCAAGCTCGCGTGGAAGCTCACCCACCTGCTGGATCCCGAGGGCGACCTGGAGGCGCTGGAGTTCGTCCCCGGCCGCCAGGCGTTCGACCAAATTCTGAGCGCTGCGGAGAAAGCGGGCGGCGCGAGCGACTCCGCGAGCGCTTCCTCCGGCGCAGCCAAGCTGGCCTTTGAGCGCTACGAAACACTCGTCCGCACCCATGCGGGCAGCCGCAAGGCGTTCGATGTTCTCGTCACGAGCCAGCGTCCGCGCGGGACCAGCCGCGCCGAGGTCAACCTGCGGCGGAGTGCGGTCGAGGCCAACGCGTCGCTGCTCGGTGTTCGAGCACGCGCGCAGGTCGCCGTGTACGGACTTGCACCCAGCGACGACGGCGAGCACATCGACGTGATCGGCGTGCGCAAGATCGAAGGCATGGAGCGCATGCGTCCGAACGTCAACTGGCGTATCGCGCGGAGCTTCAAGACGGCCGAGGATGGGACGCCGCTTCCGGGCGGGCCCGAGCCTTTGGTGCGCCCCAAGCTCAGCAAGGCGCTGACCGGTCTCCCCGTGGTGCCAGAGTTTTCTACTTCGCCCCTGCCGACGTTGGCGCGGGTGGAGGCTTCTCCCTCCGCGGTGGAGTTCGAAATGCTAGGCGGCGAGGTGGGCGCAAGTGCGCGCTTCGACCTGACGACGGCCGAGATCTTCCGCCCCGGAGACAACCGCTTCGAGAACGAAGACGGCAACCGCCGCACCAGGGTGCTCGCGGGCGTTCGGGTGCCGTGCGATCTGTTGCACGTTGACCTCATTGTCCACAAGGATCTCTTCGACAAGACACTGCCCACGGTGTTCGCGGTTTCGACGCTGCACACCGGCATGTCCTTGGAGTTCCGTGAGTCCGACAAGCTCCCGATCGAGCTGGAGTTCGCATCGCTGGGTCGCGGCCTTTCCAAGGTCAAGGACCGGGAGCGCGACCGCCACGCCGAGCTGGTGCGCTGGGCGATGCACGAGGTGAGCTGGAATCCTGAGGACTTCGACGTCTATCGGTTCAAGCTGCAGTACCCGCCGCTGCCGTCAGGGGTTGCCTTTGACTGGCTGCGCCGCAAGCGTAAGTAGGCGGCGGCGCTGAGTTCGCTTTCGGGCTGGCTTTCGGGCTGGCCTCGGGGCTCTCCTCTGGTCTGATCCTGCGCCTCTCTCCGCGCTTGGGTCCTGTCCTTGGACGGGTACGCTGGATCATCCGTGCTTGTGGACGTTCCTGCGCCTAGAGCGGCTATGCTCTTCGCCCCATGATCACGATCAGCAGTGTGACCAAGAACTTCGGCCGGCAGGCGCTCCTGACCAATGCCTCCGTTCAGCTTGACCCCGGCGACAAGGTGGGCCTCGTGGGGCCGAACGGCTCCGGCAAGTCGACGCTCTTCCGCCTGATCGTTGGCGAGGAGAAGGCGGACAGCGGCGACGTGGTGGTGCCCAAGAAGCTCTCGATCGGCTACTTCCGCCAGGACGCCGCGGAGTCTAGCGACCGGACGGTCATCGAAGAAGCGATCGCGGGAAGCGGCCGCCTCGGCGAACTGCACTATGAGGTGGCTGAACTCGAAGCCGCCATGGCGGATCCAGACAAGGTCGACCAGCTCGACTCGATCCTCGAACGATTCGGCGAGGTGCAGGGTGAGTATTCCCAGCTGGGCGGCTACGAGCTGGACTCGCTGGCGCGCGAGGTTCTCCATGGCCTCGGCTTCTCGGACGACCAGGTGGATTCGGACTTCGCCTCCCTTTCCGGCGGATGGCGCATGCGCGTTTCCATCGCCAAGGTCCTCATCGGCAGGCCCGACGTGCTGCTCCTCGACGAGCCCACCAACCACTTGGACATCGAGTCCATCATCTGGTTGGAGCAGTTCCTCAAGAACTCGGACGCCACGATCCTGATGACGTGTCACGACCGGGACTTCATGAACCAAGTTGTGGGGCGCATCATCGAGATCGATGTGGGGGAGCTCGTGACCTACGCCGGCAACTACGACTTCTACGATCGCGAGCGCCACATGCGCGCGAAGCAGCAGGACGCGGCCTTTGCAAAGCAGCAGGCGATGCTGAAGAAAGAAGAGCGCTTCATCGAACGCTTCGACAAGAACGCTTCTAAAGCTTCCCAAGTGCAGTCGCGCGTGAAGAAGCTGGAGAAAATCGAGCGCGTCGAGCCCCCGAAGCGACGGGTGCTCGTGCCCTTCCGCGTCAAAACGCCGCCGCGCTCCGGCAACGATGTCGCGACCCTCAAGGAAGTCTCCAAGGCCTTCGGTGAACGCTCGATCTACGACGGGTTTGACTTCGAGATCAAGCGTGGCGAGCGGTGGTGCGTGATGGGGGTGAACGGCGCTGGCAAGTCGACCCTCCTCAAGATGATCGCCGGCGTGCTCGAGCCCGACGGGGGCGTGGTGCGGCTCGGCGCTTCGCTCAAGATGGGCTACTTCGCCCAGTCAGCGCTGGAGATCCTCGATGCGCGGCGCACGGTTTGGGAGCAGATCGATGACGCGTTCCCCGTGGCGACGATCCCTTCGAAGCGAACGCTGCTCGGATCCTTCGACTTCCCTGGCGATGAGATCGAGAAGCCGATCAGCGTGCTTTCCGGCGGGGAACGGTCGAGGCTCGTCCTTGCGCAGATGCTCTACGACCCGCCCAACTTCCTCGTGCTCGACGAGCCTACGAACCACCTCGACCTGGCGACGAAGGAGATGCTGGTGCAGACGCTCTCCAAGATGGAGGCGACGATGATCTTCGTCAGCCACGACCGCACGTTCCTCAAGGGCCTTGCGACCCACGTGCTGGACCTTTCCGGCGGTGGAACGCCTGGGAACCCCAAGCCACTGCTCTACCCCGGACCCTACGACGAGTGGGTGGAGCGCACCGGGCAAGAGGCTCCAGGCGTTCACAGTTGAGCGCCCGGGGAGAGGCATGGACTCGCGATCTCGTCGCCTGAGGGCCAAGCGCATGCTGGGCACTCTCGGTCTATGGGCGCTCGTGGCGGTGGTGCTTCATCACGCGGCCCTTTGGGGCCTGCAGCGGCGGCTCTTATTCCCCGGGGCCTTTATGGACCCACCGGGCGAGCCAACCCGCCCCGACGTTGAACGATTGGCGGTCGACCACGGCGCTGGCCAGTCCTTTGGCTACTTCCTTCCTGCCCAAGGGCTCAAGCCTGGAGCTCGCGCCGGCGTTGTGGTCTACGGCCACGGAAACGCTGCGTTTGCGGCCGACTGGATGTTCGATGCGCAGCCCTATACGGCTGCGGGTCTTCACTTCCTTTGCCTGGAGTACCGCGGCTACGGCGCCTGCGATGGATCGCCCTCCGAAGCGGGCTTTGTCGAGGACTCGATCGGCCTCTTGGACCAGGTGCTCGCCCGGGCCGACGTGGACGCTGCGAACGTCGTCTACCACGGTCGTTCGTTGGGCGGAGGCGTGATGGCAGCGCTGACGAACGCGCGGCCCCCCTCGAAGCTGATCTTGGAGAGTACGTTCAGCTCGGTGCACTCGCTGTCTTCCCAGTTCCTGGCACCGCGCTACCTGGTCCGTGACCCGCTGGACGTGCGCTCGATGCTCGCCGGTTCTTTCGCGGGGCCGGTGTTGCTCTTGCATAGTCGGGCGGACGAGGTGATTCCGTTCCGTGAGTTCGAGATCAACCGGGCGGCGATCGATCCAGGGCGGTTGGAGTCGGTGACCCATGACTCGTGGGGGCACAACGATTCGTGGTTCTACACCGAGGGGGAGAGATTGGCGCGGTTCGCGGTCTCCGGGCCCGTGGCGGATCGCGATCGCTGAGGGGCCTGGGCGCTCGTGAAGGGGACGGGACTCGGTGAGGCTTTGGACACGGGCGGGCTGGGCCGGGATGGCATCTTTGATCCGAACCCTGGGTTGAGGGGACCGGGCAGCGGTGACTCGCTTTGTCTGCGACCCTCGCCCATTCAGGCTCCCCGTATCCCCAACGCTCGCTCAGTCAGCCTCCCTCCATCCCCGCCCCTCGCCCATCCAGACTCCCGCCATCCCTTGGCCCCGCCCGTCCAGACTCCGGCCATCCCTTACCCCCGCCTGTCCAGACTCCGGCCATCCCTTACTCCCGCCCATCCAGACTCCCTCCATCCCCAACCCCCGCCCACCCAGGGGACCGAACCACCCCGCGTCTCGGTTTCAGTCGGCGAGGGCCCAGCACCGGGACCCTAGGCCCCATGGGCCCACAGGCTTGCCGCCAATCCGCGCATATTGCCGCGCCGGATCAAGCCGGCCCCGGTCCCGAAGCCGATAGATCCCATGGACCCCGCAGCTCCCCTCTGCGCTGCCCGCCATGGATCGACCCAGCTCAACAACAGACCAGCCCCTCCGCCCGAAGGCGGTCAAGGGCCCTCGGAAGGTGCTCGGCCCATTAGGAGACAGGCCCTCCGTCGAGCGTCGGCGCCGATGGCTGAGCTGGATGGGGGTGGCCGCCATGGGGCTTGTCGCGGCTGGCAGCGGCGTGCTCTCCGCGAACCTCCACGATCATGCGAGTGAGCGGCGTCAGCTTATGGACGAGATCACGCAGCTTGAGGTGGAGGCAACGGCTCACTCCACGAAGGTTTGGCGCGCCCTCACTATGTTGATGGCGGAGGACAAGATGCAGTTCATTCGGCTGCGCGGCGAGTCCGGCCAGCAGCGGACTGAGATCATCTCGCGGATGGAGCGACTCTCGACGCTCGACCGAGCGGGGGATCGCTACAACGATCTGCTTGGGTTCGATCCTGAGCCCGAACTCCTAGAGAGCCTCGAGCGAGCCACGCTCTCGTTCGTGGGGAACATCCAGGGGACACTGGCGCAGATGAGCATGCAGACGGACAGGACCCGCGAGCGCTTGCGCTACTGGGACATGAGCTTTGGGCCCTTCACGGAGAGCCTCGAAGCGCTGAAGGCGCGCAACAACGAGATCGCCGTCTCCTCTGCGCTTGTGGCCAAGCGAGTCGCCACGGCTGCGGGCCTCTCGCGTCTCCTCGCATCGGTCCTGCTTGTCCTCACCTTCAGCCGCCGGCGCACGGGTCGCCGGCGCAGAGCGAGCGATCTGCTTCCGCCAGGCTACCGGCGCTCGACTGACCGGCTGCCCTCTGCACAAGGGCTGGCGGAGAAGGAGCCGAGCGTCGAGGGCGAGGCGGCGCCCGCCGTCACTCCCGATCTACAGAAGGCCTCGTAGGGCCGCCGCCACCCCGCCCGCTTCAGCCGGTGCGAGCGGCACGCCATGCGGCGTCGAACCGCTTGACGATGTCGGCCGCTGGCTCGACGCGGTCGATGCCCTGGACACTCTTGCCCGCCTGCCACACGTCCTTGTACGTCACGCCCTTCTTGATCGACTGCTTGAGCTCCCGCAGCGACTTGAGCGCGTAGATCGTGCGCATCCAGTGCTTCGTCTTTCGACCCTTGAGCAACCGGCGCGCGATCGGACCCGCCTTCGTGCCAACCTTCTGCACCAATGGCGTGTTGATCACAGCCACCGGTACCCCAGAGAGACGCTCCGTCAGGACGATGTCGTCTTCCTTGGCCTTGATGATTGCGTCCCAATAGTCCTGATGCACCTCGCACTCCTCGGTCGCGATGAAGCGCGTGCCCATCTGGACGGCCCCGTAACCCAGGGACATCATCTGGGCGTAGCCTTCTTCGTCGCCCACGCCGCCCGCCGCCACCAGCGGAAGACCCAGGGGGCCTAGGGTGTCGAGGAGCTCCTGCGGTGACTTGGTTCCCGCATGGCCGCCCGCGCGCTTGTTGACACAGATGAGTCCGTCGACGCCCGCGTCGACGGCCTTCTGGGCCCACTTCAGCTCCGTCACGTCGTGGAAGACGGCGCCACCGACGGCGTGAACTTTCTCCACCACCCAGTCCGGGTTGCCGAGAGCCGTCACGAAGAACCTGACGCCCTCCTCCAGCGAGATGTCGATCCAGTTGCGCATCCTGTTCTCGTAGGACTTGGCGGACTTCTCGATGATGGCGTTGAAGCCGAACGGGCGTCCGCCGCTGAGCTTCTTGATTTCGCGCAGGCCCTCGCGGAAGTCGCGGCCGTGGACGTAGACGAGGGACAGGGGCTGGACGATGGCCATGGCCCCCGCGGCAGCCACCGCGCCCACGAGCTCGGGGTTGCTGCAC
>CALHGQ010000709.1 GCA_938030175.1 uncultured bacterium | reverse complement strand
CCTGGCTCAACCTCGGTCATGCGCTTGGTGATGTGGGCGCCCTCGTAAAGGCATCTCACAGTCGATCCGATCTGATCCTTGTGACCTGTGGTGCCGATGGGGGCGGGGAGGCTGATGCGCAGGAGGTGCGACCTTGTCTGTGCTACGTCCTCGTAGAAAGCGGCGGCGCCCCATGCCGCTTCGGGATCCATGGCGAGGACGCGGGATGTCTCGATCGTGGCGAGTGCGTGGCGCGGGGTGAGCTCGGCTTCCGCCCAGAGGGCCACGGGCACGAGAAAGACGAGAGCGGCGGGCAGAACGACTCCAAGCCGCGCGTAGTGCCGCTTGCGCAACTGATATCCAACGAAGGCGCCCGCCGTCATCGGCAAGAGAACGGCCAAGCTGGTGACCGCTCCGCAAAAGAGCCCCGCCAAGTCTTGTGCTAAAGCGAGTCCCAGCGCCGACGCGATAGCACCGGCGACCGCCGCCGGGATCCATGCGCCCTTTGTCCATCCGTAGTAGCCGATGACGAAGCCAGCGACGACCGGGAGCCCGATGATGAAGCTGTAGCCGAAGCTCTCGAGCCTCGTGGCGAACCAAGCGCCCCCGAGGGCCACGAGCGCTCCGAAGGCGACTGCCACGGCCAGCCCCGAGGGTCCTTTGGCTGCAACGTAGGCCTTAGCCTGCGACGGTGATTCGTGGTCCATAGTGCGTGGGCGAGATTCAGCGATGGATCGCGGACTGATGCAGGAGACCACCTCGTGGCGTCTACCGCTAGGTTCGCGCTCCGAAGATTCCGACGGAGCCCGTGGAGGCGTGACGGGTAGGTGACAACTTGCGATGTTCATCGCGCGACTTGGCGTCCGCATTCCGGCATGCTCGCCGGCGGACCGCGCTGAAGACAAAGAACGAGGTGACTGACGATGTCGATGTGGGAGATTGAAGGATTGGGCGAGCTGGCCGTGCAGCTCGTCGCGGGCTGTTCGGACTTGAGTCCTGCGCAGCGGCGCACCTACTACGCGGCGATCTACGGACTGCAGAGCGGCTACGACTGCAGCTACACGCACTTTCGCTGTCACGGGCCCCTGATGCAGGACGGGTTTCTGCACATGATTCCGCTGGAGCAGCACCCGGCCTACGACACGCAGAAGGCGGCGATCGACGCGGCGGTGGCGAACGGCGAGTCGTGGCTTCCCATGGATCCATCTGATCCCGAGAGTCCAACCGCTGGCATCTTTTGTGATGGCCCCAGCCACCAGCAGAGCCCCGCGCCAGGCATCTACTTCGACGTCACGGACCCGCTTTGGGCGGTGGCGCGGATGAGCGGTCACGTGCCGGAGCTGGACGGCCCCGCCTTTGAAAAGTGGGGGGATCTCTCGGCGCTGCTGAACGTCCTGACCTTGGCGGCCCATCGCTTCTCATCCGGCGAGACCCCGGAGGACCGTGACTTGGCTCGGGCGGTCTTGAAGGGCTTCTACGGCTTCGCCGCCATGCACTGCTCGTGGCAGTGCGAACCGCCCGCACCGGACAACGAGCTGCTCGTCGCTCTCTTCGCGAACCCCGCCCTCAAGGAGGCGCTGACCCAGCCCACCATCGACTGGGTGGACGAGCGGTTCCCGGTGCCAGCGTTGCCCGGTCCGGACGAGAGCGGGATGTTCAACCCCGATCACGTGGCTCTTTGGCGAACGCCCTTGGACTGATCGCGCGTGGGGGCTCGAGTGGGGGATCTCGCGCAGAGCGGTGTGCCGGGCCCTGGGCCCATCGGGCGATAACCCTTCGAGCTGGCTCCCAACGCTGGGCTCGTGGCGGCGCAACCCGTTTGTGGGGAGGAGCTTCGGTCCCATGACGAGCCCGCGCGCCATGGTCGAGCCAGGATGGATGGAAAGGCAACGGCGACAAGGGGTTCCGACACGCTGAGCCCAGCGATGGGCACCAGCTTCAAAACCCTTCGATTGTGCGTGAGGCGGCGAGCTCGCTTTCGCCCATGGGTCTGCAGGTGGGCCTGGAACCATCCCCAGGCTCTGCGCGGCAGGCCTTGCCGCGCCCATCTGCCCCGTTCCCATTCCGAGATCCGGAGCCTTCCATGTCAGCTTCCACCCTCGCTGAATCCAGCGAGCCATCCCCTCGAGCCTCCGGCGAGGCACGCCCTTCCAAGAAGAGCGTGGCTAACAGAGCCCTGGGTTCCATGAGCTTTGCCGAGCGGATGCTGCTGCGGCTCTCGAAGCATCCCCACGACGTGAAAATCGTAGCCGACTACGAAGCGCCAGACGACAGGTGGAACCTCGGCAACGCTCTTTCGAGCTTCGAGAAGGCCTTCCCTGGCTTCGGCCAAGAGATCCAGGGCAAGCGGGTGCTCGACTATGGCTGCGGTGACGGCTTCCAGTCGGTGGCGCTCGCGGTAGCGGGGGCGAAGGCCGTGGTCGGTGCAGAAGTTTCGGACGCTCGTCTTCGCAACGCGGACGAGCTGGCGGCAACGTTGGGCGCCACGAACGTTGAGTTCACTCGGAAGGCGCAGGGAACGTTCGATGCCGTCATCTCACTGGACGCCGTCGAGCACTTCGTGAGCCCCGAGGACAACCTTCGCGAGATGGCCTCCTCCTTGGGTCCGGGCGGCAAGATCTACGTCACCTTCGGCCCGCCGTGGTACGCGCCCTTTGGACATCACATGCACTTCTTTACTCGGGCTCCCTGGATCAACCTGTTCTTCAGCGAGCGCACGGTCTACCGCATTCGAAGCCTCTACCGCACCGACAACTTCAGGACCTACGCACCCGACCTGAACCAGATGACGATCGCCAAGTTCGAGAGGCTGCTCAAGCGCTGTGGTCTGCGCGCCGAGTCGTGTCGCTACCGGACGGTGATGGACCTGCCGATGGTGAACCGAATTCCGATCCTGCGCGAGCTATTCATCAACCAGGTGGACGCGGTCATTGTGCCCCGGTAGGAGGACGCACAGCTTCAGCTCTGGATGCTAGATTGCCATGACGATGAAAGATGCAACGGACGGCCCGAGTCATGCTGAGGACGAGCAGGTGATGCTCGCCGTGGGGGGATCCGCCGAAGCCCTTGAGGCACTCCTTGGCGTATCCGGCCCGCGGGTGGCGCGGCGCGTGTCCATCGATCCTCGCTGGTCTCGGGCCCTGAGCGTCGAGGACGTCATGCAGGTGACCTACATGGAGGCGTTCCTGCGCATCCGGTCCCTTGGGAATACCTCACGCGCTGGCTTCGAGGCGTGGCTGACGCGTATCGCCAAGAACAACCTCGTGGATGCGGTTCGCTCCCTCCAGGCGGCCAAGCGGCCCGACTCGGGCCAGCGCATGACGAGCGGTTTCGAAGGCGAGTCGTCGCGGACGCTCCTGCAGGCGCTGCAGGGCAACTTGGACGGGGCGCTGACCCAGCTCGGCAGAACCGAAGCGGTGGAGGTCTTGATGGAAGCGATCGGGCAGCTTCCCCAGAGCTACCAGGGAGTGGTCCATGCGCTGGATCTCGAGGAACGAACGGTGGAGGACTACGCCTCCGAGTTAGGCAAGTCGGCCGGCGCCGTGCACATGCTGCGATCCCGCGCCCACGATCGTCTGCGGGACCTACTGCTGCGCTAGTATTGGACGGTGCGGTCGCCGCCCAACGGCGGGAAGGTTCCCCATGGGGCGTCCCCCTGAGACGGTGAAGGAAGCGCCAGCAGAAACATGCTGGCTTCCATGCCCCGGCGACGCGTCCAAGGCACTGGGAGCGAGCTCCCTGTGCCTTGGACGATGAAGCCAAGTCTGCCTCGGTGGGGTCGCCGGAAGCGGCCTCGGCACCAGAAGCCCATAGGTTCGCTGAGTTCTTGATCGATTCCGGTCGTTCGGGGCTCCCATTCGGACGATTGAGAGTGGGGTCCCCGGTGAAGGGAGCCAGCTCAGACGGGTTCCTCAGGAAGGGTTTCCGATCGGAGGGGTCACCGACTAGAGTCCCGCGCCTGCACGGGAGCTGCGCCGCTTGGTGAGCTTCCCACGGGCGCGGCTTAGCTCGGCGCGCTCCCTTTCCAGAGCTCCATCCTCTCAGAGTCCTCTCCACTCCAAGCCCCCGGCCCCATGGGTCCCGGGAGCATCGGCCCCATGATCACATCAGCGTCGCTGCGTCGCGACTGGCTCTCCAACGTCCGTGGCGACATCCTCGCGGGGATCGTCGTCGCCCTCGCCTTGATCCCCGAGGCGATCGGGTTCTCGATCATCGCCGGGGTCGACCCACGCGTCGGACTCTACGCCTCCTTCACCATCGCCGTGATCACATCGATCGTCGGCGGGCGCCCCGGCATGATCTCGGCGGCGACCGCCGCGATCGCGGTGCTCATCAAGCCGCTCGTGGTCACCTATGGGGTCGAGTACCTCTTCGCCGCCACGGTGCTGATGGGCGTGATCCAGGTCATCGCTGGTCTCTTACGGGTCGACCTGTTGATGCAGTTCGTCTCGAAGTCCGTGATCACGGGCTTCGTCAACGCGCTCGCGATCCTGATCTTCATGGCCCAGCTGCCTGAGCTGACCGGGGTCACGAACATCACCTACGTGCTCGTCGCCGTTGGCCTGGCGATCATCTACCTGTTCCCGTACCTCACGAAGGCGATTCCTTCGCCCCTCGTCACCATCGTCTTCCTGACGCTGCTTGTCTTCTACAAGGACCTCGATGTGAACCGCGTGGGCAACATGGGCAAGCTGCCGGAATCGCTGCCTCTGTTCGGTCTCCCGTCCGTGCCGTTCACCCTCGCGACGCTGAAGATCATCCTTCCGTTCTCCATCAAGATGGCCGCCGTGGGCCTGCTCGAGTCGCTCTTGACGGCGCAGATCGTCGACGACCTCACGGACACGCCCAGCAACAAGAAGCGCGAGAGCATGGGCCAGGGCGTCGCGAACTTCGTGACCGGCTTCTTCGGCGGCATGGGCGGCTGCGCCATGATCGGCCAATCCGTCATCAACGTGAAGTCGGGCGGATTCACGCGTCTCTCCACGATGGTGGCGGGCACGTTCCTGATCTTCCTGATCGTGGTCCTAGGGCCCGTTGTGGCTGCGATCCCGATGCCTGCCCTTGTCGCGGTCATGATCATGGTTTCGATCGGTACGTTCAGCTGGACTTCGATCACCAACCTCGCGTCGCACCCGAAGCACTCATCCTTGGTGATGCTCGCGACAGTGAGCGTCGTCGTCTACACCCACGACTTGGCCCAGGGTGTACTCGTCGGTGTGCTCCTGAGCGGAATCTCGTTCGCGAGTAAGGTCCGCACGCTCTTCCAGGTGTCGTCGGAAACCTACGCCGATGGAGCCGGCCGTCGCTACGAAGTGCAGGGGCAGGTCTTCTTCGCTTCCGTAGAGCGCTTCACAACGGCCTTCGACTTCAAGGAGGTGATCGACTCCGTCATCATCGACGTGTCCCAATCGCACTTCTGGGACATTTCGGCCGTGGGTGCCTTGGATCGGGTCGTTGTGAAGTTCCGACGCGAGGGTACGGACGTGGAACTCGTCGGGGTGAGCCAGGCGAGTGCTACGATGATCGACCGCTTCGGCGAGCACGACAAACTCAAACCGGGCGAGGAGCTCGCAGGACACTGACATGAGAAAGCTACTGGTCTGCATCGATGCGTCGAACTACGCCAAGAGCGTGACGGACTGCGCCGTTTGGGCGGCGGACCGCCTCGACGCGTCAGTGGAAGTTCTCCATGTCATCCAGCGCAACGACGCGGTCGCAGCGCGCCACGACCTCAGCGGAACCGTGGGCCTCGACGCCAGAAGCTCACTGCTCGAAGAACTGGTGGCCATCGACGAAGCCGAGGCGAAGCTAGCCCGCGAGCGCGGCCGCGTGATGCTGGCTGCCGCCGAGGAACGCCTTCAGTCCGGCGGCGTGGCGGAGATCATCACCACCCATCGCCACGGGGGCATCGTCGAGACGGTGATCGAGCGCGAAGAGGACGCTGACGTCGTCGTGATTGGCAAGCGGGGCGCTTCGTCTGCCTTCGCCAAGGAACACCTTGGCAGCAAGGTGGAACGCGTCGTCCGGGAGAGCATCCGCCCGGTGCTCGTGGCGTCCGAGCACTTCAAGAAGCCGGAGCGCGTGATGGTGGCCTTCGACGGCGGCCCGAGCTCCCGCAAAGCGATGGAGTTTGTGACCGCGTCCCCTCTCTTCAAGGGCCTTGAGATCCACGTGGTCATGTCAGGGGCTTCCAGCTCGACGCGGCAGAAGCACATGGACTGGGCCACGGGCCAACTGCCCCAAGCCATCGTCGAGCACGTCGGCGGTGCGCCAGAGGAAGCGCTGCCCGCGTACGTTGAGGCGAAGGGGATCGGGCTTCTTGTTATGGGCGCCTACGGGCACTCGCCGCTGCGTCGCCTGATCGTGGGGAGCATCACGACCCAGATGATGCAGAACTGCCACGTGCCGATCCTTCTGTTCCGGTAGCTCCGGGGGCTCGCTCAGCGCGGGTCTCCGCGTAGCGGAGGCGAGGTGATTTGGCGCACCCCCGGAGGGGTGCTCCGCAGAACTCACCCTCCTCTCATCAACTTCCCAGCCGGCCCGTCTGGCGGGGTACCGCAAAGAGGCAACTTCGCGCTTCTAGGGCTCGCAAACGCCGATTTGGAAGCCGGTGAACGGGTGAGCCTACTGTTCGATCGTGGGACCTTTAGCGGCGCTCAAGGACGTCGATGTCATCGAATCACGCCTCAGCTCCCGTACACGGGTTCGAGGTGCCCTCGGCGGCGTTTGGCCGCACTGCACGTGGGCGATCGCCCGGGTAGACTTCAAGAGCTCGTCCGCGCGTTCGAAGAGTCGATCGCGTACTAGACCACATCGCTCCCCACCGGCAGGCTCCGGCACCTCAAACCAACAACATGAAAGCTCTACTTTCGATCGCCACGTTTGCGGCCATCTCGATGGCCTCTACCAGCGCTCAGGTCACCATCATCTCGACTGAGCCCTTCGACTACACGACGCCGAGCCTTCTGCTCAACAACTCGGGTGGAACCGGCTGGTCGGATGCATGGAACGTCCTGTCGATGAACGGCAACGAGGTCGTCGTCTTCGACCAGACGATCCAGCCCCCGATGACCTGCCCCGGTGCGATCGGTTCCTACGCCGGTCAGGCCCAAGAGTTCGTCCCGGCCGTCCGTACGCCGGACTTCTCCACTCACCTTGAGCTCCTCGACAACGGCTTCGTCGGCGCTGACGGCTCGACCGTCTGGATCTCTTTCCGCACGCAGCAGTACCAGGTCTTCGGCGACTCCTTTGGCGCCCTCCAGCTCTTCCAGTCGAATAACGACGACCAGGAGCAGCTGCTCCTCGGGTCCCCCTGGGCGACCAACGCCTGGGGCATCGACGACGACGCTGGCACGGGTCTCCCGCCGGAATTCGTCGCAGGCACCAACGCAGCCGTCTGCGCGACCCTCGTCTTCCGTATCGACCACCTGCCGGGCGATGAGCGCGTTCGCATGTGGATCGACCCCGTCGCTGATTTCCCCACGACCGGTGCCGACCTCGACACCTTCATCAGCGACCTTCGCTGGGACCAGATCCGCCTCAACTCCGGTGGTTCGGGCACGCACTTCTTCTGGGACGAGATCGTCATCGCCAAGGGCGAGCCGACGTCGAACATCGGCACCAACTACTGCGGCCCGGCCGTGGTGAACTCCACCGGCGCAAGCGGCACGATCATCGCCTCGGGCAACCCGTCCGCAGCGGCGAACAACGTCGAGCTCATTTCCTCGAGCCTTCCGAACTTCTCCTTCGGCTTCTCCATCGTCAGCAGCACGACCGGCTTCGTCATGAACCCGGGCGGCAGCAGCGGCAACCTTTGCCTGAGCGGCGCTATCGGCCGCTACGTGGGCGCGGGCCAGATCATGAACTCGGGCGCTAACGGCACGTTGAACCTGCCGCTCGACCTCACGATGACGCCCCAGCCCAACGGCTTTGTGAGCGTTCAGGCGGGCGAGAGCTGGAGCTACCAGACGTGGTACCGCGACACCCTCATGGGCGCGCCGACGTCGAACTTCACGGACGGCGTCACCGTGATGTTCCAGTAGAGCCTCATCGGAGAGCCGCTGCGCTTCTTGGAGGGCAGCGCTTTCCCCACTCGGTGGCCACGTAGTTTTCGCGACTAGCGAAAGAAACGTGGCCACCGCTGTATCCGCCCAACGGATGCGTCTTTACTAGCCTCCCCCTCGACTTCATTGCCCCCTCCTGGCGCTCCCCCAGCGCTCCAGTTCTATGAGTCAAACTCCGCGCGGGTCGACCGCTCTGATCGCCGCCGTCGTGGCGCTTGGCGGATTCCTGATGGGATTCGATAGCGCCGTCATCTCTGGCGTCACGAGCCCGATCAAGAAGGTCTTCAGCCTCACCCCCGGCGAGCTCGGGACGGTCGTGGCCTGCCTGACCCTTTCGGCGACCCTGGCGATGGCGATCGCGGGCCCGCTCGCGGATCGGTTTGGGCGCAAGAAGGTCCTCGCAGTCACGGCCATCCTGTTCTCGGCGTCTGCCATCTGGAGCGCCCTCGCCACGAGCTTCATCTCGCTGGTCGCCGCGCGCCTCATCGGCGGCTTCGGCGTCGGCGGAGCGCTCATCATCGCCCCGATGTACATCGCGGAGGTCGCGCCCAGTGACCGGCGAGGGCGACTCGTATCGTTCAACCAGCTCAACATCGTTCTCGGCTTCTCGGCTGCCTTCTTCTCGAACTACTTCATCGAGAAGGCGATGCCCCAGGTGGAAGGAGCGGCCATCAACGACGCTTGGCGCTGGATGCTGGCCGTCGAGGCGATTCCGGCGCTGATCTATCTGTTCGCGCTCTTCATCGTGCCGAACAGCCCGCGGTGGCTCGCCATGAAGGGGCGCCGCGAAGAGGCGCGCTCCGTCCTGGCCTGGGCCGGCGGTGAAGACCGCGCTGACGCGGAGCTCCAGGAGATCGAGTCCAACCTCACAGCCGCAAAGACGGGGTCGCGCCCGGGCATCGGTGAACTGCTTCACCCAAGAATGCGATTCGTGATGATCGTTGGTTTGGGCCTTGGATTCTTCCAGCAGATCACCGGCATCAACGCGATCTTCTACTACTCGACGACGATCTTCGAGCTGGCCGGCTCCGGCCGCGAGGCGTCGCTTGAGCAGGCGATCTACGTTGGGCTGGTGAATGTCGTGTTCACCGTGATCGCGATGCGTCTCATCGACCGCGCCGGTCGCAAGCCGCTTCTCATCGTCGGCACGACCTTGATGGCGGCCGCCTTGATCACCACGGGCATGGCGTTCAAGAACGCCACGTTCCATCCGGAAGGGCAGCGCTTCGAGAACGCGATCAGCGGGCTGCCGGCTCCGGCGGCGGACGCGCTTCGCGGCATGGCGGGCGAGACCTTCGAAGACCAGTTCGCGTTCCTCGACGCGGTGAACGCACGCGTGGAAGGGGTGGCGGATGCCGCCACCATCGAGAAGGTCACCGGGAGCGCCCAGGACATCGCGAAGGGAGCGCTCCGGATCAACGGCCTCATGGTCTTGATCGCCATCATGGCGTACATCGCAGGCTTCGCGATCTCCCTGGGCCCCGTCATGTGGGCCATGTTCTCGGAGATCTTCCCCGCGCGCATGCGCGGACTGGCGATCTCTGCGGCGGGCTTCTTCAACTCGGCCATCTCCTTCATGGTGCAGAAGCTCTTCCCCGTTGGCCTGTCCTCCTATGGTCCGGACATGGTCTTCTTTTTCTTCGGCGGCATGGCCGTCGCGGCGCTTCTATTCAGCGCGTTCGTGGTGCCTGAGACCAAGGGCAAGACCTTGGAAGAACTCGAGGCTGAGCTCATCGGAGCTAACTAAATCATGGGATCTGAACTCTCTCCTACTTGCGTGGTTGCCTTCCTTGGCGCGCTTATCCCGTTGCTCGGATGCCAGAGCGTGGACGAGCCAGCTTCGTCGCCGGTCGGCCAGTCCGTCGTCATCGAAGGTATGCCCACCTTGGCCAACCTCGATGGTCAGGTGGGCCAGGACCTCGCTGTTTCTGTGCCTGTGACGGGTCGCTATCGAGTCAGCATCAACGGCAAAACAGCGGCTGATTCGACGGTTTGGGTAGAGGACTACATCCAGAACACCGACGGGCGCACCTACGACATCACCGGGCCGTTGACCCTGTCCGGATCTGGGGTCGTGTCTGTGGATGGCTCGCCGCTCCAGGCCGGCGAGCACCAGATGAGGCTCCACTCGAGCGCACCTTGTGAGATCTTCAGCCTGCGCCTTGATTTGCTCCGGCGGCATACCGACACGCCGATCGTCATGCAGCAGGAAGTGGAGGGTGACGAACCGTGGAAGGTCGTGTGGGCCGACGAGTTTGACGGCCAGGGCGCGCCGGATCCTTCGAAGTGGACCCATGATCTCGGCAATTGGGGCTGGGGCAATCGCGAGCCGCAGTACTACACCGACGGCGACCCGGACAACGCTCGGCAGGAGGACGGCAATTTTGTCATCGAGGCGCGTCCGAACGACGACGGGCATGCGTGGACGTCGGCTCGACTCACGACGCGGGGCAAGATGGGCTTCCTCTACGGCCGCATCGAGATGCGGGCGAAGGTGCCCGCAACGGACGGCACCTGGGCCGCCGGCTGGCTCCTGGGCGACGACTACCGCGACGAGATCTCCTGGCCCTACTGCGGCGAGATCGACGTGATGGAGGCAGTGGGTCGAGAGATCGACGACGCAACGGGCGACGGCGTCAACCACGGGTCTTGTCACACGCGCCAGTACTACTTCAAGCAGGGCAACCACATCTCCAAGGTGCTGCCCGTGAAGAACATGCAGGACGCGTTCCACGTCTACGCGGTGGAGTGGACGCCCGAGGAGGTGCGCCTCTACGTGGACGGCGATCACTACTACACCTACGACAAGCACGACACACCCGAGGCTTGGCCCTTCGATCGCCCGCAAAACCTGATCCTCAACCTGGCGATGGGCGGAGGCATGGGCGGCGACATCGCGCCCAATGCGGGCCCTCAACAGGTGATCGTCGACTACGTTCGAGTCCTTAGCCGCTAGTCCCTCAGCCCACACCCATGTCCCACTTGAAGTACGTGACCGAGAGGCACGAAGAGGCCGGACGTTGGTTGCCGCGCGCGACGCAGACGATTCACGGAACGGAAGCGATGGCTCCGTTCTTCATGAGCCTCGCTTCGCCCTCGAATCACTGGTTGTTCCTCTCGAGCCTTGGCTCGCTCACAGCGGGCAGACAGAGCATCGAGCGATCGTTGTTTCCTTACCGAACGGTGGACAGTATCCACGACGCGGCCGGGCGCGTCGGCGGTCGGACGCTGGTGCGGCGACGCGGAGACGGTGCGGTTTGGGAGCCGTTCACGGAGCGCAGTGCGGGGCTGTCCGGGGTCACGCGTTCGATTTCGAGGAGCGCATGGGGCACGTGGGTCACGCTGGGCGAGCGCAACGCAGGCTTCGGTTTGGAGGTTCGCCAGACGTGGACCACGAGCCACGAGCGCGGCGTGTTGCGCTTCACGGAGATCGAGGCGATCGGCGATCAAGCGGTAGACGCGGAGCTGATCGACGGAGTGATCGACGTGCTCCCTGCCTCTGTGGATCCCGACATGCAAGCGCGACTGAGCTCGCTCGTCACCGCGTACCGAATGGCAGAGTGCGTGGATGGCCTCGCGATCTACACCCTTGGCTCGATTCCCCTCGACCGCGCCGCGCCTAACGAAGCGCTCCTCGGGACGACGGCGTGGACGACGGCGAGCGGCACGATCCTGCTTTCCGAGGCCCAGCTCGATGGCTTCAGGCGCGGCGAGGCGGTCTCGGAAGAGGGGCGCTCAAGGGGCGTCCGCGGCTCGCTCTTGGTGGCGCGCCCGCTGCGACTCCAGCCCGGCGCAACCGACGTGACGGGCATGGCTCTTGAAGTTCACCAGGCGGCCGACGACGTGGAGCGAACGTTGGCGTGGAAGCGCGACGAGCCCGACTTGCTGGCGGCGCTTCGCCGCGACGCGGACGCCACCGAGCTGGCCCTCGTCGACTTGCTGAGCGGGGCCGACGCGGTCCAGCGCACCGGCTCCTTCGCCGAGGATGCCCGTCACTACGCCAACACGCTCTACAACACGATGCGTGGAGGGTTCCCGATCGCTGACTACCGCACGCCTGGTCTGTCGGACGCAGCGGATCCAGCAGAGTACCGCCGAGCGATCGAGGACATGCCGCTGGGCTTTAGCCGGCGCCACGGTGATCCCAGTCGGCCGTGGAACCGCTTTGCCATCGACGTTCGTGAAGCCGACGGCTCTTTGAAGTCCGCCTACGAAGGGAACTGGCGGGACATCTTTCAGAACTGGGAAGCGCTGGGAGTTTCCTACCCTGAGTTCCTGCCCGGTTTCATCGCGCGCTTCCTCAACGCGAGTACCGCGGACGGCTACAACCCCTACCGCATCGACTCGAAGAAGGGTCTCGACTGGGAGGTCGAGGATCCCGACGACCCCTGGTCGCACATCGGCTATTGGGGCGATCACCAGATCGTCTACCTCACGCGACTGATCGAGCGTCTAGAAGAGCGCTCTCCCGCGGCTCTCAAGGAGCTCCTCGGGCATGCGCTCTACACCTACGCGGACGTCCCCTACACCATCGCGGGGTTCGATGCGCTGGTGGCGGATCCGCGCAATAGCGTCACGTTCGATCACGACGTGGCCAAGCGCGCGGCGGCCCGCGAGGAGGCGGGTGTCGGCAAGGACGCACGTCTGCGTCACGGCTCCGATGGTCGCATCGTCCTTGCCACGCTGGAGGAGAAGCTCCTGGTACCGGTGCTCGCGAAGTTCTCAAACTTCGTGCCCGGCGCCGGCGTCTGGATGAACACCCAGCGCCCAGAGTGGAACGATGCGAACAACGCGCTCGCTGGATTCGGGGCCTCGATGGTGACGACGGCGGCGCTCC
This sequence comes from uncultured bacterium, assembly GCA_938030175.1. Taxonomy (GTDB): domain Bacteria; phylum Planctomycetota; class UBA1135; order UBA1135; genus Saltatorellus. The sequence goes on along the minus strand of CALHGQ010000709.1, from coordinate 1,451 downwards.
TGCGCCACGTGGAGGTCCTCGACGAGCTCCTCGGCGACGCGGCGCCCAAGCTCTCCGCCCGGACCGCAAAGTTCCTCGACTCCGTGATGGTGGCGCTCTCGGCGTTCATGGAGGCGCCCGATGCTGTGACGGGTGATGCGAAGCGTCGCTGGACGTTCCTACGGGCGGTGGGCATGGCCGGCGAGCAGCACCGACGCGAGGTTGGGCGCGGCGACGGTCACGAACCTGCGTCATCCCTCAATACGCGGCTCGGGGACTTCTTCGACGCCGCGCGCGTGCTTCTCCGAACGACGCTCGATGCGAATCGGCGGGACGACGGTCTCTTTCACACCTACAACCTCGTGAGCTTTGGCGGCGATGCGGTCGAGATCGCGCGGCTGCCGCTCATGCTTGAGGGTCAAGCGGCGGTGCTGGGTTCGGGTGCACTGACACCCAACGAGTCGCTGGCGCTCCTCGAGAGCCTGCGCGCGAGCGATCTCTTTCGCGCGGACCTTGGCACGTACCTTCTCTACCCCGACCGTGAACTCCCCGGCCTTCTCGACCGCGGTGTGATCCGTCGCGGCGGCGCCCTCGACAACAAGCTTGTGAAGGCCCTGCTTGAACGGGGCGAAGGCAGCATCGTGAGGATGTCCTCCGACGGCGTGGACCCCGGGAACGCGGAGCGCTCCCTGCGATTCGCGCCGGGCATGCGCTCGGTGAGCTCCCTGCGTGAGGCGATGGACGCGCTCCCCTACGAGCTCCAGCCGCTGGTGGCGAGCCACGGCGATGGGCTCGCAGACCTCTACGAGGAGTCATTCCAGCACGCTTCGTTCACGGGCCGCTCGGGCTCGTTCTTTGGCTACGAAGGACTTGGCTGCACGTACTGGCACATGGTGTCCAAGCTTGCGTTGGCCGTGCAGGAGTCGCTTCTGCGCGCCGCCGATGCCGACGAAGCTCCCGGTGTGCTGGACGCGCTTCGCGAGCACTACCGCGCCATCCGCGCCGGCATCGGCTCGGGCCGCTCTCCGGAGGAGTACGGCGCCTTCCCGAGTGAACCCTACTCTCACTCGCCCGCCGACGGCCGCGTGCGCCAGCCGGGCATGACCGGGCAGGTGAAAGAAGATCTCTTGGCGCGCTTGGGCGAAGTCGGGCTCCGCATGCGCGCTGGCCGCATTCATTTCGACGGCACCTGTGTCGACGACTCCGAGTTCTGCGACGAGCCTGCGCTGCTTCCGAGGCCCGATGCTGACCCGGTCACCATTCCGCGCGGCGCGCTCGGGACGACGCATTGCGGGATTCCGATCGTCGTTCATCGCGGCGCGCTTCCGGGTTCAGCCAGTGATTTCGGGGGACGTGTGACGCTCAAGTCCGGCGAGGTCCGTGCCTTCGATCCCGTAGCAGGGCTCGACGCGGAAACCAGTCGTGAGATCTTCCGACGCACCGGCACGGTCCTTTGCGTCGAGGTTGCGCTC
>CALHGQ010000708.1 GCA_938030175.1 uncultured bacterium | reverse complement strand
CACTGGGCCATGATGGCCCCCTCGATCATCACGTCCTGGAAGAACGGAAGCGACACCGCGCCGGCCGCATCCAGGCTCACCATCGGGAAGCGGCGACCGAAGTCCACGAGGTCCGCACGCAGGGCGATAGGGTGAGCCCCGCCCATGTCGACAACGATGTCGTTCGCCTCCAGCGCGCCCGAACGAGCGAGCCAGAGCGACGCGAAGCCGTTCGCCGGGCCACCGGTCAGGTCAAAGCTAGCGTTTCCTGAGTTGCCGAGGAACGGCCCGTCAAAGCTCGCATCCGGGCGCAGGCCGCGGATCTCGGAGCGGACGAAGCTGCCGCTGCCAAAGCAGTCGCTCTCGATGAACGTGAGCGCGGTGTAGTTCGGCTGGTAGGGGCCGAACTCGGTGCCGATACCGCTGTCCTGGAACTCGAGACCGCCTGCGAAGCCGTTGGTGAGCCCCACCTGAACGGGCGCCTCGCCCAAGCCGCGCTTCCAGATCACCGTGTCGTTGCCGCTGAAGCCCGAGTTGGTCTCCATCAGGAAGAGCTGCTCGGTGCCTTCGTTGTAGATCATCGAAGAAAGACCGTCGAGCATCGGGATCTCCACGGTGCCATCCGCCTCCGTCAGCAGCGTGCTGCCAGCAAGGTCGGCTGCAGCGAAACGGTAGACGTTCGTGGCATCCGGGGGGAACGGGAAGACGTCGGGAAGGACTCCGAGGAGCACGTCGCCACCGTCAACGAGAGCGATCGGGCCAGAGAACCCAGCGACCTGGGCGATCTCCGTTTCGACGAACGTCGTCAGGTCGATCTTGTGGATCGAGTTCACGCCGAAATCGAAGGTCGATGCGCTGACGTAGCCGATGCCCTGCGCGTCGTCGATCGCCATGTCGAAGTTGAACGTCAGGTTCCCGATCGGAAAGAGAGCGCCGCTGAGAAGGTCGAGCTCGTAAATGTCGCCGTTGGACGACTCACCGAAGTAGGCCTTCGTTGCATCGCCGTTGAGCGTGACGAAGCTCGGGAAGCGGTAGAGCGGGAAGCTCGCGAAACGCTGGATCAGCGCGCCGCTCGCGCCGCGGTGCTCGACGTCCATGCCGTCGAAGACGATGTAGGAGCCGTCGAGGAACGAAGCGTAGGCCGGGCCGTCGGAGCAGAGATCCGAGAGGGAGGCCGAGGGCCCCACCTGGTAGCCATCGGCGACCGTCGTGGTCTGGGCGGCGGCAGCACCCGCAAAGAGCGAGCAGCTGAGGAGGGCAATCGCGCCGAGGCGCGATGACGAAAGGAGACGTTGCATGAAATGATGTGGGTCGGTTCTGTTTTCCGCAGAACGGTAGCCACGATGCAAAGACCACGCCGTCTCCGTGCACGAGGGACGTACCTCATGCACTCGATGCGGCGGTGCCGTTACCCGCGGCCCGCAATCCGGTTAGCGCATCGATCGAGATGTCCTGGCTCGTCACGTCGAGTGCGCAGCCCAAGCCTTCCCAGGGGCCCCGTGCGAGCCCCCTGAAGGAGGCGAGCGCCCGAAGCCGTATCCCAGTGACCGAACGCTGCGGAGCTACGCCCGCAACGTCCCGCCCCCTAACTTTCGTCAGGAGAGGAGCCGTGCACCCATGCGACTTACAGTGGCGGGACCGCGCAGGAATCGCACCTGCTTCCCCCGGTTCGAACGCTGGGTGAGCGAGGAAGGTACAAAGCGCCGTACCGCGAGCCCGCTGAGTTCTTCGAAATCAGCCCTGGGAGCTCGGAAACACGCCCCTCGGCACCATTTCGGCCCCAACGCGCTCCAACCCGAGACAGAGCCAGCATCAGCGAGCGCTCGGGAGGACCCGGCCCGGGCTCTGCCCTCACCGGTTCGCTTCGGCGAAAAAGGGACCCTCTGGCCCCTGAACGAACAAGGGAGCTCGACCACGGCGTGTCGAACTCCCTTCTGATGAACGAGGCCGCAACCTCCGCAGCTGAGCGCCGAGACCCAGCCGCGCTACTTGACCCGGAATCCGCGGTCGGACTCGCGCAGCCTGCGCCGTGCTTCTTCAGCCGTCGGTCGCGTGCCAGGGCGATCCCGCGGCGCTTCGAGCCTGAGGGGGCCGCTGCTTTCGATCGCCTTGCGCTGTTCTTCATCGGCCTGGCGACGCAGCATCTCAGCCTTGTCGAGGCCCTGTCGGCGCTTCACTTCGGCGATCCGCGCGCGGTCCTCCGCCTGCTGGGCGTCGTAGGAGTGGCCCCACGGCTCCATGATCTTCTCTGCGGCCTGTGCGTCGAGCAGCAGGTGAGTCTTCCGGGAGAGGTTGTCGAGCATGCTCGCGCTGGCGCTACCGCGCAGCGTGCGAGAGGCCCAGTCCGTCGTCCCGACGGCCGTCAGAAGGACCAGTAGAGCGCAGTGCAAGATGACGCCTGTGGCGGCGCCAGCGATGCCTCCGCCCATGCGATCCATCGGGCCCAGGTGGACGGCTTCGAGGGCACGCCGTCCTACGATCCCGATCATCGCGGTCACGAGCAGCGTCGCGAGGAACACCAGGAACCACACAATGCCCTGACAGGCCTTGGTCGGCAGAGACAGGGCCGACTCCACGTGGGGAACGAACTCAGGGCTCAGGCTCCTCGCAAGGGTCACCGCGACTAGCATCCCGATGAGCCGCGTGACCTGCCAAACGAGGCCGTGACGCAGGCCGAGGATGAAGAAGAGGAGCACGAGGCCCATGCCGACTAGATCGACCCATGGGGTGCCACTGAACAGTCCGCTGAATCCGCTAGCCGCGTTGGCGACGTCGGAGTCGGCGAGATTTTGAATCGCGTAGATCATAGTGAGGTCCCTCAGGGTCGCGATCGGTGCAAAACGGCCTCCACTGGCCCTCGATTTGCGCCTTCTTGCGCTCCTGAACACTCATAAGCCACGTTTCCGGCCGCCTAGGCCGTTTGAGGCGGATGGATTGGTGCTACCTTTCCGCGATGGCACTTGCGATTGGAGCGATTGAACGCTGTTTGGAGACCCTGGCGGCCGTTGTGCGCGCAGACGATGTGCTCTCGGGCGAATTTGAGAGCAGCATCGAGTTCTTCTTCCGCGGAGAGGCTCCGGCCCACGGCGATCAGGGCATCGCAGCCACCCTGCTGGCCGCCCGACGCCACTTGGAGTGGTTCCTCCTCGAATATCACAGCCCGACCCTGCGCGGGAGCATCCTCGATCGCCTCGCCGAGGGCTACGCCAGCCGGGTGGCCGAGGCACGCACCCAAGAGTCTCCCGCCATCGCCGACGCGCTGGAGGCGGCCCTCGACTCGCTCCAGCGCTCCCACGCGGGCATCTTCGAGGTCGAAGAAGTCCGGCCCGAGGCCGGGGCCTGGCTCCGCGACCTCACGGGGTTCGGAAGCTTCGCCCTCGGGGACCCGGCCGTGGCCGAGATCCTGACGGGCGGCGAGCTCATCGTCGGCAGGCTCTACCCGGCGGGCGACGGCGTTCACCTCGCGTCGCCGGCCGCCGCGATCCTCGCAGCCAAGCACGTTACCAAGGCCCTCCAGCGCGACCTCGACCGCATCCGCGAGAACGGCTCGGCCAAGATCGTGCGGGTGAGTCAAGGGGAGCTCGAGGCCATGTTCTTCGGAGCCGGGCAACGGGACGCCATCGGCACAGCTCCCGTCGGATCGGGACTGGAGGAGTCGGAGGATCCGGTGGGGGATGCCTTGGCGCTGCTCCTTGAGGCCGGTCTTGGTGAGGCGCGGTCCCGCGCTTCGATTTCCCAGCTCGCCCGCGAACCGCGCGACCCGGACAAGCTCGTCCATGGAGCCTCCGATGTTCTCGGCGGACTCCTTGAGGAGCTCGCGTTCGACACGGACGTTGACCTCAACGTCGCGCGGACGGCGTTGCTCAGCGCATGGGAGCTTGTGTCACTACCGACCGCCCCGACGCCGCCCGTCGCCGCCCCGTCCGCCGACACCGAGGATTCGGGGGTCGACGACGCTCAGCGCGAAGCCGCCATCAATGCCTTCGCCGAAGGCCGCGAGAGAGGCGGCGACCCGGCGACTCTCCTGCGGACGCTGCAGCAGGAACTCGGCGTCGTCGACGAGGAAGACGAGCCCGACATGCCGGCACCAGACTTCCCTGGTGTCGTAGGAGCGATGATCGAAGAAATGAAGTGGGAGCTCGGCGCCACCGATCCCGAGGCGGACGTCCAGGCGCTTGAGCCTCTGCGGCTGCTGGCGGAGTTCGCCCAGCCGATCGGCGTCTTCGAAGAGCTCACGGGCCGCGACATGTTCCAGTTCACCACGTTCTGGCTCCAGGAAAAGGACGCGCTGAAGTCAGACGAGGAAGCGGCCACGCTTGTCGAGGCACTCCGGGCTTTCTGCAACTGGGCGCTCGACGCCCACGAAGTCGACCTAGGGTCCGAGTTCCTCTACGCCCTCGACGGCATGCAGCACTCCCTTCCGCGGATGCGCCACGCCAACCTGCGGCTGCCCGCGGCCGATCGCGCACGCGGGTTCGAAGATGCCGGTTCGCTCTTTGAGATCATGGAGATCGACGGCCCCGAGGCCGCGACGTTTGAGACGTCGACGGACAAGGTGCGGGCTTCCAACGGCGACATCATGACCGTGATCGTGCGAGCGCCCCTCCGCGACGCGCTCGCGCCCGGCGACCGCGTTCGAGGAGCCATCGAGCTCGATGGGCACGCGCGCATCTACTGCTGCTACCCACCGGAAGCCGCGGCCCTCACGCCCGGCTAGAACAGGCGATCCCGTGAGCGCCTTCGCGCGCTTCGTGCTACGTTCGCGTTCATCATGAATCACGCGGGCGACATCGTGGGAAGGTACCGGCTCTTGCGCCAGCTGGGGGCCGGGGGCATGGGCACCGTTTGGCTAGCGACGCGCGACGACGGTGCATTCGCGCGGGAAGTGGCGCTGAAGCTCCTCCATGAGGACCTCGCGAGCTCGGAGCCGGAAGGGCGCTTTCTCCGGGAGCGAGAGATCCTCGGGGGCCTCGATCACCCGGGCATCGCGAGGATCCTGGACGCCGGCGAGACAGCGGACGGAAGGCCCTTTTGCGCGATGGAAGCTGTGGACGGAGTGGCCATCGACCAGCACTGTGAGGAGCGCGGGCTCAAGCCCGAGGCGCGGCTCGATCTCCTGATTCAGGCCGCCCAGGCCCTCGGCTACGCCCACGCCCAGCACGTCGTTCACCGCGACATCAAGCCCCAAAACCTGATGGTGACCGGGGACGGCCGAGTCAAGATGATCGACTTCGGCATCGCCCGTTGGACCGAGCGAGCCCGCGGCCGCGAGGCGTTCGTGACCCAGGGGCCGCTGAAGTACCTCACTCCGGAGTTCGCTAGCCCAGAGCAGTTGGCGGGCACGAGCATCTCCACCGCGAGCGACGTCTACTCCCTCGCCAAAGTGGCCGAAGCGGTCCTGCCAGTGGAGTTCCGGACCGGGAGCCTCGGGCTCGTTCTAGATGCCGCCCTGCATGCCGTTCCGGAAGAGCGCTACGCCACCGCGGAGGGCTTTGCGGCCGATCTTGCCAATGCTCGCATGGGTCGCCCCGTGGCGATCCAGGCGAGCAGCGGGTTCCGGCGTCTCCGCCGCATGGCCTGGCGGAACCGCGACTTGGTGGGCGCCGCCGCCTTCGCCCTGATCGCTCTGACGGTCGGACTGACCCTCGCCAAGGCCAAGTACAGCAAGGCGCAGTCGTCCCTCGATGCGGCACGTGACCTCCACGCTGCCTCGTCCCAGCAGCGGGCCGAGTTCGACGAGAGCCTCGCGCTGATGGTGCGCGACGGCATGGAGACCCTTGAGTCCCACGGCGCCACCAACAGGGCGCGCGCCGAGATCATGAAGACCATCGGAGGCGTCGCGCTCAGTCACGATGCGCCGGCCCTTCGCCTGGTGGCCGCCCAGGTCTCCGTGGAGCTCGCGGAGGAGTGGCGGGGCTCGGAGGACGCGCAGCTGAGTACCTACTCCGAACACTCCAGGGAGCGCGCGGAGAAGCTCCTTGAAGCGTCGCAGCTGGCTACCAAAGGCGGCGAGAACCCCGTCGCCAAGGAACTCTCATCGCGACTCAAAATGCTGCAAGTTCCGTGAGGGATGATCGCGGCGCGCTGCGCTGCATCGGCTGGATCCCCGCCCTTTGGACCCCCGCACCATGATCCCCAGATGGAAAGAAGCCCGGGAGCTCTTCGAAGCTCTCATCGACCTCGACATCGAGGCGCAGGACGCGCGCCTCGATGAGCTGAGGTCCACGGACCCAGAGCTCGCTGGGATCGTGCAGGACTTGATCAGCATGGACCTAGCGGCGAATGGCGAGCCCGGGGACACCGCCCCGGCAGGCCGTGCCGCCGAAGGGTCGAGCGAGCGAAGGATCGTCGGCCGCTTCTACCTGAGGCATCGCATCGCGACCGGGCGCCTTAGCTCCGTATGGGCGGCGGCGCGCAACGACGGGGCTTTCGAGCAGGAGGTCGCGATCAAGCTTGT
>CALHGQ010000707.1 GCA_938030175.1 uncultured bacterium | reverse complement strand
GGTGATCGACGTCGCCCAGACGGTGGACGGAAGGTGGATCGTCATCGAGTGCAACGACGCACAGGAAAGCGGCTACGCCGGGGTCTCAGCGACGGGGCTGTGGCGTTCGATTCTCGATGCAATGTGAATGCTGGTCGTGCGGTTCTAGGGTCCATCCTGGTTCTACGACCCAACCAGTGGCACGCTCGGTTGAAACTTCGCCAGCCGCCAGACGGTACCGACACCGGCACACCGCCGCCACGAACCTCCGAGTCACCTGCCGATTCAGATGCACGGTCTACTCGCATATCGAGGGGGGGCTGCGGTAAGAGCTGTCGGTGGCTCGGCGCTAGTTCGTGGCGGCGTTGTGCCGGTGTCCGTATGGCTACTGGATCGCGCAGCTGATCGCTTCACTCAGTTCGGCACGCCGGTAGGGCTTGTAGAGTTGACCTGCTAACCCTTGAGTCACCATTTCCTGAAGCTTGTCCGGGCATGAGAACCCCGAGGTGGCGACGACCCGCACATTGGGGTCAATACGCTTTAGTTCTACGAAGCAGTCTTGGCCGTTCATTCGCGGCATGATCATGTCGAGCAGTACGGCGTCGATCCGGCCTTGCTCGCGCTGATAGACCTCGACCGCTTCCGAGCCGTCGTTGGCTGTCAGCACCTCGTACCCAAGAGATTCCAAGGTGCTGGCGGTCATCTTCTGTAGCAGTTCTTCGTCGTCGACGACCAGAACGACCCCCTCGCCATGGATTGAGCTCCTCGGCTCCGCGGGTGCACTCGCCGGTTGCTCTGTCAAAGGCAGGCGAACGACGAAGGTGGTTCCCCGTCCTAGCTCACTCTCAACCGTGACGCTTCCATCATGCTGCAGTACGGTTCCGAATACGGCAGCTAGTCCGAGGCCGGTCCCCTCGCCTTGCACCTTGGTCGTGAAGAAGGGCTCGAAGATCCGCTCAATGACGTCTGGTGCGATCCCGGAGCCAGAGTCTTCAACGCGCAGTTCTAGGTAGTGCCCTGGAGAGATGTCGAACGAGCTCGCTTCGCATTCGTCTGCTTGTAGCTCAATCGCGCGAGTGGCGAAGACTAGCGTTCCGCCGCGCGGCATCGCATGGGAGGCATTGATCCCCAGGTTCAACAGACAGCTCTTTAGGAGCGTGCGGTCTCCTTGCACGACATCGCTCTTCGCTTCAGCGCGAACCACCAATTCAATCCGCGGGTCGATGGTCCGCTTGAGGACAGCGACCACGTCGTCGATCACCTGATGCACACTTGCATCCTGCTTCGCGACGGGCTGCTTTCTCGCGAACGACAGTAGCTGCGCCGTCAGCTCCGCGGCAGCGTTGGCTGACTCTAGGATGAGCTGGGGAAACTCTTTGAGCGTTTCGTCATGGATCTTGCCGTTGAGAAGCTCGGCGGCACCGATCACCCCTCCAAGCATGTTGTTGAAATCGTGGGCGACTCCACCGGCGAGCTGCGCAAGCGCGTCCAGCCGACGGACCTGCTCAAGCTCCTGTTGGAGTTCGTTTTCGCGGGTCGTATCCCGGAAGACAACGACCGTACCGCCCTTCTTGCCCTGCGGCAGGGAGATGGGGGCGGCCGTTCGGACGATGGGGAGGCTGTCGCCACCCGATGTCTTGAGCAGACCAGCGGCCGTTGTGGGGGAATCGCCGTCCGGCTGAAGTTCGATCACAGCGTGGGTCGAACTGTCCGTCAGGTGAAATACCTCGTCCACTCTGCGGCCTCGCACCGCCCCGAGCGTCAAGCCTGTCCACCGCTCTGCAACCCTGTTGAACTCCTCGACTTCCCCCTTCGTGTTGGTCGTGATCACGCCTTCACCAATCGACTGAAGTGTCGCGCGCAGCTTCTGCTCTTCGAGGGACAGGGCGACCGCGTGGCGCTTTCGTTGAACGCTCAGAATGGCGAAGAAGACCGCGAAACCTAGCAAGGTAAGGAAGGTGACACCCATTCCGACGAGCAGTCGTCGAGCCCGCTGCCAGAAGGAGGCCTCGCTGAAGCGAAGAACCGAGTTTGGCGGCAACTGACTCAGCTCCGCCCCGGTGCGCAGCAGTTGGCGCTTGTCGAACACCGGAATGTTGGGGCTGCGATCGACGACCGGAATCTGATCTGGGCTCTCTCCGTTGAGTATTCGCCGCAGCATGCCGGCGACCACGCGTCCCTGGGACGCGCCGGCGACAACGTAGCCGCCCACATAGCCCGAGCCGATTCCGCCCTCGTCCCAGAAGTCGTAAACCGGCAGCCCCGCCGCGGTGATCAGTTTCACCTGCTCGTCCACTCGGAAAGACAGCCCGTCCGTGTCACGGAAGAACGAGAACCTGAAAACAACGCTGCTCCCCGGCAATCGGCCAAGCCGTGTCTGCAAGTCCGCGGCCGAGAGTTCGGCGAGCTCCACGATCTGAAGTGACTTCGGTAGGTCCACCGCGAAGCGCCGGAACTCGCCGAGCAGCTCACGGCCCGTCGGAGTCATGTCGGAAACGACGGCTAGGTGCGTCGTTTTTGGGTGAAGGGCCAGTGCGACCTCCACGGTGGACTCAAGATCGATAGCCTCGGTCACGCCCGTCACGCCCTCGATGCCGTCGAGGACGGATGGCTGATAACCGTTGAAGCCGCAGAAGACCACGGGGACGCCGGGGAACAACGTCTGCCTGTTCTCCATCGCGAAGTCGAACGCGTTGTTGTCGACGGTCACAACGGCGCTCAGCTCAACGCGGCGGTACTTCTGCGTATAGAAATCCAAGAGAGACGAGCGGAGATCGTCCACGGAGTTCCGCTTCGTATCCATGTCCTCAACCAGAAACGTCAGGTCAGGATGGCTCGCTCGCAGCTCCGTGACGATGGTGTCGATCGTCTCGTCGGAAAGGGTCTTTCCGCGATGGTATGAGTTGAGGATCAGGACCTTGCCATCCGCGAAGGCCGAGCCTTGTAGCACGAATACGAAGACGAGTGCGGCGATGCTGTAGAGCTTCATCCACCGCTGTCGTCGGAAGCGCGTCTCCACGGTTGTTTGATATCCCATCACGGTTCGGTGGCCTAGTCTCGTTAGGACCACGACACCGAATGAGCGGGAGATCAGGATCTACTTTGCGCCTTCAACGGGGGGGACTCGCGGTACCGAAGCAGCCAGAGTATCCGCGGACGGTCACTCCGCTCTGCATGCAGTCGAAGGGTACATCGGGGCCGGCGGAATCCGTTATGAAATTCGTTAGCGGTCGTCGACCGATAGCATGGGTCCCGTTCCGTTTTCCGTTGAACGTGCCTGGCAACGAATTGTGCGCTCGCGGCGATGCCCGACCGGAGTTGTGTCCGTTATTCGCGACGACATCAGCACGCCGCCACCGCGAGTAGCTCTGGCTAAGCCGACCCTGCGCATGATTCTGGCATTTGGACATCCAGTATCGATGGAGCGGGGCGGTCCGGGGCTGGGCGGGACTGGACTTTTCCTCCTCTGGGCTTAGTGCTTTTGCTAATGGGGGACACGGCCAACGTCACGGAGAGCGGTAGGGGTAGGAGTGCGAACGAGTGGAGGCTCTAAGCGGCCCTAAGGTCACTGCGCGCGACGGCCACGCTGGCCCGTGTCATACCCCACCCGGGGCAGGTGAACCCACTGAATGCATGGACTGAGCATGGCACGGAGGACACGTCCGAGGGCGTGACGCCGCTGACTGAGGTCCAGATCGCGGCTGCGAACCATCACGCTAGGAACGCTGTCGCTAAGAGACGATCCCTAGAGGCTTTGATGCTCAGCGTACAGCCTGTTGATCTCGATTTGCTGGATCGCGAGCGAGCCCACCCAGACGCCGAAGAGTGCGAGGACGACGGAAAGGAGTGGAAGGTCCCGGTTGACGTGGTGTCGGTGCTTCGCCTGGATTTCGTTGATTGCCGTGCCCATCAGATACTCGTGGTAGAGGGCGTAGATCCCAAGGGTCAGGATCGAGAACAGAAGCCAGGCAAAGAAGTTGAATTCTCTCCTTCCGAGCCAAGCGTTGACCGCCTCGATCTGCTTGTTCTGCCAGAAGAGGCTGTAGATGCCGAGGGTCACGACGGAGAGCAAGATGCCCATCCCGATTCCCATGACGGCGTGCTGGCTGGGGTAGGGCGCTTTCTTTGGCAATGGTAGGGAGCTGTGTGTGGGGGGGAGACTGGAGGATTAGACCGTACGCGCCGCTCCACGGTCCATTCAAGGAATTGCGAGAGAGCAGGCGAGGCCGCCCCAGCGGGAGCCCCTGCGCGTACTTGGCGCTAGCTCATCTCTCGATGGATGGGCGACTCGACGTACGCCCCATCTCATGCCCGACGAGAACCATTGGGCTCGAACGTCCACCACGTTGTTGACCCATACTGAATTGGGAATCGTCCGCTTCCCGGCGTCACCGTCGCTTGAATGGCTCCTAGCTATTCGGGGCCCTTCAAGCAACGCAGTCAGGGCTGCGAGCAGCCCGTTGAAGAAGTCCGGGCTATCCAATTGCGTCCATCGGAGTCCTGACAAGGCGCTTGAAGCCCTCCATAGCGAGCTATGCGGGGCTCTTCAAGCAACGCAGTCAGGGCTTCGAGGGGCGCTGCTCGATAGTGCGGCCTTCTTCAACGGGCTGCTAGGCTGTTCGGATGAGGATTTGGTACTGGCCACTCACCCTGTGGGTCTTCGCGGCGCTCGTGGGTTGCGCCGACGAGCCTCCTGCCGTTCAGCCGGTCTGGGTCGACCTCGCGCGCCCTTTTGTTCCGGCGGCCGGGTCTCTGGTGCCGGGTTCATCGACCCCGACCGCTCAGTTCGGCGACGGGGCGGCCGACTGGACCCCGGTGGCTCCTATTCAAGGCCGCACCGGGGGCTGGATGGTCGAGCGCATTCGCGGCAGCGCATGGGACGCGGTCCACCCTCGCATCTGGCATGCGGAGACTGCGTGGTCCAGGGAGTCGCACGGCTATCCAGAGCTGGGCGCGGAAGTCGTTCGGAGCCGCCGGGGCGCGGGGCCGGAAGTCCTGAAGGGCTTTCCGCGGAGCATCACGGGTGCGGCTCTCGCTAAGGAGGGAGCAGACTTCGCGGCGCTGCTCCAAGCGGCCGAGACCGTGCTGGGTGGAGAAGACGCCTCCGGTCACTTCCTCGGGCACGGTCGCCACCTTTGGCTGATCTTGGACGAAGACGACGAGCCTGGCGAAGGGGTCTCCGTGCGCTCTTGGGTTGACCTGGGCCAGCCGAGTGAGCGGGGCTGGCGTGTCTTTAGCGGCCCGTGCGCGGGGCGAGGGATGGCACTTCTGCCTGGCCACGCTGAGTCCGTCGCGACCACGATCCCGGCCGCGTCTGTGCTGCGGTTCGAGCCCCGGCTTGCTCCGGGAGTCCGGCCGGGGCGGCTGCGGGTCAGCCTGGATGAGGAGGTGCTCTGGGAAGGGAGCGTCGGAGCAGGCGAGCCCCAGGATACGTACGCGATCGACCTGCCGCCGGCGGGTCGGCCGAGCGCGACACTGACGTTTACCTTTCTCTCCAAGGCAGGGAGGCTCGTGCTCCTTGAGCCGATGATCGGGCCGAAAGAGATCGGTTCCTACACGAAGCGCCCCTGGCCCCGGAAGCTTCCGGACCTCGTCCTTGTGAGCGTCGACACCTACCGCGCCGACAACCTCGCCCACAACGGCGGAGACCCCCGTTGGGCGCCCCATCTCAACCGGCTCGCGGATCGCAGCCTGTGCTTCACGGAGGCGCGTTCCCCTGCCACCTGGACCTTGCCTGCCCACGCCGCGCTGTTCACGGCTCGCATGCCGCGTCAGGTCGGCATGTCGACCCGCGAGTCGCGGCTTCCGCGCGGTGTCGTGACCGTAGCCGACCGATTCAGCGAGGCCGGCTACCGAGTCGCTGCGATCACGGAGCGCGGCTTCGTCTCGCGGTCCTACGGCATCGATCAAGGCTTCGGGCGATTCGAGGAGCACCACGCGAAAAACGCTCGCACCCTCGACGGTGTGAAGGAGGCCCTTGCGCGGGACGACGGTCGTCCGCTGCTGCTTCTCGTCCATAGCTATCGCGCCCACGAACCGTATCAGGTGAGCCCCGAAGCCCGCGAGGCTCTCTCCCTCTCAGGGAGCCCCGCCACGACCCAGGCCATCTTCGGCTGGAGGAAGCAGCTCGTGCCCGGCGTCCCCGCGGAGGGCGAGGTTGCCGACGCGCTCGCTGATCTGCGCAGCCTCTACCGCGGAGCTTCGTACGACATGGATGCACTGTTCGGGCAGTTCATGGGAGAGTTCGAGACCGCAGGCCTCCTCGATACGGGGTACATCGCGACCTTCAGCGACCACGGCGAGGCGTTCGGCGAGCACGGCGTCATCAGCCACGGCGTAGGCGTCTGGGAGGAGGAGGCTCGGATTCCGTTGATGCTGACAGGGCCAGGTCTACAGCCCAAGCTACGCGCAGGCCCAGCCTCCCTGCTGGATCTCCCGCGGACCCTCGCTTCCCTTGCGGGCATCGACCCAAGTCCCCAGTGGGCTGGCGTCAACCTGCTAGCGGGCAGCACCCCGCGCCCCATCGCCGTCTTCCAATGCGGCACCTACGACACGAACTACACCGCCATCGCCCTGGGCCGCCGAAAAATCGTCATGTCCGGCGACCCCGAGGGCACGGAGCTCGGACCGACCGTCTTCGCCTACGACCTCGGGGATGACCCCGAAGAGCTCAAGCCCGTCGATCTAGAAGGCGACTGGCCTACCGCCCTTGAACAAAGACTACGTCCAGTCCTAGAGCACCTGAGCCGAACCGAAAGCGCAGCAGAAGCCGCCAGCATCGACAGCACCCACGCCGCGGAGCTGAAAGCCATGGGCTACGCCGGAGACGACGATTAGGCGGAAGCGCGGGCACAATAGTCGTCGCCAGAGGCGTTAGGACAGCAGCGCGTCCAGGTCGGCTCGGGTGAGGTTCTTCATCACGCCGGTTCCTCCCTGGAAGAGGTCGTCGGCGAGCTGGCGTTTCTTGGCCTGCATCTCCATCACGCGCTCCTCGACCGTGTCTTTCGAGATCAAGCGGTAGGCGAAGACTGGGCGGGTTTGGCCCATGCGGTGGGCCCGGTCGATGGCTTGGGACTCGATGGCGGGGTTCCACCACGGGTCCAGGATGAAGACGTAGTCCGAGGAGGTGAGGTTGAGGCCGTGGCCGCCGGCTTTGAGGCTGATGAGGAACACCGGGATGGACGGGTCGGCCTGGAAGCGCTCTACGCACTCCTGGCGCTTCGTCGTCTGGCCGTCGAGGTACTCGAAGGGGATGCTTAGCTCGGTGAGGCGGTCCTTCACGATGCCCAGCATCGTCGTGAACTGGGAGAAGACGAGGACCTTGTGCCCCTCGGCGCAGAGCTCTTGGAGGCGTGGCATGAGCGCTTCGAGCTTGGCGCTTTCCTCGACCCGCAGATCGTCGTCCACGAGGCCCGGATGGCAGGCGGCCTGGCGCAGGCGGAGCAGCGCGGTCAGGACGTTGAGCTTATCGACCTCTAGCTCGCTCTCTTCGGCGGCCTCTCCGGGCTCCGCAGCGCCGAGAAGCTCGGCACGGAAGTGCTCGCGCAGCTCGTCGTAGCGCTTGCGGTTCTTCTTGGAGAGCTCGACGGTCAACACCTGCTCGGACTTCGCAGGCAGCTCGGTGAGGACCTCGGTCTTCGTGCGACGCAGGAAGAACGGGCGGATCGCCTCGCCGATCTTCGAGACGTCGGTGGCCTCGGCGCCTTCCTCTGCGAACGCCTTGAACGAACTCGAGCGCCCGAGCATACCCGGGTTCAGGAACTCGAAGAGGCTCCACAGCTCATGCAGGTTGTTCTCTACCGGCGTTCCGGTGAGCGCCAGGCGATGGTCTGCGCGCAGGATCCGCACGGCCTTAGCGGACAGGCTGCCCGCGTTCTTGATCGCAGTGGCTTCGTCGAGCACCACGTAGTCGAAGGTGCGTTCTGCGAGCTCCGCTGCGTCCCGGCGCAGCGAGCCGTAGGTGGTCACGAGGAGGTCGACGTCCGGCTGGGCCGCCAGGCGCGACTTGCGGCTCGTGCCGGTGTAGTCCAAGGCCTTGAGCTTCGGCGCGAAGCGCGCGGCCTCCTTGATCCAGTTGAAGACGAGCGAACGGGGCGCCACGACGATGGAGGGGCGGCGCTCTTCGCCCTTCGCCAGCTTGCGCGCGCGACGTGACTCCAAGAGCGCGAGGACCTGGACGGTCTTGCCGAGGCCCATGTCGTCCGCAAGACAGCCGCCGAAGCCCATATCGCCGAGGAAGCGGAACCAGCCGAGCGCGTCGCGCTGGTAGGGGCGCAGCTCCCCTTGGAATCCTGCGGGCTCCTTGCGGGGCTTCAGGCTCGCGAACTTGGCGAGGCGACTCGAGTACGCCTCGAAGCCCTCGTCCATTTCGACGGACTTGCGCTCCGCGAGGAGGGAGTTGAGAAGCCAGCCCTGACTGTTTTGGAATCGGATGCGGTCCCCGCTGTTCTGTCCGACGCCTAGGAGCCCCCAGCTCTGCAGCCAGTCTTCGGGGATCATCCCCGTGCTGCCATCGCCGAGCTCGATCATCGTTTGGCCGCTGCGCGCGGCTTTCAGTAGCTCAGGGAGCGAAGCGCTCTCCTCGCCGAACGCAACACGTCCTTTGACATCGAACCAGTCGATGCCCGATTGCACCGAAACCGAGGCCTCGCCTGCGTAGCGGATGACCTTCTTGTCGGCCTTGACGCGCCAGCCCAGACCCATCAGGTCCCTGGCGACCCGGGGGAACTGAGCCGAGGAGATGTTCCCGTCCTGGCCCAGCTCGCGATGCGTGCGCGAGCGCCTACCGCCCACGTGCAGGTACTCCTCCAGCCGCCCCGCCTCGGCGTCGAGGTCGCGGCGCGTGACCTCGCCCTCTCCCGGGCCCTGCATGGTCATGATGCGGCTGTCTGGCGTGACGCGCATCTCCGGCCCGTACTCGAATACGATCTCGCACTCAAGCCGCGCCGCTGTGGGATTCTTGGCGCGTGTCACTTCCACGCGAAGCTCAGGGATGAAGGGCTCACTCGCCGACTCTTTGGGCGCTTCGTCCTCGGCGTCGTCCTTCGCACCCGGCTGCCAAACCCCCGCGGGCAGCGCGCCCACGATGCGCTGGAAGTCATCCACGGCGGACTCCCCGATGGCCATCGCTCCGCCCTGCACGATGTCGACCAAAATCGGTACCGCCCTCTCAGGGGCCATCGCCACGAGTCGCCGGCCGATGACCGCGAGGCCCCCCGGAAGGATGGCTTGGATCTCCTTGTAGGAGTGAGTCTCGTCTCCGCGCGAGATGGCGCCGCTCACGAGGAGCAGCTTCGCGCCGCCCTGCTCCGAGACCTCGCCTTGGAGCTGGATCGAGAACGGTCCGTCCGCGTCCCAGTCGAGGGCGACCGAGCCGCCGGTGCCCTTTTGTTTCATGAACTCGAGTCGTCCGGCGCGGGCGATGGCCGGGAGGATCGCGCCCGCCTGGGCGGCCGAGAGTCCGTGCTCTTCCTTGTTGAGGCGCCAGTCCCGCGTCGAGCTGCCGAAGCGGTCCGGCCCGTAGCCCATGAGCCCCAGAAGGTCCCGGTCGACGTCGCCCGGGAGCTCCTCGAAGTCGAAGCACGACAGGTCGAAGGGCTTACCCGCCGACCAGCCGCCGTCGACCTTGACGGTCTGGCGCTCGACGAAGAGGCTGATCTGGCTGAGGCCGTCGCACTGGCTTTGGTCGACGACAAAGACGAGCCGCGCCGCGTCCCGCTCGACCATGTCCCAGGCGGTGAGCGAGCGGCGCTGCACGCGTCCTCGAAGCGCCTGAAGGCGCTTCAGCGAACGCTTCTCAAGGGATGCGCGCGCGGGCACGGCGTCCACCTTCTTGACCTTGTCGAGGAGAAGGGCACCCGCCCAGATGTGCGCGCACAGTCCGTCGCGAGCATTGGTGGGGCAGTTGCACTCGCCGGGTGCGTTGACCCCTTCGATGGCCACCTCGACCGAGTAGGAACCGTCGGGTCCCTTGAACTGTCCAACGAAGCCGTTGTCGGTGTCGATGAGCCGGGAGAGCTGGCCGTCTTTCGCGAGGGTCGCCCCTAGCTCCTGCAGCTCTGCACTAAAGCATGGCTCAATCTCCGACGTGAAAGTGGCGGTCTCCACGCCGCGGACTCTAACGAATGCGAAGGCGCCGTACTACTCGGACGACCTCGACGATTCGAGCGTCCATGCCTTACGTCGCGCGGAGTTTTTCACAGCGTGACCTGATCCTGATTCCGGTGGCAACCCTGGTCACCGGCGGAGGAACTCGGGGATCGGCGACGCTGAGCGTTGGTAGCGGGGGAGAGGGCGATCCGCCCAGCCCAAGCCGCGCAATGCTCCACCCGCCCTCAGGGCACGGAGGCTCAGATGCCTCCCGTGAAGTGGGTCTGAGGGAGGTCGAATACGGGGAAAGTGGCATCGATAGCCCGGGGTTGGTCGAATACTCGGAGCATGTCGCACTCAGGTGAGAATCCCCCCCAGGTCTTCCTCAACGCCGCGGGGGGCGACCATGAAGCGATGAACGCTGCGACCAGCGCGGTGTATGACGCGCTCCGCAAGATGGCCTACGCCGAGGCGAGCCGGATGCGGGACGGCGCGTTTCAGCCCACGGCCCTGGTGCACGAAACCTATATGCGGCTGCAGGGCCAGCGCAGCGGCGGTTGGACCGACGAGCGCTCGTTTCTGCTGGTCGCTGCGCGCGTCATGCGGCGCGTCCTCGTGGATGACGCGCGCGCGCGACTGCGACTGAAGCGCGGCGACGACCGTCCTGCGGACTCCCTCGAGGACCTGCAGCTCGCGATCGAAGATCGACGGCTTGGCGTACTGGACGTGAACGATCTCCTCGAGAACCTCGCCCAGGTGGCCGAGCCCCAGGCCCATGTCGCAGAGCTGATCGTCTTTGGAGGGTTGACGATCGATGAGACCGCGAACACGCTGGGAATCTCGCCGCGCAGCGTCGACAGGCAGTGGCGCCTCGCGCGCGCCTGGTTCGAACGCGAGCTTCAATCCGGCAACCAAGAGTGATGGATCAAGGTGACAGGTAGACCGAGCGACTATGGGCGCGTGCAAGAGCTGTTCGATCGCATCGCAGGCTTGTCCGCCGATGAGGCCGAGGCCGTCGCACGGCAGCTTTCGGATGACGACGCATTGATCGCGGAGGCCCTGGAGCTCGCTCGGTTCGATCGAGCTTCTGCGTCGGGTGGAGGTTCCGCGGCCGATTCTTCCGCCACTTCTTCTGGCTCCTCCGTGGGGAAGTCGGAGGCCGGGCGGCGCCCGAGCGCCGCCGTCTCCGTGCTTCTCCCCGGCGCACGCGTGGGGAACCACGAGCTGATGGAGCCCGCGTCGTCGGGTGCCTCGGGCGACGTCTGGCTCGGCCGGGGCCCAACGCAAGAACGTGTGGCGATCAAGGTCGGCCGCCCGGGGAGCGAAGGTGACGTCCTTGCGCTCGAGGGCGAGCGACTCCGCGACTGGCGCCTTCGGGAGCTGCCCTCGTACGTCGCCCACGGTGAGCTGGCTACGGGCCAGCGCTACCTGGTCACGGAGTGGTTGGATGGGGGAGCGATCGACGCGGCGGAGCTGCTCAAGCCCGGGGTGGACCCCGTCGACGTGGCGAATCGCTGTATGCGGGCACTCGGAGCGCTCCATGACGGGGGCTATGCCCACGGCGACCTCAAGCCAGCGCACCTGCGACTCACTTCCGATGGCGACGTTCGACTCCTCGATCTTGGCTCCTCGGGACTCGAAGGCGGCGCCGAGCCGACGCCCTGCACACCCCGTTGGGCCGCGCCGGAACGCACGGACGGCGGTCCTCCGTCCGCAAGCTCTGATGTTTACAGCCTCGCCGCGATTCTTCAGCAGACGATGCCATGGACCCGCCTCGATGAACGGTTCGGGAACAGTGACAGGCTGAAGTCCGTGCTGGAACATGCCGCCAGCGAGGCGCCGGAGGATCGGCCGGGCACGGCCAGCGAACTTCTCGAGCGGTGGCAAGCTGCCGCCCGCTCCGCCACTTCGATCCGCCGTCGTCGCCGGGCGTACTGGCTTGCCCTTGCGGGAGCGGTGGGCGCTGGCTTTTTGGCTCTCTTGGTCGCGCAAGGGAACCGGGAACGCCGTGATCTGGTCTCGACGGTTCCGACGCTGCTTGGGTCCGGCCCGAAGGACGTGGAGATCGAACGCTGGGTGGACTCGGGCGCAGAGGAGCGCGTGGAGCTGCTCTCGCTCTTGGCTCACCAGGCGCTCGACCGTGGTGACGTGGACGCCGCAGAGCTGCGACTTGGCGCGGCCGAGCGAGCGGTTCGCGCGGGCGGACCGGTCGCGGCTCGCGGTCTGGAATCCCTCGCCTTCGCCTGGCTGAGGCTGGAGTGTCCCGCGAGAGCCGAGCCGCATCTTCAAGCGCTCATCGAGGGGCAAGGTCCATCGCCGCGGACCAAAGAGCTGCGGGCGGCCGCGCTCATGCAGCGCGGCGCTAAGGCAGGCGACTGGCGCGAGTCGCTGCAGCTCGTAGGGGAGACAGGCGTTCGCTCGCTCGAAGGCAAGCGAGTCCTCGCGCGCGAGCTAGCGGCGACTGACATGGGCGCAGCGACCGCGTTGGCGCGTGAACTGGGCGGCGGCGGCGCGGTGCTCGCCTGCGATTTGCATCTGGCGCCGTTTCGCGAGGTGCGAATCGACGCCGACCGCTGGTCCTCAGTCAAGGAGGTTGTCTTCGCAGCGCTAGAGGCTTCCAGCACCGCGCTCGGGCCGGGTGCTCCGCGGGCCGCGGACCAGTACCTCGCCGCCTCCCGCGCGGCGCTGCAGGTGCGCGACGTCCAGAGCAGCCTTCGGGCCGCAGACGCGCTGGCCTCACAGGAGCGAACGGAGAGTCGCCAGGCCACGGACGCGGCGTGGATGAGGGCGCGCACTCACTTACTGTCAGGGGAGCCGCAGCGAGCCCACGAGAGCCTCTCCGCCGCAGCGTCGCTGTCTCCGATCGACGATGCCATCAACAAGGTTCTCCTCGCTGTCTCTTCCCCGGAGAACAAGCGCGATCAGGCAGGCGCGGCTGCCCGTCAGGCCCTCGACGAGCTAAGCGCCGCCACGGACGCTGCCGGCCAGCGAGTGACCGCCGCTCTCCTGGAATGCTTGATGAGCTCCGCGGACCCAGTCGACGTCGCCGAGGCTGCCGTCGAAGCCCTCGAGACGCTGCGGAATCTCGACGTGCCGGAGCACGTGCGCATCGTGCACGCGATCTGCGGCTTCCCGGTGCCGCTCTATCCCCACGCTCCGAGCCTTGAGGCGCTGCTTGATCTCGGCGTGGAAGCCGCGAGGGGCCACGCGGAGACGGGCTCCTTGGAGGACGCTGAGTTCGCGATCTGGATGACGCAGGAACTGATCCTGCGCGGGGTTTTCCGTCCGCTGCCCGGCCTCGGTCGCGCCTTTGGAGCCTCCGACTCCCCGTGGGGCGCGGACGTGGCCCAAGTCATTCAGGGGATCGCTCCGATGTCGGAGAGAACGCCGGACATCGGCGCGTTCGCAACGCGCATGAAAGGGGATGTCGTGGATCGCTGTCGCGAGCGGGTCGCTGCGTCGACGGATGGCGCCGGCCGACATCCGCTGGCTGAACGTTTGCTCATTCACTTCGCGATGCGCGTTCGGAACGACCTTGGGAAGGGGAGCGCCGCTCTCTGGTGGGAGCTTATCGGTCCCACGGCAGGGGACTAGCGGGCCGTTGACAAAGGCCTGCTAGGCCCGGGACCCGACGCTGAGGGGGCGCAGGGGCTTCTTGGCGGGGGCATCGTCCCGAAACGAAGAGAAAGCGAGTTTTCGTGGCGCCCCTTGGCCCAGCTCGGCGCGGCGTTGTGTGTAGGCCCGTTCCGAGTCCCTCTAGCCACGAGAGTGCTATGCGTCAGTCCACCACCCTTGCCTCCACCCTCCGTTTGAAGTTCGCCTCAGCGGCCCCTTGGCTGCTCGCGGCATGCGTCATCCCTGAGATGGTCGGCGCCCAGACCGGCGCCGTAGCGCTCTCCGGGGCCGCCCAGGAACCCTTCCGCTGGCACAACGTCAACCTCCAGGGAATGGGCTGGGTGACGGGTATCCAGGTTCACCCCGACGTGCCCGATCTCGCCTACGTTCGAACGGACGTCGGCGGCGTGTTCCGTCTCGACCGAGACCGGAATTCATGGACGCCGCTCTTCGACGGATTCGGCTGGGGCGTCACGGCGCCCACCCTGCCAAGCCAGGACGTGGAGTCCATCGCGATCGACCCCAGCGATCCGGACCTCTTGTACGCGGCGCTGGGCGGCGGGGACAGCGGCGAGATCTTTCGGTCCAGTGACCGCGGCCGGACTTGGCAGCCCCTTGGCCTTCGGGATCCAGCCGGCGATCCTGTCGTCATGGCGGGCAACGGGATTGGACGCCAGACGGGCGAGCGATTGATCGTCGATCCCAATCGGTCAGACTCGATCTTCTTCGGTTCGCGCTTCGACGGCATTTTCCGGAGCACGGACGCCGGTGCATCGTGGAGTCGGGTGCTCCCGCCCGTTCCCGGAACCGGGCCCGCAGGCGTGACCTTCGTCGCCGCTGACCCCACCAGTGCG
>CALHGQ010000706.1 GCA_938030175.1 uncultured bacterium | reverse complement strand
GAGCGGGACGCGCCCGTGCTGGGAGGCACAGGACGTTTACAATCCTCTCTCCGGCTAGGTAGGGGCCGAACCGCAGGGCTCCGTTGCTCCCATACCCTGGTGCCTCGCAAGGAGTCCTTGCGCAACGCCGCCGCAGCGTCGACGTCGCTGACTCCCCCGCTACGCCTCGCCCACCTCCCACTCCGCCATGACGATCCCACTGCTCGCTTCCCTCACCATCACCGTCGCCGCCGCAGCAGCACAGGGGACGGTGGAGACCGTTTGGATCGAACCTGGCGAACCGATCTCGCTCTCGGCTTCCATCTATGACGGTGCCGTGGACAACGATCAGCGAATGTTCTCCGCGATCTATCAGAACGACCAGGTACAAGAGGCGACGGTCTTCAGCTACGACCGCGCCGCCCAGCTCATCTGGAGCCGCACCTTTCGAGGTGCGATGGGTGCGGACGTTTCCATCCATGGGATAGCGCCCGACCACCAGGGCGGCGTTTTCATCACGGGCGTAGTGCAGTCAGGATTCCCCCTGGGCGGGCCTTCCCTCGGAGGCTTCAACGACGGTTACCTTGCGCACTTGGATGGTACGGGAGCCGTCCTCTGGTGGCGCAGGCTGGGAGGTGACCGCGACGATTCCGCTTTTGAAATCGTCCGAGACCCATCGGGTGACCTTTACGTTGTCGGCCTCACTAGCTCGACTGCCGCGTTCGGCGGCGCCGAGCAGGGGATCAGGGACGCGTTCGTCGCTCGCTACGATGCCTTTGGGACCGAGCTTTGGGTGACGCGGATCGGCCAGCCGGCGAGCCGAGACCGTCTTTTCTCCGTGGCGCTGGACGACGACGGTGGCGTCGTTTGCGCTGGAGACTCGACCGAATCAACTCCAGCGGGGTCCGTCGTCGCCGGCTTGATCGCACGCGTGGACGGTTCCGGCGGGATCATCTACGCGGCGCGGCCCTTTAGCGACACGTCCCTTAGCGGCGTCGCATCGGACGGCGCCGGAGGGTTGGCTGCGGTGGGCCACAGAACCCAGTCCAGTATGGGCGCCTTCGTGCAGGTGAACGCGAGCGGGTCCCCGGCAGCCTCCGTAAGCCTTCCACCGGGTGGCCTCGGCATCCACACGAGTGCGAGCGGCATCGTCAGGCTCCGAGACGGATCCTTCGCCGTGGCTGGCCGCACGAACGATACCTTCGGCATCGAGCCGAACCGCGCATGGGTCAAGCTCTTCAGCCGTGACGGGACACCCCTCGACGAGGTCGAGCTAGCGAGTTCGCTCTTCTACCTCAATCAAGTCGATGCGATCGCGACGAACGGCAGCGGAACAACGGTGGCCTTTGGGCGTGCGAGCGACGGGAGCGTCACGCCCGAAGGACCCTTTCTAGCGCGGTTGTCCTTCGGCGGCATCGGAAGTCTGGACTGCGTAGGGCAACCCAACTCAACGGGGCAGCACGCGACGCTGCAGGCACTGGGAAGCCCCCTACGCAGCGATGAGTCCCTGACGCTTTTTGCGTCGAGCCTGCCCGCCGCGAGCGCCGCCTACTTCATCACCAGTCTCAGCGCGGGTTTCGTCGCGAACCCCGGCGGAAGCCAAGGCGACCTCTGTCTTGGCGGAGCGATCGGGCGTTTCCGACGAGAGGGCGAGGTGCTTCTCTCGGGCCAGGAAGGCCGCGTCCACCTCGACCTCAACCTAGCGTCGATTCCCCAGCCAACGGGAACGGCGGCGGTCAGCATCGGTGACACCTGGCACTACCAGCTCTGGTATCGCGACACGAACCCGGGCGCCACCAGCAACTTCTCCAGCTCGAAGAGCGTGCTGTTCCAGTAGTCCCGAGCAGGGTTCGGGACCGCACTGACTGTTAGTGCCGTCGGCTCTGGAGCTCGAGCTCCTCGCGGATGCGTTTGAGCTCGACGAGGATCTCTCGCTGTGTGCGGTGCAGGTCGAGGGCCCAGGTGAAGAACATGATGAGCGCCAGTCCCAGCGCTCCGAGGATCAGTGGGTTTTCAGGCACGGGGGGGCTCCGGGGTTCCTTCGGACTCGGGCGGGAGGACGCGGGCGAGCATGCCGTCTGCGGCGTCTAAGCGAGCACGGGCGGTGCCCGCGTCGACGTTGAGCTGGGCCATGGCGATGGCGGTCTTCACGTGGCCGTCAGCGGCACGCAACAGCTCCAACGCACGGTCGCGGTCGACTTCCCCAAGCTCGGCGACCAGGCGCATCCCCCGATCCACGAGCTTGGCGTTCGTGTGGGTGTCGACGTCGACCATGCGGGCGCGGTGGGTCTTGCCGAGGCGCGACATGGTGACGGTGGTGAGCGTGTTGAGGGCCAGCTTGGTGACGGTGCCAGCCTTGAGGCGAGACGAGCCCGCGAGGACCTCGGGGCCCACGAGTAAGCGCGCGGAGACGTCGTAGTCGTCGCTCACCTGTTCGCGGGGCACGCACGTGATGAAGCCCGTCGCGGCGCCCCGCTCGCCGGCACGGAGAAGAGCTCCGTGCACGAAGGGCGTGGTGCCACCGGCCGCAATGCCGACGCAGAAATCCTGGGCACTGACATCGATGGCGTCGACGTCCTTGCCGCCTTGGTCCCGGTCGTCCTCGGCGCCTTCGGCGGGATGCCGCACCGCGTGGTCTCCGCCCGCGATGATTGCCTGGACCATCTCCGGCGCAACGCCAAACGTAGGAGGGCACTCGGACGCGTCGAGGACGCCGAGCCGCCCGCTCGTGCCCGCGCCGATGTAGATGAGCCGTCCGCCCGAGCGGAGCTTTTCCGTCGCGATCTCGATCATGCGAGCGAGGTCCTCCCGCGCACCTTCCAGTGCCGTCAGGACGGCCGCGTCCTCGCGCCGGAAGAGGTCGACGGCTTCGAGTGCGCTCATGGACTCCAGGGCCTCCGCGCGCGGGTTGGCTCCCTCCGTCGCTAGGTGCCCCCGGTCTTCTGACGGCTGTCTCTCCTTCATATGCCCAGAGGGTAGCGCACCCGAGACCCCTCATCGGCTATCGTCTTTGGCCAAAGCGCGCCCTGGCTGCCCCGCTCCTGGGGTCCTTGGGGGTGCACCGACTCAGCGAATAACCATGCAAACGCTTTCCAGCTATCTCAGTGGCCAGTGGCAGACAGGACAGGGTGAGGGCACGGCCCTCGAGAACGCGGTCAACGGCGAGATCGTCGCCCGCTGTAGCACCGAGGGCCTCGATCTCGGCGCCGCGGTGCGCTACGCCCGGGAAGTGGGCGGCCCCGCTCTGCGGAAGATGACGTTCACGGAGCGCGCGGCGATGCTGAAGGGCCTCTCCGCGGCGATCCACGAGATCCGGGAAGAGCTGATCGAGATGGGCTCCCGCAACGGTGGCAACACCCGCGGCGATGCGAAGTTCGACATCGATGGTGCGACGGGAACCCTGGCGGCCTACGCGTCGTTCGGCAAGCGCCTGGGGGACCGCGGCTTCCTGAGCGATGGCGAAGGTCAGCAGCTTGGGCGCACCGCGCGCTTCTGGGGCCAGCACATCCGCACGCCCAGGCTCGGCGTCGCCGTGCACATCAACGCGTTCAACTTCCCCGCCTGGGGCATGATGGAGAAGGCGGCCTGCTCGCTGCTCGCGGGCGTGCCCGTCATCGAAAAGCCGGGCGGCGCAACGGCGCTGATCGCGTGGCGCGTGGCCCAAGTGGTCGTGGAGTCAGGCCTCGTGCCGGAGGGGGCGTTCCAGATCATGTGTGGCAGCGCCGGCGACATCTTGAGTCACCTCGGCGGCCAAGACTGCGTGGCCTTTACCGGCTCCGCCGCCACCGGCGCGAAGATTCGCGGCCACGAAACCCTCGTGCGCCACAACGTGCGCGTCAACATCGAGGCGGACTCGATCAACGCGGCCGTGCTCGCCCCAGACGTCGCGGCGGACGCCGAGGCCTACGGGCTTTTCATCGGCAACGTCGGCCTCGACATGTGCCAGAAGGCCGGGCAGAAGTGCACCGCGGTGCGCCGAATCTTCGTTCCCACCGACCGGGTTGAAGAGGTCAAGGCGGACCTCATCGCCGAGCTCGGGCGATTCCCGCTGGGGGAGCCCACGGAGAAGACCACACGCCTCGGCCCGGTGGCCCACTCGGGGGCGTACGCCAGCGTCATTGCGGGCATCCAGCGCCTGGCGGAGACCGCCGATATCGTCCACGGTGGCACAGAATCCCCGCGCGAGGGTGCGTTCGTGAACGCCACCCTGCTCGTCGCCAAGGACGCCGACGCGGATATCCTGCACGAGCTGGAGGTCTTCGGGCCCGTCGCGACGATCATTCCCTACGACGGAACGGTGGAACGCGCGATCGAGCTCGTCAACCGCGGCGACGGCGGCCTCGTCGTGAGTGCGTACTCCAACGACGCGGAGTGGTCGCAGCACTTCGTGCTCGGTGTCGCGCCGTACCACGGCCGTATCTGGGTGGGTTCGGACCGGATGGCCGAGCAGGCGCTGCCCCCGGGCATGGTCCTGCCTAACCTTGTTCACGGCGGACCCGGTCGCGCCGGTGGGGGCGAGGAACTCGGTGCCATGCGCGGCTTAGAGTTCTACACCCAGCGCACGGCGATCCAGGGCTTCAAGAGCTTCGTCGACGGGACGTTCGGCGAAGAGAAGGCCGCCGAGTAGCGACCGCCAAGCGGCTAGCTTTTGGCTAGGCCGCGGATAGCGAGGGCGCTGACCAGCTAGTGGTCGGCGCCCTCGTTGCGTTCCGCCCAAGCCGGAGCCATTCCCTTGACCGCGAGCACGGCGGCGACGGTTCCGACCGCTTGGGCACCGATGAAGGGGAGCACCGAAGCGGGGGAGATCCCGGCGAACGTATTGGAGAGCGTGCGTGCGATCGTGACCGCGGGGTTCGCGAAGCTCGTCGACGAGGTGAAGTAGTACGCGCCGCCGATGTACGCGCCGACCGCCAGCGCGACGGAGCGAGCGTTGCCACCTCGCACCGTCCCGTGGATCACGAGCAGGAGCCCGAAGGTCGCGACGGCCTCCGCGAGCCACAGGTGAAACCCGATCCGCTCTTTCACCGACCAGTCCACGGCGGGCAGCTCGAACATGAGGTTCGCGAGCACCACGCCGAGCATGCCGCCCAGCACCTGCGCGACGATATAGGGGAGGACGAGGCGCCGCTCGATCCCGCCCAGCACCAGCTCGGAGACGGTCACCGCCGGGTTGAAGTGGGCCCCCGAGACGGCCGCCAACGAAAGGATCAGGGCGATGAGCACGCCCGCGGTCGCGAAGGCGTTCTGGAACAGCACGAGGCCGACGTCCTCGGACAGGTTGTCCGCCATGATCCCGGATCCGATGACCCCCATCAGGAGGAGGGCGGTGCCGATGAACTCAGCCAGAAGCTTGTGGGTCATGGGTGCGGCCTAATGTCGCATGTGGGTGCGGGTCGGGGGTGAGCGACAGTAAGGCCGCATTATTTCAGCCTCGATGGCCGCGCGGTCTCCTCAACTTCGGGGTAGTTTAATGAGATTGAGTCTCAGTTTCTCTTGCGCTCAGCCAAGAACCCGGCTCAACTGCGCCTAGCAGCCCGCTGAAGAAGGCCGCACTATCGGGCAGCGCCCCTC
>CALHGQ010000705.1 GCA_938030175.1 uncultured bacterium | reverse complement strand
GGTGTTAATCCAAAATCACGATCTTGTGGACCCCTTGCATCGCCTCCTAGCCTCTCCCGTCGCACTCAACGAAGAGTTCGCCCACGGCCTTGTTCGAGGTGCCCTTTCGCCGGGTCATCGATCGAACGTTTCGGTCCCGCGGGCATCACTTGGACATGAGCGCGAGATGAACAGTTGCAGCCAAAGACAAGCGGGATCTTGGAACCGCGAGTCCTGCCATGCGCGTCTTGCCGACCACTCAAGTCGGCGCTCGCATGGAGCAACGGATCATCGGCATGGACATCCTGTTCAAGGCCATCTCGAAAGAGGGGAACTATGAAACACACAACGGCATCATCGAATGCGAACCAGCCCTTAGGGCTCGCCACTACCACGCGCTCGCAGCGTCCCATGGCAGGTTCGGTCTCGGTCGTCACGGCGGCAGTCGCCTGCGCCCTCAGTCTTGCCTTCGCCCCAGGCGTGGAGGCAGCCGCATCGGCGAGCCCCCAGCTAGTCGGCGGTACGAGAGCAGGAAGCACACGGGGCCCCGTCGTCACCACGACGGCGACCACGGGCAACTCCAGCAGCCGGGCGGTCGCGAAGATCTCGATCAAGGCGCCCTTTGAGCCCTCGTTCATCCTGGAGGCCACCCTTCCCGTTCCTCCGGGTACCTACACCGAGGGGCAGACCGTGTCGCCCCTCGCCTACCGAATCGAGAACCACGAGGTCACCACCCAGATCGAGGTGGTCAGCTGGTACCCGAACCCCGAGGACGGGGCTGACGTGGTCGAGCTGATCGGCCGCGTGCGCCGCCCTGACTCCTTGAGCGCTGGCGACGAGGTGGAGTTCGAAGTGGTTGAATCCCAGCTCTCGAACGTGGACTTCACGCCGTCCCCGGCCGTCGAGCAGCTGCTCAACACGCCGGGCTCCCTGCGCCTGACCACGAACGATCTCCACGGGAATAGCTACTCCGCTGACCTCCTCGCCAAGGTGAGGGCCCAGGACCCCTCTGTCTCGTTCCCGCGGCACGGCACCTTCGTTTCGGAGACTCGCTCCCACGAGGTCATGCTGCCCGATGCCGGCTCTGGCTCAGGCGCGACGGCACCCTACCCCCACCTGCTCGGTGTCCACGTCTTCGCGCGTCAGTACGCGAACATGGACTTCCTGGCGCTGGACCTCACCCTGCACAACGGCATCTTCGGTAAGTCGGCCTCCCCCATCGACGACGCCATCTGCGATGCGTACTTCGATTCGCTCGAGCTCCACATGCCCGCGGGCTGGACCATGGGCTGGGCGATCGACAACCAGGGCTACGGCCAGCCGCGGAACCTCCCGACGGAGACCATCCAGCCGATCCTGCAGCCGGTGCGCTACGGCCAGTTCCACAACGTCCCGCAGCAGTCGCAGTTCAACCGGCGCCTCGTGATCGCCCGTGGCCCGTTGGCCATGGCCCGCGGCATGCGAGTCCTCCGCCGGGAGACGAGAGGCTTCTGCGTCCCCAGCGACACGCCCCCGAACGCCATCGTCGATCCTGAGGCCGAGCTGTGGTCGTGGTGGAACCCCATCACCGCCCGGTACGTGACCTCGAACACGCGCCTTCCCGTGCTCACGCACATGACGCGCGCCGAGGTCACGGCTGAGCTCCAGGCGAAGTACAACGTGGTCCAAGACCAGGTCTATCGCGGAAGCGAGGGCGGCTACCCCATGACGTTCGCGTCGATGGGCTGGGCCCACCCGTGGGGCGTGCAGTACGGCGGCATGACCGGCGGCGACGAGATCGAGATGATCCCCGGGATCGACGTTGCCTGGTCCCGCAGCAACGTCGGCCTTCGCTACCTCGAGCAGCTGTCGAAGGCGTACATCGACCGCCAGCCGACCGCGATCTTCCAGCTGGACGGCCGGGCCCCCAACGTCGAGGAGCACGTGTTCCTCGACAACTCCGACGAGGAATACGTCGACGGCTACTTTCACCTGACACCCGCCTACAGCGACGTGTACTTCGGGTTCAACCACGCCAACTGGGCGATGGCCGAGACCGCGTACCTGACCGCGCGAGTCCCGTACTACGAGAAGGACCTGAAGGACTTCCGACCGATCGACTTCGCCCACCACACCCGGTACCTCAACCCGCAGCTGGGCCTCGTGTGGATGGCGAACGATAGCCTGGCGAAGCTCCAGCTGGAGCTCACCAACGCGCTCCACCGCTTCTCGTTCCACAAGTACAAGAACTCGTTCTACAACAGCATCCAAGGCACCGGCCTGCTCCGTCGCAAGCTGGACGTCACGGCCCACCCCGGCCGCGGCGCGAACTTCGGACGTCCGGAAGGCTGGGCCTTTGTTGGCTCCATCGCCCACTACGTCACGGTGTCGGACCGCACGAAGCGGCTGCGCCTCCTCAACTGGTTTGAGGACGTGGCCCGTACCGCCGCCGCTGGGCAGTCCGCCTGCACCGGCAACCCGACGTCCGTTCCGATCAGCAAGGCCTTCAAGGGCGCGTACCAAACGCGGCAGTCCTTCGAAGTGGGCTTTATGCTGAACGCGGCCCACTCGATGCGAACCTCCGTCTTCGATGGCATCCGACCAGGCCTCGCTGCCACCATGCGGGACTACGTCACGCAGGGCGCCTACTCCACCGTCAACCCGCCGTTCTGGAACATGCAGGCCGACGCCCAGTACCGCGTGATCGCGGTGCGCCCGCGCTTCCTCCACCTTCCGGAGTTCTGCGCGAACATCCCGGAGAACGGCTACCAGGACTCACCCTACTTCGACAAGACGACCGCGATGGCCGCTTGGGCCTACGCCTACGAAGCGACCGGTGACGGCCTCTTCCTCCAGCGCGCCAACGAGGCCCTCGGGGTGACAGGGAACGCGCTCGTTGAGCTTGAGAACTACGGGACGCACCTCCTCTACGAGATCGCGCCCCTGCTGAGCCTCCTGCAGAGCCTCTAGGGGGAACCTGCCGCAGGATCTCCAGCTGGATCTCCTGTCGGACCTCTAGCTGGCTCCCTTGCGGCGCCCCGCGGTTGCTTTGGGGCTTTCTCCCTGGGATCATGGCCCCGTGGCCATGACCTCCGAGAACGCCCCCGACGATCCGACGAGACCCGCGCGACGCCCCTGGGTGCGCGCGGGTCTCTTCGTGGCCGCCGCCGGCGGCGTCCTCGCGGCTCTGGCGCTCCTCGACGTCATCCCTGGCGGCTGGCGCCTGCGGACGCTCATCGTGCCCCAGTCGGTTCAAGATCAGCGGCGCCGAGCGGAGCACCGAGCGGACCGACTCGCGTCGTTCGCCGAGGAGCCCGTGCCCCAGCCCGGCGGCACGCTCTTCATCGGCTCTTCCACCATCGAACGCTTTCCCACCGGCGACCTCCTCTCCGGCTGGGCGCCCGTGAACCGCGGCATTGGGGACGAGGATCTGAACGGCCTCGAGGCTAGGGCCTTGGAGACCGCGGTTCGACTCCAGCCCAAAGTGGTCGTGCTCTATGCGGGGAGCGTCGATACGCGCCGGGCGGTGGACGACGGGACGTGGACGTCACCCCCCGCCATCGTTTCGAGGGCGGGCGCGCTGGCGTCGGAGCTACTAGGGCTGACGTGCGTCGAGAAAGTAGCCGTCCTCGGCATCCTCCCCGAACGCGAGACCGGCCCCGAGCTGCGCGCTCGCCTGGACGCGGTCAACGCAGGGCTCGCTGAAGTCGGCGAGGCACCCGGAATCGTTTTCCTACCCACGGGCATCCCCCAGCTCGTTGATGCGTCCGGGAACCTACGCCCAGGGGTGTCCGCAGACGCGCTCCACCTCAACGAAGCGGGTTATCGGACGCTGGCGCCACTCCTCGCGGACGCGCTCAGGTCCGAGGAGTCACCGGGGCCGGGTTCCCGCGGGCGAGAATAACGGCGCGGTACTGCTGGAACTGGGGTTGGGTGCCGAAGAAGAGATGCCGAGGCGTATGCTCAGTCCTCGCTGGCCCACCGCACCGCCCACGCACCCAATATGCTCCGTAGTATCGGCTCCAACTGGTCCCTGAACGCGCTCCAGATCGTCGTGTTCATGGTGCTGACGCCGTTCATCTCGAACGCCGTCGGCAACGACGCCTACGGAACCTGGGAGATCATCGTTGCGTGGACGGGCATCCTGCAGCTGCTGTCCCTTGGCCTGCCCATGGCCACCGTTCGGGCCCTCAGCGCCGCGATCGCGCGGAAGGACGGACCCGCCGCGACCAAGGCCCTCGGCACGAGCCTCTCCCTGACCCTGGTGCTGGGCGTGGTCGCCACCGCCTTGGGCGCAGGCGTGTACTACTACTTCACGAACTCCGTGATGCAGGGGGAAAACTGGAGCAGCACCGCTCCGGCACTCCGAGAAGACGCCGTCCTTGCGCTGGTGATCATGCTCGCCAACGTCGCGTTGAGCTTCGCGCTGAAGCTGCCCTACGCGGTGTTCGACGCCCACCAGGACTTCTTGGTGCGGAACCTCGTGATGGCCACAGGGCTGCTCTCCAAGCTCGGAGCCTCCATCGTGTTGCTCACGTGGCGAGCCGACCTTCCCACCCTGGCGGCCGTCCAGGTGGGAATCGCGGCGCTCGAGTTCATCGTCGCCATCCTGGTGTCCCGGCGGAGGCACCCGCTGGTCCGGTTCCGCCCCACGGCCATCGACCCGGTCGAGGCGAAGGGGCTGCTCTCGTTCAGCGTCTTTGCGTTCCTCTTGAACATGGGCGCGATGCTCGCGTTCCGCATCGACGCGATCGTCATCGGCGACTTCCTGGAACAGGCCGACGCGGCCATCTACGGCTACGGCAACAAGATCTTTGACCCATTCATCGGCATCCTGCTGGCGATCGGGATGGTGCTCATGCCCATGGCGGCCTCTGAGTCCAGCAAGGGCAACCTCGACCGCGTCCGCGACGAATTCCTCAAGTGGTCTAAGATCTCCGCCACCATCGTCATGCTCATGGGCGGGTACCTGATCGTGCTCGGGCCCCAGTTCCTCGCGGCGTGGCTCGGCGATGTGTACCGGCCCACGTCGGGCCGTGTCCTGCAGATCTTGATGGCGTCGTTCTTCTTCTTCCTGCCGGTGCGCGGCGTCGCACTCCCCGTCCTCATGGGCCTCGGCAAGCCCAAGGTCCCGGGCTTCGGCCTCCTGGCCATGGGCATCACGAACCTGTGCCTAAGCCTCTTCCTCGTGCGTGACTACGGCATCCTCGGCGTAGCCTGCGGCACAGCGATCCCCAACGTGCTCTTCTCGATGCTGTTCCTCCGCGAGGCGTGCAAGCGGCTCGACCTCGGGATCGGCGCGTGGCTTCAGTACACGCTGGGTCGACTGCTGCCAGCCACCGTCATCTGCGCGGGCATCCTCTACGCCGTCAGCACCCAGGTCGAACTGTCTGGCTACCCGAAGGTGATCAGTGCGGGCGTCGCCTACACGCTGCTCTTCGGTGTCCTCGCCATCGGCTTCATCTATCGCGGCGACCGCTTCCTGGACGCGGACGCGCTGATCAAACGCATCAAAGATAAGCTCAAATGATTGATACGCTCCTCTACGCCGCTGCTAGCGCAGGGATCGGCCTCGTGGCCTCCGAGCTCATCGCGCGAGCTTGGATCAAGACCCGTGATCGCTGGTACATCCACCAGCCGTTCGCGCGGCGCCACACAACGGTGGCCACGGACGTACTGCCTCAGCTGCCTGAAGTGGCCAACTTCGAGGCGAACGCCGACGGTGAGCGCGGTGGCCCCGTCCCGAGCGACCCGACGAAGGTCCTACGGGTTGTCGTCGCCGGCGGCAGCGCCGCGGAGTGCTTTCTCTTGGACCAGGACGCGACCTCCTCGGCCGCGCTCGAGAAGGAGCTCAAGAGACGCCCCAAGGTCAAGCGCGACGTGCACGTGGGCAACGTGGCGCGCTCGCTCATCACGTGCCGCAAGATCAACGCGATCATGGGTCGTGTGCTCCCGCGGCTCGAGTCCCTCGACGTGGTTGTCCTGGTCGTGGGTGCCAGCGACCTCGTGGACTGGTTCGAAGCTAAGACGCCCGACACGATTGCCGAGCCGCCCTTCATCCTCGCCGACTTTGTGACCGTGCACCCCGAGGGCCCGTTCCAGTGGAAGCCCAAGCGCATGGCTCTCTACCAGCTCGTACGCGACCTCAACGTGCGCCTGCGCCGGCCCATCGTGACCAAGTCGCGCACAGGGGGCTCCATCGCCAAGCACCGGGCCGCAAGGGCGGCAACGGACAACCTCCTCACCGAGGTTCCGGATCCGAGCCCCATGCTGAACGCGTTCGAGCACCACCTGCGCGCGCTGATCGAGACCTGCCGCAAGTCGGCCAAGCACGTCGTCATCGCCCAGCAGCCCTGGCTCGACCGGGACTTCACGGACGACGAGAAGGCGCTCCTTTGGAACTTCGGTCAGGGCAGCCCCTATCGCGGCGCCCTCGACGCCTACTACGACATCGACCTCGTGCGTTCCCTCATGGGCCGCGTCGACGAGGTAGCCATGCGCGTGGCCGACGACATGGGCGCACCGCGCGTCGACCTACGTCAGTCCGTGCCCAGCGACTTCAAGCACTACTACGACTTCCTGCACCATACGCCTGAGGGCGCTGCCTTTGTCGGCGCCGCGATCGCGGATGTGATTGCGGAGCTAGAGAACTAGGCCCTCCCGCCACTTCGGCTCCCCGCTTTCGCTCAATCGTGAAAGCCCAGAGCCTTCCTCTCATGCGAACGAGCGAGGCCCCCCCCTCAAGGGGAGCCCCGCTCGGTGCTCGCGGCGCGCTGTTCGCCGCTAGGTCTCCAATGAGATCAGTCCGCTGAGATGACGATGTCGTCGATGTACGCGTGCTCGTTGTTGCGGTTCGCGTTCAGGGAGAATCGGATGCGGAAGTTCGGGTTGTTGTCAGCCCCTGCGGGCAGGGAGAACGTCGGCGTGCCCCAGCCACCACTGTGGGTTTCGACCGTACGCCAAGTGCTGCCATCGAACCACTGGACCGTCAGCTGCTCGCCGGAATCAACACGACGGGTGCGACGGGCATAGCTCAAGGTCACCCCTGTGCGACCGGCGGTGCTAACACCGACCTCCATCAGGCTCGTGCTGCGCAGGCGCGCCCCGTAGGCGCCCGAGAATTCCGCTTGGGTACTCGCGGAGGCACTGCCATTCGTTCCCCACCCATTCGTAGCGAGGGAGCCACTCTCGAAGTTCTCCGAGAAGATATCGCCACCCGACGGGGTCGAAACGGTGATGTAGTTCGTCAGGGTCTGCGTGTCCGAACCGTCGGCGTTGGTCACGGTCAGGCTCACGGTGTAGCTCCCCTCACCTGTGTAGGTGTGGCCCGGATTCTGAGCCGAGGAAGTGTTGCCATCACCGAAGTTCCATGACCACGAAGTTGGGTTGTTCGTGGACTGATCCACGAAGCTCACCACAAGGGGAGCCGTGCCGGACGTGGGCGTGCCCACGAAATCAGCCACGGGCGGCTCGGGCGCGTCGGGGTTCACCACGACGAAGTTCGATCGCGTCAGGGTGTCGGTACCGTCGGAGTTGGTCACCGTGAGGCTGACGTTGTAGGTACCCGCGGTGGTGTATGTGTAGCTCGGGTTTTGCGCCCCAGAGCTGCCGCCATCGCCAAAGCTCCAGCTCCAAGTGCTGGGGCTGTTCTGCGAATCATCGCTGAAGGCCACGGTCAGCGGAACGATGCCCGATGTCGGTGCGCCACTGAAGTCAGCAACGGGCGGGGTCGAGCCGCCTCCATTGACGAGGTTCAGGGAGCCCAGGCTGTCGATGCGGCCGTATCCATAGGTGTTGTCCACGCCGGAGGAACCGAGGTCCGTGGCGCCCTGCTTCATGATCGTCTCGACCTGGTCAGGGGTCAGACTCGGATCCCGCGACCAAATCAGGCCGGCGAGGCCAGCTGCGATCGGGCAGGCAAAGCTGGTCCCGGTCGCGTAGACGTAGGACGAGTTCGATGACGTCGAGGTCGTTGCGACCGCGTCGCCAGGGGCCATGAAGTCCACGAACTGACCGTAGGCAGAGAAGGACGCGCGCGACTCGTTCTCGGAGGTCGCGCCAACGACCAGGAGGTCGTCGGAATCTCGGTTGCCGAAGGTGAGGTTACGGTTGTCGTTGCCTGCGGCCCAGAAGAGGAGGCCGCCCAGGGACTTCACGTAGGTAGCCGTGGTCAGGTTCGAGCTTGAGTCGGCGCCCGAGTAGCTCACGCTCGCGATGTTGTCGCCGGCCTCGATAGAGGTTCGCGCGGCATGCTGCAGGGTGCTCATCGCGGCGCTACCAGAGGAGAGGTTGGAGACGCGCATCATGCGATGGCTCAGGTTCCACCCGATGCCCGTGACGCCGATGCTGTTGTTGCCGTTGGCCGCCGTGCAGCCGGTGCACTGCGTGCCGTGGGGGTGGACGTCCGAAATGTCGCCGCCCTGGGACTCCCACTCTCGGTCGACGGCGTTGTAGCCCTCAAGACGATGAAGCTGCAGGTCGCTGTGGCTCGTACGTATCCCCGTGTCGCAGATGCCGATCGACACGGTAGGGCTGCCCGTCTCGATGTCCCATGCGTCGCAGGAGCGCATGGCCGTGTGCTGCCAGGACTGGGTCAGGAACTGATCGTTCGAGCACTGGATCGGAAACAGAAGCCAATCCGGCTCCACGTATTGGAACGCGCCAGTCGCCATGAGCGAAGCTGCGACGCTCGTCTCGGTGGACCCGGTGGGGACGTCGAAGACGTACTCGTCGGTCTGAGCCACGTAGCTCTCGACCTGGAAGTGCGTCATCTCAAGTCGCGCGGTCGCCAATCGATCTCCAATGGCAGCGGTCGAGAGCCCCTGTGCCTCGAGGGCGGACGCCTGCAGCGGCCGGGCGATCATGCGCCCCGTGAATTCGCGCTGGCCGGGAACTTGAACGAACTCTTGGGCGAAGACGTCTTGTGCCTGTTCGACGGTGGCTTGCCCTTGGGCAAGACCCGCGAGCGCCAAGAGAAGGAGGCTACCAGTGTTCTTGATCATCATGTGAGAAAGAGAAAGAGACAGGCTCTGAATCCAGGGGGTGTTCCGGAGCTCAGGGCCTAGGGAGGATTGCACTGCATCTTTTCACGGCTCCGCCCGTTTGTCCAGGACACGGATTCTTCGCCCCCGCCTGTGGCGCAGAATGCGGCAATCCCTCTCAAATCCTTCATGGATGACGCAACACAGCACTTCGGCCGAATAAGCCCGTCCGCCCACCTGCGGCGGGTCAGTCACCGCGACTTCGACGAGCCCCGCAGCGGTACGAGACCGCAGCCGCGCGCAATCCCCTAGCGGAATCCCGCCACGCCCGCGCCCGGTATGTAGAGTTCCAGCCCTCTCCCGTCGCCGCGGCCGACCCTTCGGCAGCACGAAAAGACGCCCCTCGATCCGAGTGGATACTCGGATCGGGGGACGCCTGTCTTTTGCTTCCGCTATCGGCGGGAGTCGACGAGCCAAACTTGATGTCCTGGGCGAGCGGCGGCCAGTCGGAGTAGCTGACCGTGTTGGTCTGGCGGCGCATACACGCCTTCCAGACATCAGAGCCTGGCTCGCGACCGCCGCCGGTGTCCTTCTCTCCGTCTAACGCGCCACCGATCTCTGCGCCCGAGATGCCAGTGTTGACGTTCGCGATGCCGCAGGCAG
This sequence comes from uncultured bacterium, assembly GCA_938030175.1. GTDB lineage: Bacteria > Planctomycetota > UBA1135 > UBA1135 > Saltatorellus. Next base: position 7,592 of record CALHGQ010000705.1, on the reverse strand, counting down.
AACCAACGGCCGAGATGAAGCGCTCAAGGGCCTTGACCTCCGCCGTGAAGATCGCGCCGGAGAGGCCCTGGGGCACTCCGCTGTGGAGCTCGATGGCGTGGTCCGATCCTTGACCCGAATGATGTAGAGGTTCGGGGCGAAGGTCTCGTCCTGGACGGTCTTGTAGTGGTTCTCCGCGGTGTGGGATAGCTGCAGTCTGTAGCCTCTAAACCTTGAAGACCCTGGTGAACAGAGCCGTATCTCTTTCCATTGCCTTGACACTTGTGTTTCGTCAAGGGACGTTCAAGTTGGCCGTTTCGGTGGGCGTCCTGTGCCTGTTCGCTCTAACGCTCATTTGGTGCGGTCAGTCGTGGAACCAAGTCACACTCGGAACCTACGTGCGTGGACAGCAGATCGACGCCCCCACATCGCCCTACGTCATCGCTGCATCCGGATGGGGAGTCGTACTGATAGTCGTTCGTCTGCACTGGCCTCTTTGACCTAGTCTTCGAGTGCGTTCGCTGGATAGTCGGGCTCGCGTGCACGGAGCCCCGCGCACTCTCGGCCCGCGAAGGTAAGCGGAGCTCAAGGGGTGTTAGCGCCGGCATCCCCGCTGCGCGACTCCGCCCGAAGACCGGGCCCACGACCTGAGCCGCGCGCTCGAGAGATCGGCAGGATCGCGCTAGGCTGGTGCGCCTTGGCCAGCCTGACACAGGGCGTGGGTCTCTACCGGACCGGTTCGAGTCCCGCCATTCTTCAGCGCAAGAGCCTCACCAAACCTGAACCCCGGATTGGCGGGAACGGAACCGGTTCGGGATAGCCAAGAAGCCAGAAAAGGCGAGATTTACTCGATTCCATTGACGCTCGGGAGGGGCAGTAACCATTACCGGAGTCGACGTCTGGTGACCAGCGTCCAAGCCCCTCCCCCTGCCCAAGGCCGTACGATGACCGTTCTCGCTCATTCCTCCCTCCGTCTAGCAACACTCTTCGTTCCCTCATTATTTCTCCCTTGCTCGCCTGTCGGCGCGCAGCAGAGCGTGGTTTCTCAACTGCCACCGGAGATTGTCTCACAGCGGGAAAGCAGCATTGAGCCCGGCTCGGTGGAGGACAGGATGAGCCTGCGCGCAGCCTACACAGCGCAACGATACGGGGCCCAGACAACCGCTGGCGGTTTGCAGTCCCATGTCGCCGGGCAAGCGGTCAGCGCGTCGGTCAGTGCTATCGTGCAGACGGCTTACATCAAGCCGTCGAACACCGACAGCGGCGACCAGTTCGGGGTCGCTATGGCCATCTCCGGTGACACGGCGGTCGTAGGGTCCTTCTTTGAAGACAGCGACGGCATCGGTGTCAACAGCGGCGCAGGGTCCAATGACAACACTTCAAACTCAGGCGCGGCCTACGTCTTCCGAAGGAGTGGAGCCACATGGATTCAGGAGGCCTACCTCAAAGCTTCGAACTCTGATGCCGACGACCTCTTCGGAAATGCAGTCGCAATCGATGGCGACACGATCGTGGTGGGAGCCCCCTGGGAGGACAGCAATGGAACGGGTGTCAACAGCAGTGCACAGGCGAACAATAGCAGCTCTCTCGCCGGTGCCGCCTACGTCTTCACTAGGAGCGGTACCACGTGGAGCCAGCAAGCTTACTTGAAGGCGTCTAACACGGACGCCGGAGACGAATTCGGCTATGCGGTCGCAGTCTCAGGAGACACGCTCGCCGTCGGAGCCAACAGGGAAGACAGCAGCGGCGTCGGTATCAATGGCGGCGCACAGGCTGACGACAGCGAGCCGAATGCAGGGGCAGTTTACGTATTCACCAGGAGCGGCACAGATTGGACCCAGCAGGCGTACGTCAAAGCGTCAAACACGGACCAAGGGGATTTCTTCGGCGTGGCAGTCGCGGTCGACGAGGACACGCTGCTCGTGGGAGCCAACAACGAGGACAGCAGCGGAACTGGCGTGAACGGCGGCTCCCAAGGGAACAATAGCCATAGCTCTGCGGGCGCAGCCTACCTCTTCACGCGGAGCGGAACGACCTGGAGTCAGGAGGCCTACCTGAAGGCATCCAATACAGACGACGGTGACTTCTTCGGCGTCCGCGTAGCCCTCGATGGCGACGCGGCAGTCGTCGGGGCTCCTTTTGAGGAAAGCGGTAGCACTGGCGTGAACGGTCTGGAGACGGACAACAGCTTGGATCTGGCGGGCGCAGCGTATGTCTTCAGGAGGAGCGGCGGTGCTTGGGCACAAGAGGCGTACCTCAAGGCTTCCAACTCGGGCGACGGGGATCAATTCGGAACCTCCGTGGCCATCTCGGGAGATACAATTGCGGTTGGGGCCTACCAAGAGAGCAGCGGCGGGACCGGCATCAACGGACCGGATCAGGCGGATGACAGCCAGTCTGCTGCGGGCGCGATTTACGCCTTTACAAGGTCGGGCACCACGTGGAGTCAGGTTGCCTACGTCAAAGCTTCGAACACGGACGACCGGGACCGCCTCGGTCGCTCCATCGGTCTCTCAGGAGGCACACTGATCGCTGGCGCCAACGGCGAAGACAGCGATGGCACGGGCGTCAACAGCGGCGCACAGGCCGACAACAGCGCAAATTCCTCGGGCGCCGCCTATGTCATCGAGCTCGACAACGGCATGGAAGTCGGATCGAACTATTGCATGGCGGCGGCCAACAGCACCGGCGTCGCTGCCCAGATTTCGGCCAAGGGCACGACCCAGGTCGCGGACAACGACTTGACGCTTCTTGTGGTCAGCCTACCTTCTAACGCCTTTGGCTACTTCCTGACGAGCCAGGTTCAGGGCTTCGTCATGAACCCGGCAGGCAGCACGGGCAACCTGTGCCTCGTAGGTGAGATCGGTCGCTACGTGGGCGCCGGGCAGATTCAAAACAGTGGAACCGCTGGGGAGATGAGTCTTGCCATCGATCTGACCCAGACGCCACAGCCGACGGGCTTGGTATCGATTGCGGCCGGCGAAACCTGGAACTTCCAGGCTTGGTTCCGCGACACAGACGGGTCCGGCGTTGCGACCTCCAACTTCACGGACGGACTCGAGATCGACTTCCAGTAATGTGGATGGACCTGTCAACTCGCATTGACGGACATTCCTTGGCACTTGTGAACTGACGTTCGTCACTGCTGATTTTGGGCGCCCCGACGTCGGCCTTCGCTCTTGTAGGTCGACGTTGGGGCGCCCTCTATTTGAGGACGATTGCTCTACATCTGTTGTCGGTGGAGTAGTGCTGGATACAGACACCGGCACGCCGCCGCCACGAAGTTCAACACCGCAAGGATGCTGTCGCGCCACCTGACGCTCCGGCGAACGTCCCCCTTCAGTTCCCAACCTAAGTGCCGCTCCGGCCGTCGTGGAAGCCTGGTCGTCGGGACTCTTTGACGCCATCGCCTTTCTCAGGTAGCTTCCCGCACGTAGCGGCGTAACTCCCGAGCATTGGAACCTCAGCATCGTGGGGCTCGCAACAAGGAGCACCACGGAGAGCCGCCGGGGTTCGAGAATCCCACTGCTCGCTCGGAATCGGCCGGTTAGCGGCACTGCAGAGACCTCTAAGCGTCTCTGCGGTACCGCTAGCCAGATCCCCTTCGATCACATCGCAAACACGACCTCAAGTCCGTTCGTGAAGTTCGATGTGCTGCCCGCCAAGTTGGAGTCACGGTGCCAGGCCTGGAAGCTCCAGGTTTCTCCAGCGTTGATCGAGACAGTGCTGCTTGGCTGCGGTGTGCTCGTGAGATCCAGCAGTAGCGAGAAGTCGCCGCTCGCATCAGCCTGCTGAATCTGGCCCGCGCCCACGTAGCGTCCGATCGCCCCCCCGAGGCAAAGACTGCCCTCGCTTCCACCCGGGTTCATGACGAAGTCCTGGACCGTGCTCGTCAGGAAGAAGCCGAAGGCCATCGGAGGAAGGCCCGTGGCTACAAGGGTGAGGCTGTTGTCCGCAGTCGACGCGCTGCCGCTCCCCGCCAGATGACCGACGCCGCCCGTAGAGTTCACCGCAGCCGAGCAGTAGGCCGCACCTACACCCCCAACACCATCGAAGACATAGACCGCGCCGGCGTTGCCGGCTGCATTGCTGGATTGATCGCCGCCGATGCCCGTCGCGCTGCTGTCTTCTCCAAACGCACCTACCGCGGCCGTTCCAGCCGAGAGGGCAACGGATGCGCCAAAGACGTCGAACGGAGCGGTGTTCGACGCCTTGAGGTAGGCCTGCTGGGCCCAGGAAGAACCGCTGCGGGCAAAGACATAGACCGCACCGGATCGACTGGCGTTGTTGCTGGACTGATTGCCATCGACTCCGGTAGCGCTGCTCTTCTCCGCGGGAGCACCCACCAGGACGGTGTCGTCGGAGACGGAAACGGAGAAGCCGAATTCATCACCTCCGCCCGTGTTGGAGGCCTTCAGGTAGGCCTCTTGCACCCAGGTGGAACCAGTGCGAGAGAAAACGTAGGCGGCACCGGAGAGACCCGCGGAGTTGTTGAGTTCGTCTCCGTCGACGCCCGTCGCGTTGCTGTCCTCGTACTGGGCCCCAACCACGATCGTGTCGCCTGAGACGGCGACAGAGGTGCCGAACCCGTCGAGTGATTCAGCATTGGAGGCCTTGAGGTACGCCTGCTGCGACCACGAGGAACCCGCACGAGCGTAAACGTAGACGGCGCCCGAGCTCTCGGCGGAGTTATCGGCTTGATCACCGTCGACGCCCGTGGCGCCACTGTCCTCGAATCTCGCGGCAACAACGATGGTGTCACCCGAGGCAGCAACGGAAGAGCCGAACCAGTCGACCTCGTCCGTGTTGGAGGCCTTGATGTAGGCCACCTGAGTCCAGGTGATGCCAGCACGCTCGAAGACATAGGCAGCACCAGAGAGACTCGCGGAGTTGTCAGCCTGGTCTCCGTTGATCCCTGTGGCACTGCTGCTCTCACCCTCGGCCCCAACCACAAGGGTGTCGCCGGAGACGGCGACGGACTCACCGAAGCGGTCTCCGATGCCGGCGTTCGAAGCCTTGAGGTACGCCTGTTGCGTCCAAGAAGAGCCGGAGCGGACGAAGACGTAGGCGGCGCCAGAGTTGCTAACAGAGGAAGAGCCATCGCCGTCTTCACGGGGAGCCCCCACGACCACGGTGTCGCCTGATATGGCGACGGAGTCGCCGAAGCTGTCGTTCAGGCCGGTGTTCGAAGCCTTGAGGTACGCCTGCTGCGTCCAAGAGGAGCCGGAGCGAACGAAGACATAGGCGGCGCCGGATTGGGAGAACCCGGTGACGTTGGATTGGGCGCCGTTGACGCCGACCGCGGCGCTGTCATCACCGATAGCTCCTACGACAACGGTGTCACCGGACGCGGCGATGGACCTGCCGAAAAAGTCGCCCGCGTCGGTGTTCGACGCCTTGATGTAGGCCTCCTGAACGATCGGATCCACCAGGATCGGGTATTGGGCCAGCGCATCATCGACGCAGATCCGCACGCGCCGGTCGTCGACCTCAAGCCACGCGGGAAGCAGGTCGCCGTTCGCATCGAAGGCGATAAGGCCGTCGTAGCGCAGCTTGGTCACACCTGCGTCGTCTTCGAGAACCAAACCCGTTCGAGCGCCGTTGACCTTCGGTGACAAGTTCCCGACCGCATCGAGTTCAAAGATTAGCCGTGAAGCGCCGCTCGCCGCTCGCCCTCCTGGCCGCTCGTGAACGGTGAACCCATGCTCAAAGCCGCGCGCGTCATTGATCCACCATTCCGAGAGCTCGTCGGTCCACCCGTAGGTGATCCGCTGGCCCTCGACGCAGGTGCCGAACGTCGGTGAGTCGACGTACTGCATTTCGTTCGCATACCCGAAGGCCTTGAGCGCTAAGCCAAAACTCCAGCCACCGTCGGCGGGCTGGATCAGGGCCGACGTCTCGTTGAAACGAGCCGTCCAGTCGAAGCCTGGATTGCGAGCCTCGAAGCCGCTGTGCGCAACTTCGATGGCGTGTTGGTGAGAATCGATTGAGGCGCGAATAGATGACCAGTCGCTCGGGGTTACGCCGCTGGGTAGCTCCGGTTCTTGAGCGAGCTCAGCCTGGTCAGGATCTTGCACTGGGGTCAGTTCATGACCGGCAGCAGTGTTGGTAGCGAGAAGTGCGAGGGCGAGCGTGCGAGCGCTGGCCATTGTGTAGTTCAACCTGGGATAGGGCATACCCCGAGGCTAGCAGCTCTACGGCACGTGCGCGCGGTACCGCCCCCTACAGCGCGCGCAAGGAGGCTGCCGACGTTGTGTAGATCGTGCTGTGGTTAGGTCTTCCATGCCGGCTGTCGATCTGAGCATGAGAGGCGCTTGGCAGGTCTGTCTACCGCAACCCCCTCCCCCACGCCTTTCGGGCCCCGATTCTTGAAGTGCGCCTCAGAGAGCAGTCCCATCACTGCACCTGCTCCAAGCACTGAACCCGATGGGGAAGACCGAAGGGAGCGGGCGGGCAAAGCGGGATACCGGCAAGGTACCGGCACACAGTCCTCCCAGGAACTGCTCAAGCGACTTACTGGCGTACGCTAAACAGCATATTACCCTTCTGAGTTGCGGCCGAAGATCGCCTGGCGCCACCAGCTATCCCGCTGCGATTCGAGCTTCCGAATGTAGCCATGATGGTTCTCCATGACATAGAGGAGGCATTGTTCAAGGCAGTCGAGGAAGTCGTCCTCCGGCTCAAGTGTGTAGCCAGCAACCTCGTAGCCGTAACAGAGGACGATGAACGATCCATCTTTCAGAAAAGGATGATCGGCAACCCAGATCTTCGAGGAGATCGGGTGCCTCAACTTCACTCGAGCGATCACCTCCCCGATCAGCTCTGAGCGCTCGCCGTCAAGGCAGTGCGAGTTGGTCAAGTCATCAGCGAGGTAGACCTGGACGATGTTGTGGCGTTTGCGACGAGAAGCGCTGACCGTTCCTTTCATGCCTGTTGAGTATATCTGCGGCACCAGTGCGCTGCTGAGAAGGCGCCGTGCCGCAACAGTCGCGTCCCTACCCAGAAACGTATGGAGGCAAACAATAGCTGCCTAGAGCGACAGCACGATGCTCTGCGGCTCCAGCGCCACCGACTCGGGGTCCGTTACCACCTAGATCATGCGGCGGCCTCCGCAGTCTGGACAGCGGAACACGACTTCTCCGAACAGATCCTGCTCTCGGCATGCTCTAAGAGCTTCGCCCAAGGGATGTAGCGCGGACACAGGGGCGGCTCGGCTGATAAACCCGAGTCTGACCCTGTTTCTGCGGCTGCGTACCCAGGAGTCACGGCTACGCGGACCTCCAGCCGCTTGTGGCAGATCGCCGGGCGCGCTACATAGCGGCAGAGCTTCTCCAGCTCGGAGCGATTGCCTTCGGCGACCCGCGTTGCCGCGTGCCCCAAGGGGCGGAGGTCCACTAAACGCTTGACGGGTCGGACCGTCGACCGAGCCTCGGCTCGGTGTCCGCTTCCGCTATCGTGGCGTCGGGTGATTGGGAGCTTCCCCGTGACGTTCACCGAGTGGTCGCTCTGGCCTTCGACGGACCCCAGTGGGCCGCGAAGATCACCCCGACGTACATCGTTGGCTATGAACGTGGACCCACGTGGCGGTGTAGTCGCCCCCCCCCGGCGAGGCC
>CALHGQ010000704.1 GCA_938030175.1 uncultured bacterium | reverse complement strand
CCCTGGAGGCCTATCGCGAGGCAGCACGCCTCGCGCGCCAGGTTCAGGCGAGCGACCCAGAGAACGATGACCTGAGGCGTTGGCTCATCTCCATCCTGGTCGACCAGGCAGACGCCTGCCGCAAGGCTCAGGAGTTCAGCGAAGGTCGCGCGACCGTCGACGAGGCCATCGCGCTCTCACGCCACGACGTCGAGAAGAACGCCGCATCGAGGGTCGCCCTGAGGGGACTCTTCGACGCGGTAGGCGGCCGCAGCGATCTGCACATCGAACACCCCCCCCACGATCAAGGCCTGATCGACTCCGAGGAGTGCCTCGCGATTGTCAACCAGCTGGAGAGTCTCGGAGAACCAAGGCCGGAACTCTTGGACATGCGTTCGTGGGCGAACCTTCGCCTCGGGCACTGGATCAAGCGCGAGGCGGATGACGCCGAAGGCGGTGCGGCGTTTCATCGGCAGGCCCGAATGGACAGACAGGAGCTCCTGGGGATCCGCAGGGCGGAAGGCGCCAGCCTCGACGACGACGCCACCCTCACGCTCCGCGTCTTCGGGTGGACGGAGCTCACCGCCTTCGCCGCGCTGACGGGGACCGGGGGCACCGGCGAGGTCTACAGGACGCTCGCCGATCTGGCTGACCTCAGCGCAACGCTCCTCCGCGACGAAGTGGTCGCGAGTTCGCTGGATCTTCACACGGTCATCCTGCTGCTGCACGAAGAACGGGCGGAGGATCCGCCGGCCCTGAATGCGCGCGAAGAGCTGCTGCGAAGCGCCTGGCGCGGCCTCCGAACGGAGGAGCGAGAGGAACAGATCCGAAGCAGTCGCGATCTTGTCGCCCGAATGGCGGCCGCGGGTCTCCCCGTCGAGCGCACGACGCGCTTCATTGACTCCATCGCCCAACAGGGAAACTGAGGAATCATGATCCCTGAAATGGGGTCGGTTCGAGTGAGTCCATGATCGCGCCACGCCGGACGCGGCACCCAAGCCCACTCCCAACCATGACCTTCCAAACGCTACTCACGATTTCCTCCTCGGTCGTCCTCAGCACCGCCGCCTGCTGGTTCGTTCTTGACGGGCGCAGCCCGCAGAGCGAGATGGGCACGACTAGGGCCCTCTCCGAGCTGCCCGATGTCTCACGCGTTCAGGCTGAGCTCGACGCGATGAGCGAGCAGGTGGAGGGGCTGCTCCGCGACCGCGACGTCAACTCGCTTCCCATGCCCAGGGTCGCCGCGACCCCGTCGGTGGATTCCGACACCACGCAGGAGACCCTTGCGGCCCTCGTACGCGATCTGGTCAAGGAGGAGGCTCTGGTGGCGCCGGTTCGCGAGGCCTCCTCCTGGCCTGGCGGCCACACGACCGTCAACGACGCCATCCGGGCCATTCTCGAAGGCGGAGTGGTCGGGCAAGACATGGACGCTCTTTGGGAAGAAGCAGCGGCCAACGGTCAGCTGCACGAGTTGCTCGCGGCGATGGAGGAAGAGCTATCCAGCACTCCTGATAGCGCGGACAAAGAATTCGACCGAGCGCGCGCGTACTACGCAGCCGCCCAGGCCATGCCATCCAACACGAACGGCAACTGGTGGGTCGATTCGAACGACGCCTACAGCGCGGCGCTTGAGCACGACCCTCAGCACTGGGACGCTCGCTATCAGAAAGCCAAGAACATGGCGTTCTGGCCCGTGGCCTACGGCGGCCAAGCGGAGGCCGTGAGGCACTTTGAGATCCTCGCTGACCAACAGGAAAGCGGCTCGGCAACGGGCGGCTCCAAGGACAGCTTCCCGACGACGTACGTGTGGCTCGGCAACCTCTATGCCCAGCAGGGCAAGACCGATGCGGCGCGCGCCGCGTGGCAGCGCGGACTCAACGAGTTCCCAGGCCACGGATGGCTCCTCGAGCGCCTCGGGACGTTGGAGTAGCGCGCCAGGCTCTTCCGCTGCGCTTCCCGCTACAGGTGGGTGTAGCGGCCAGGCCGCAGCTCGGCCAGGTTGCCGTCGTTCGGGCCGGTCGAGTCCAGCGTGCGCACCAGCAGTCGGATGTAGCGCGCTTCCGTGTCCTTCGGCAGGTGGATACGGATGCGGCGGCCCACGCCGAGCGGCAACCCCACGGAGCGCCGTGCGTGGCCGAGGCGGCGCGCCGTGTGCCAACCGAGATCGCTTCCGGTGTAGGAGAACTCGGAGTCCTCAAGGACGGACACCTGGATGTCCATCGCGGAGAACAGCTCAATGTTGCTGGAGCCAGTCGGGCCAACGAGCTGTAGGAAGTCCACCCGCTGCACCGAACCGAGGTCGATCACGAGGCCTTTGATCCCAAAGAAGCGCAGGGCCGCGGGCCCGGTAGCGTTGGCGGTCAGGTTGCCGTCCACCAGCGCCTGGCCCACCTGGCGATTGGCGGCGTCCAGCACCGCCGACTCGACCAACGGCCGCTCGATGGCGAGCACGTCGCTACGGTACTGCGCACGATCCGTGAACACGACGCCGTCGCTGGCCCCCATGATGCTCACCGAGTCCAGGTCCCGCGGCTGGAGCCATGCGTCCGTCGCCGTCAGGAACTCCACCGCGGGATCCGACGGCTCGACGAACACGTAGACCGGTTCGCTCTCCGTTTCTTCCCCCAGGGAATTGACGAGGCGCAGCGTGAGGCGCCACGGCCCGTCCACGGGCGGCGTCCATACGAGCTCCGTAACGGTTACATCCGTGGAGCTGGCAACCACCTGGGGCGCTTCGTCCAAGGGGTGGCCTTGGCCCGCGAGGAGCTCAACCGATGCAAGATGCTGGCGATCGAACTTCGGGTGCAGGCGCACGTCTACCGTGACGGGGGCCCCGGGGGTGAAGCGCGTCTCTGACGCGGGCGCGGCGATGTCGACCTGGGAGTAGCGAGTCACCGCTTCGAACGTCAAGGCTCGCCGCATGAGCCAGCGGGGAGTGGCCCCGAGGCGGCGGCGGAGCTGGTACTCGAACAGCGACTGCGGCTTCACAGCCGCCCCCTGGGACACCACTTGCTCAACGGAGTCGGGGTCGCCACCGATCGTTGCCGGGGTGCCGTGCAAACCCACGAGCGAGGGCTGCATGATGCGGTCGGGCCAAAAGCTGAGCTCGGCTCCCGCGAGGTCAGGGGCCAAGTAGCGGCCGTCGGCCCCCGCGAGCCCCGTGGACGTCGGGACCATCAGGTCCTGGTTCCAGTTCCAAAAGACGGTGCCCCGGGCCTGATGCGGAGGCGCGCCGCCGATGCGGGAAAGGGATAGATCCCCTTCGTTGCAGTCGAAGAGAGTCGCTTGCGGGTAGCCGCCATGTCCCTCAGGGCCTGCGAAGTGATTGCAGCGGTGGTAGACCGTACCGAATGCGCTGGAGGTCGCGCCGAATCCGTGATGGCAGGGGGCGTACTCCCGCAGGAAGGACGCCTGATTGCCGACGGTGTTGCCGTCGGTGGTGATCGAGTAGTGACCACTGTTGCCCTCGAACTGCACGTCGTAGACGAGGTTATTCCGGCCGTTGTCGTTGAAGAAGATCCCACGGGTGCCGCTCTGCATCCGCACGCGTCGCACGTAGCTCTGGCGCACGTTCGCGAAGCGAAGGAAGTTGAAGCTGTCCATCCCTCGGTTGAAGAAGTGCGAGAACGTGTCGCGGAATCCCCCCACAAACGCGACGTCTTCCACGCCCACGCGCTCCATCAACGCTTCGCCGTCAGCGAAGATCTGGACGAGCTTTGGCCCGCCCTTGTAGGTCGGTGAAGTGAACTCATACTCCGCCAAGAGAGGCTCGGTAAAGCGCACGACGTTCCCCGTGACCGATTCAACCTCCAAGGTGCTGAGAAAGTCCGAGCGCCAGTCCTTGCCATCGCCGGAAGAACGATCGAAGTAGCCCTGAATCCGGTCGTCGTCACCCAAGAGGCCGAAGTAGCTTCGGAACTCTGCGAACGTGTCCGGCAGGACCGAACTCAGCCGCACCACGTCCCCAGCGTGGATGCCGCTCGCATCGAGGACGGTGACCTCGCGCTGCCCGAGGCTCGGCACTTCCGTGAGGCTCGTCAGGTCCCGGAACCCGCGCCAGCTCACCGTGGGGTCGAGCTCTGGCTCGATGTCGAAGGCGTAGACGTTGTGGCTGCCCGCTTCCACGAGGAGCTCGGTGCCCCCGGAGAACATGCCAGCGCCCCGGATGACCAAGTCGCCGCGCGTGACACGGATCGGCGGCGCCCCCACATCGTCCCGGTCGCGCAGCACGAAGCGCCCGGCGGGGAAGATCACCGCAGCGGGGCCGGGGCTCGCCTCGGCCGCCGCGATGGCTGCCTCGACGGCGCCGCGGTCGCTGAGCCCATCGTCCGCGACGGCGCCGAAGTCGGTCACCAAGAACGAGGTGTGGGTCGTGGGCGTCACGGCGGGCGGCTCATCGGCCGCGCCCTCCCATCCTGCGTAAGAGAAGTCCGGCAGACCCAGGCGCTCTACCAGGAGCTGGGCCTCGTCGGTTGGGTCAGCGCTGGCCGGCGCAGACAACTGCGCTCCGAACGCCGCCGAGGTCGTCGCCGAGAAGAGCGCCACGCTGCCGAGGGCTGGGGCGACGGCATGGCGGACATCGAAGGGAATTCGCATTCGCCCATCGTAGGGAACGGTGTTCGTATGGCCCAACTTTGACCCCGTGGGCTCCTCAAGCTGAGCCAGTGAGGACCTCCGGCGTCCAGGGGCAGCCTCGCCGTGCGACAAGTTGGCGATCCTGGGCGGTCTGCTGTAGTGTCAGAGATCCGCGCCTCACCCACTCCTCGCCTTCGTGATCGCGCACCTCGCACCTTCCCTCCCTGCTCCCATCCACATCCCCATGCGCTTCCCTCCCGCCGCTCGCTTCGTCGGTCTCTGCCTCGCCCTCGGTCCTGTCGCGCTTGCCCACGAGTCCGGCGCGCCCAACTTTGTCGAGGTCGTCCTCAGGGGCGACGCTCCGCTCCCCGGCGGCGCGCCCAACTCCTCTATCGAGAGACTCAGGGACCTGCGCGGCGGAGCGAACGGCGGCTGGGTCGTTTGCGCGTCGGCGCTCGACGGCAGCAACCCCGTCGAGCGGAGCTTCCTCCTCGGCCAGCGCGCTTCGCAAACGGCTTCGCCCCCCGTGATCCTACGGGAGGCGCAGGCACTCTCTGGGTACGCCCAGGGGTCCCTGATCCTTCCGTCGATCGCGGGCTCGAACATCGCGTACCTCGAAGCCGATTCGTTCAACGCTAGCTCCGGCCGCAGCGTCTGGCTCGACGACCAGCTCCTTTTCGAAGCGGGCGACACGGTTCCAGGGACGGGGGGCATGACCTGGTCGCAGTTCCACCAGGTTGAGCTCTCCGCCGCCGGCACGGCCCTCATCGTTGGAGAGGTCACGCCACTCCTCGGAGGAGCGCCGGTGGATGTGCTCACAGAGTGGCCGTCGGGCACCGTTCTCCTCAAGGGGGGCGACTCCATCCCGGGGATGGCGCAACCCTTCGATACCTTCCGGTCAGGTTTGGAAGTGAGCCCCAGTGGAAACCACTGGTCCATCGTGGCCCGGGAACAAATGGGCTTCTGGGCGCTCGTGGTGGACGGAAGCGTGCTCGAGACTTCCCCAGGCTACTTCGTCCAGTCCAACCGGCCCGTTCAGCCTGACTTCGCCGGGGGGTCGACTTCGTTCGAGTGGGCCACGATCTACCCTGCGCTCGTGAACGACGCGGGCGACTACGCATTCAGCGCGTCCTATCGGCACACCACGCTGCCACAGGTTCGGTCCGGGGTCTTCCGCAATGGCCGCCGCGTCACGCACGAGGGGCGCGCGATGGTCGGGCTCGACAAGACAGGCGCGATCCTCGCCGGAAGCTTCGGCAGCGAATTCTCCCTGGAGACCTACCCCGCCGTGGCGGGCAGCCCCATCGTCGCGGACGTGAGCGGCAACGGCTTACCCGATGCGAACTACGAGTTCCGCTTTTCCGCGTTCGGCAGGCGAATCACGCGTCCGAACGGCCAGTCCGGCACGCTGATTCTCGGCTCGCTGCGCAACAGCTCCCCCACGATCCCGACGGTCGTCGCGGTAACGAGGGGGCGGGACTACCGTGTCGATCGACCCGTCTGCGCGGGTGTCCCTAATTCCACAGGGGAGGCTGCGCAGGTGGTCGGGGCTGGCAGCGTCGACGTGACCCGCAACGACCTCATTCTCCAGGTCTTTGGTCTCCCGGTGAATGCTCCGGGCTTCGTCCTCGTGTCCCGCAGCTTCGGAGTGGCCATGGGCCCCGGTGGCAGCCAGGGCAACCTGTGCCTCTCCGGCTCGATCGGCCGCGTCATCGACCAGGTCTACACGAGCAACTTCGAGGGCCGCGCAACCGTGAGGATCGACCTGGGTTCGATCCCCCAACCCAACGGCCCTGCGGCTGCGCTGGCGGGGGAGACCTGGTTCGCCCAGAGCTGGTACCGCGACGCGGTCCAGGGCGTGGCGACGTCGAACTTCAGCAGCGCTTCGGCGATCACGTTCGACTGATCGTTGAGTGCCACCTGGGAATACCACCTGGGAATCCGCGCTCCTGAGCGATCGTCCCGCGAAGGCGAACGTGGCGCGACGGACCGGAATCGAAGTAGTCGGCTCGGAACGTCTACCGAGAGAAGCTCTTCCCGCGAACGCGAAAGATGAATCGCGGGACAGGGTGGTCGCGCCACTTAGGACGATAGAAGCCGTGCCAGCGGTAGAAGTTCGGCTCGGGGGACGGGTGCAGCGAACAGCGTTCGTTAGGACATCGGGTGGCTCGAACATCGGGCAACTCCTCAGCTGTGGGGAGCCGGAGGGCCCTCGCAAGGGAGTGACCGATCGATGTCGTTACGGGTTGCAGGCTTAGGCCGGCAGTCCTAGCTGAATCCACAATCTCTGGGGCCAGCTCGTGTCTACTTCAACCGGACCTCGATGGTTCTGTTCCCCCCATCGGTCTCCACCGTCACCGGCACGGTCGCCGCTTGGCCATCGGACGCCTCGCCCCGGATGGAGTAGGTGCCGGGAGGAAGATTCACAACGCATGAGAAAGGCCACTCACGTACATCCTTCTCCCTGCGAAAGCGCTCGTACCACTTGGTACCGGCAGCGTCTTTGACCGTCAGCGAGATCGCCCGGAAGCCCCTGGTTTGCTCAAGCGTGCACTCGATCTTTATCTGCGCGGCTCGACGGAGCTTGACGTGTACTCGGTTCTGGATGGCAGGGAGGACCTCGACCGCGACGAGCTCCTTGGCGATGCCGTACCCGGTGACCTCGAGCTCAAATTTGCCCGTAGCCGACTCCTCGAACTTCGCTACGGTCGCCCCCGCTTCGATCGTCTGGTGCTCCCCGTAGGTGTACTTCCGTCGAACGACAACAGGTCCGGCGACGCCCTCGGGCCGCTCGATCGTGACCTCCAGAGTTCCGAGTGGCTCCGTGTCCAGCGTCCCAAGGTCGAGGGTCTCGCCGGGGCGAATCTCGAAGGGGTCGCCGCGGTAGACGACCTGTTCGCCCGCTTGCAACCGCAGCGTGTAGGTGCCAGGCCTGAGGGCTTCCTCCAAAACCCCCTCCTTGCTGTCGGTCAGGAAGTTCCATGACATCGTCCCCACGTTGTAGGCCACTGGCAGCACAGGCCCCTTCCCGAGAGACTCTCCGAGCTTCGCCGTGTCACGAAGTCTGAGGCGGAGCTTCCCCCTGGGTTCTTTGGGCCCGGGCGTGTAATCGGCGACAAAGGCAAGATCGTCCACCGGGGGAACCACGTCGTAGAAGGCGCCGATACTCGCGGTGCGCGGAGCGTTGAACGGCATCTGCAGCGTCACCCTGTGAGGCACGCTCTCTAGCCCAGAGATCGAAAACTCACCGCGGTCGTTCGTCGTGACGGCGTAAACTCGCTCCTTGTCCTGAATGGCCGTCACAAACACGTCCTTCATGGGCGTTCCGTCGGCGTAGGAGGCGACGCCCGAGATCACGAGCCCAAGGGTGAGGGTCGGATTCCACTCCAGCTCCTGGCCAGGGGCACCGCTCAGCGTCTCCTGGCACGTGCCCTCGTAGATTGGATCTTCGCCGGTCCAGTCGGTCAGCGCGCTCGTTCCCAGAGACGCGTACATGTACAGCTCGCCCGGCGCAATCGGACCAAGCGCGAACCGCCCGTCGGCATCTGCTTCCGTGCGCGGATGCACAAAAGGGCTGCCCTGTCGGAACGGCCCCTGGTTCGGGAAGGGGTCTTCGAAGCGCTCAGCCAACGCGATCACCGCCGCCCCGGACGCGGGTTCGCCCGACGCACGGCTCACGATCCCGGAGACAGTCACCCCCTGCAGAAGTGCCACATCGACGCGCTGCTCTGCGCCAGCCACCACCTCGACCTCGCTTCTCCAGATCGGCCAGTCGGAATGCCAGGCGGCGATTGGCTGGACTCCAGCAGCCACTCCATCGATTCGGAAGCGGCCCTCATGGTCGGTCCGAACGGTGTGCGGCTTAGGGCCCGCGAGGTACTGGCCTGACGAGTAGACTTCGCCAAAGGGGTCCGCGGTGCCCACGGCGACTTGGACACCTTCCACCGGCGCGCCCTGTGGATCCACCACCGTCCCCCAAAGGTCGCCCCCCTTCTCTTGGAGTACGAGATCCACGTTCACCACGTGATCTTCCGCCACCGAGTCCGCGTCCACCAGAGCGAGATGGACCAGCTCGGAGGGAGCCCAGCCGGAAGCGAATGCGCCCATGGAGTGCTTGGCGTCGACGCAGCGAACGGTGAAGCTGCCGCTCGCGTCCGAGGTCGCCACCCGCTTCGCTCCACGCCAGTCGAACCGGGAGGTGACGGCGACGACCTCCG
Source organism: uncultured bacterium (assembly GCA_938030175.1). Taxonomy (GTDB): domain Bacteria; phylum Planctomycetota; class UBA1135; order UBA1135; genus Saltatorellus. Next base: position 31,213 of record CALHGQ010000704.1, on the reverse strand, counting down.
CACCAGCCACAGTGCGGCCATCGCCGTCGCGAACCGTGCCGTGGACATCGAACGCGCCCTCTAGCACCAAGGTCTCGGCCTTCACCTCTCCCGGCTCGAGCTCTACCTTGATGCTGCCGCCGCGATCTGCTTGGATCGTGTACTTGCCGGGCGCGAGCCCCTTCACGGGCGCGATTCCCTCGGCGTCCGTGGACACCCATCGATCGGACTGTCGATAGCGAAGCTTGTCGGAGGTGATCACAAGGAGCGACACCCCCTCGGCTGGCTGCTGGTCCCGCCAAACGACGCGCACGGTGAGGGAAGTCGCCGCAGGACCATCGACGACCGCTCCCGTCTCAGCCACGGGGACCTCGGGCTCCACCCGGGTGGCCAGGCCCAGACGCTCCGGGCCGTCTGCTTCGAGCGGCTCTACGTCCTTAGGCTCGGGATCCGCCCCGCGCTCGACACCGCGGAGCGCCTCACCCGCCGCCACCTGCAGCGTCCCCTCCGACGAACCTGTGGTCTTCCAAACCCACCCAACGAGGGCAATGGCGGCGACAGCGATGAGGGTGGCGACCTTCAGTTTCATGGGCGAGTACCAGGAGGGTCTCGGCCTTCCTTGGATGGCCGTTGGGGCGAGCGAGCGCGCCGCTTGAGCGCTAACTCACCCTACTGGAACATGACCGTCTGCGCGCTCGAGGTATTCACGAAGCCTTGGTCGCGGTACATCCACTGCGCTGCCCACGTGGAGCCGGGTTGCGGCTGAACTCCGGGCGGAAGTGTCTGCAGATCGAGGCGGAGCGCGGCGTTGCCCGAGGCATCGGCGACCCCGAGGGAGCCGGGGACGCGCGCGAGAGGTGAGCCGAGGCAAAGAGAACCGAAGCCGAGCGGATCGAACGGCGGCGTGGCTGCCTGGGGCGAAAGGAAGAGAATGCCCGCCGTCTCGGGGATGAGGCCCGTGACGTCGAAGTAGAGAGCGTTGTCTACGACCGCCGAGCTGCCCACGGCTTCGAGAGTGGCTTGGGAGCCCGCACCGTTCACGCCCCCGTCGCAGATCGTCGCCTGCAATCCCGGGCCCAGGGCAGGGAAATTGAAGGCAACCTCGCCCGTACCCGATACGTCCAGCTGGAGAGACGTCACGGAAGCAGGCAGCGATACGTAGCCGCACCCGAACGCCTCCACGTTGGGGCTATCGGGTGCCCAAATACCGCCGAAGTCGATGCAGTTGTACATGTCGGCAGCCAGCCGCAGGTCCATGGGTGCGCCTGATGGAACAAGGTCGTTCGCGCTCGCCACGGTCCCCTCGAAGAGGAAGGGCCAAGGGATTTGAACGTCCATGGTGTTCGCGACCACAAGCGGTCCCGGACCCACGTCGAACAGCTGCGGGTTGCCGCTGAACGGGTCGATCGGGAACGGGGTCGTCGTGGCGCCGGTCAGGCCGTCCTGGAATGCGAAGGCGGCGAAGGCACAGACGTTGGAGCCGTAGTCCTGATTGCACTGCCTTCCGGTGATGTCGAGCATGTAGTCGGCGACCAAGTCGAGACTCGGGTCGCGCAGACCGTAGGGCGGGCCGGGATCGAAGGGAAACGAGGACTGGATTTGGAGTGTGCGGCCCTGGGATGGCCAACTCGAAGCGGTCGGAAGACTCAGTCGAACGTCGGCCCAGTGGAGCACGGGCGGTGCCTGAAGGCAGCTCAGGTCGATGCCGCTGATGCGCCCGAACGGTGCGAACTCGTTATCGCAAACGAAGAGCGCAGAGCCGCTTCCGGCAAGCTGCTCCGAGAAGGCCTCGCTGCTCACGCCAAGGCCGCCTGGCGGCAGAGCCGCCTCTTTGGCGAGCCAGAGCCCAGAGTTTCCCTGCCGCTCAAAGACCTGAACTGGACCGGGCACGAAGCCCGACGACGACGGCGGGAAGACCGTGGCAGAGAGCCAACGACCGTTGAGCGCGACGCGCACGACGCCGCGCAGGTTGGCGCCACCAAGGCGTTGTTCTCGCACCCAGCCGCCCGGGTCGCGTCGCCAAACGTCGACCCAGTCATCCCCCACGATTCCCAGCCGGTCACCCGATGCGTCGAAGAAGCCGTTGTAGTCGGGACTTGCCAGCTCCTCGTCCAGGCTGAAGCTCGCGCCGCTGCGACCGAAGGTCGCGACTGTCCTGTTGCTGAACGATCCCGCCAGCGCGAAGATCCGGCCAGCTTCGAGCTTGAGGCCGAAGGCGAACCCGCCCCCGCTCGGATAGGTGATCCCTTGGCTATAGCTCCAAACACCCGACTGCGGATCTCGGTCGAAGACCGAAAGACTGCGTGGCCCGGACGAGGATCCTCGGTTCACAGCCACCAGCGTGTCGCCCTCGATCTGAACGGGCGTGCTCAAGGGCACCAGGGACGAAAAGTCAAACGCGGCGCCCTCGATCCAGGTGCCCGCGGCATCCCGCTCCCAAACGTTCAGGCTGTAGTTTCCTGCGGAAGAGCCGGACACGACGGCTAGCCGATCGCCATCCACGTCGATGGACCGGACTCTCCCTGCCGTCGGCGTGAGGGACACGGCGAACGTGGCGCCGGCTCCCGCGGTTCGCTCCCAAAGGTGAACCACCTGATCCGTGGCGTCGGTGGCCGCCACCCAGTCGTCGGTGGCGGCGACCAGTTGACCGAGTCGCACGACGCTTGTTGGGGGAAGCGGAAGGTCGACGGCACAGGACTGGGCCGGGGCGAGAGCGAGTGCAAGTGCGAGCAACGTCATCGAATCTTTGGGAGCTGGAGGTGTCGCGTCGGACGCCGGGAAAGGGACCGTCAAAGGGCCCTTCCAAGGGCGCTCTAGCTTACTCCAGGACGCAGAATCTGGCGTTTTCGCCACGCGGCGCGGCACGGGCGCTTCCCGACCTAAGGCAGCCCGCGTGACGCCAGGCAGGAAACCGTGCGCAACATCGAATCAAAGCGACCGGCCGCCCCCATCTCTGGAAGCGGCCGACCGCACTCTCACAACTCATTTGTTCGCTAGGCCATTTCGCGGCGCTCTAGTGTCCACCGGTCAGCTGGGGGCCACTCTCGCCGCGACGCACGCCTTGGTGAATCTCAACCCAGGGATCGATCTGCCACGGGAGGGCTCTCGGCGCGTCGTCGATGAGGAGCTCGGCGCCCCGCTTGGCGAGCTGGAGCTTCTGTGACTTACCGCGCGGCGCATCGCCGATCAGCGAGTTCCCCACCGGGGTCGACACCAGCGGACGACCTGGGATACCCAACTCGCCGCCCAAGAGTTCCTCACCCGGCATAGAAGCGAGTCGGTTCGACTCGGCGTCACCCGTCGAAGCCGAAGGCACCTCAGCCGTCGCCGAGGCAACGCTTGGGGAGGCCAACTCTCCGCCGCCGTTCACGGCGCCGCGCGTCGCGAGGAACAGGCCGACAGAGCCCGTGAGCAGCAAGGCCGCAGCAGCCGCCACGCTCTTGCGCTGGAACCAGCTCGGGCCGCCGAGGATCGGCGCCACGTGCTCGCTTGGAAGTTCGGTGGAAGCGGTAGCCGCATCACGCAGCGTCCCGTGCTCGACCAACTCAGAGCGGATACCGGCCCAAAGGTCCGGCGTCTCGCGCTCCTTGGTGAATTCAGCGTACCGAGCCAGGACTCCCGCTGCCTGCTTCGATGCAGCGAGAGCTCCCTGATCCTCGGGATGGGCCATCAGCCAAGCATCCACGCGTGCCGCCTCTTGAGCGTCTAGCTCACCGCCGACGTACAGCGGAAGAGCTGCTTCAAAGTCTTCCCTGTCCCAGCTCTCAAGGTCGTCAAACCTCTGAGCTGCGTCACCGGTGCTCGAAGAACCCACGGGGCTTCCATCCCAGAGATTCTCGTTGCTATCACCGCGGTCGCTGTTGGAGTTTCGCTTCATGCCTTCTTGCCGGATCGAGAAGACCCGTCTGATGAGGAGGTACGCGCGTCGGCGCGTGGCGTTGGGGCAAGGCCCGTTGTTTCTTCCAGTGTGTTCAATGCGGGATCCTCCAGGGGATCCCCCTCTTGGCCGCCCAATAGATCGGCGGCCCCTTGGCTGCGCATGCGCGACCGGCGCTCCCACTCCTCCTGGAAGAGCTTGCGTCCGCGGTGCAGGCGCCAACGCACGGTCACATGGGTCGCGCCGACGATCTCAGCGATCTCAGGGCAGGACAGGCCCTCAATCTCGCGCAGGTTCAAGACCGATTGAAAGTGAGGTGCCAGGGTCTCCAGAACGGCCGCCACCTCGGCGGCGGTCTCCTGGGCCTCGGCCTGGGCGGACGGTGCCGCCATGTTCGGGTCCTCGAGATCGAACGCCGCATCATCGTCGTCGCCGCGGCCGGACGAGACCGAGACGGCGGACCGGCGCTTGCGCAGGAAGTCGATGCAGAGGTTCGTGACGATCCGGTAGAGCCAGGTCGTGAACTCGTGGTTGAAATCGAAGCGATCGAGGCTCTTGAACACGCGCAGGAAGGCCTCCTGGGCCAAGTCCTGGGCGTCCTCGTCGGTCGGCACAAGATTGCGCGCCACACGATAGGCCCGACGCTGGTGACGCTCGACCAGCCCAGAGAACCCGGCCTCATCTCCGTCGAGCGCCTGACGAAGGAGCGCGTGGTCCACGGCGGCCTCCGCCTTGCGCCTCGCGTTCTCGTCCATAACGTCGACTTCGACGCTGCCTGGCCCTTCGCCTGACGCTGCCTTGGATTCTCCCACCGGAGCCATCCCAGAATGAGACTCGGCCAGGGATGCGCCATCATCGGCCGCGCTCAAGGTTGCTTCCCCTTCTTTAGGCTCACGGAAGGCACCCGACGAGTGCCCGGAGGTGGACCGGGGGCCTGCTGGCGCGCGTAAGGCGGCCGATTGTGAGCTGCTGGGGGGCATATATGGGCCTTACGGCCCCCCGGAGCCGCCGTTAGCGCTGCCCCGGTGGAAGTTGGCCAGCAAGTGGACGTAGCGGCTCTTTTTGGCACTCCGTCTCCTCTTCCCCGGCCTACTCGACGACGACCGGGAAGCGGTCCGGGATCGCACCGAGGAAGCGGAACTTCGCGCGACGCTGGGGCACCAGTTCCTCTTTCGGGACGGATTCGAGGGCCGTGAGCTGCTCGACGATGGAGTCGCGCATGGACTTGATCATCTGGGGACGATCCCTATGGGCTCCTCCGAGGGGCTCTTGGACGACGCCATCGATGATGCCGATCTTGCTCAGAATGCCGGCCGTCAGGCCGAGGGCCTCGGCGGCCTCGGGACTGCGCGAGCCGTCCTTCCAAAGGATCGCAGCGCAGCCCTCTGGCGAGATCACGGAGTAGTAGGAGTACTGCAGCATCTGGACGCTGTCCGCGATCCCGATCCCGAGGGCACCGCCCGATCCGCCTTCGCCGATGACGTAGGCCACGATGGGCACCTTGAACTCGAACATGCGCAGGATGTTCTCTGCGATCGCGGCGGCTTGGCCCCGCTCCTCCGCGCCAATGCCCGGATAGGCCCCTGGCGTGTTGATCATCGTCACGATGGGCAGCCCCATGCGCTCCGCGAGCTGCATCTTGCGGAGGGCCTTGCGGTAGCCCTCGGGGTGCGCGCAGCCGAAGTTGCACTTGAGGCGCTCTTTGGTCGTACGGCCCTTGCGGTGGCCCACGAGCATGAATCGACGCTCTCCGATACGGCCGAGGCCGGTCACGATAGCCGGGTCGTCGCCGTAGGCCTTGTCACCGTGGAGCTCCACGAAGTCGTCGAGGGCTTCGCGAATATAGTCGCCGGTGACGGGTCGATCTGGATGGCGAGCCACGGTGACCTGGTCCCAGGCCGAAATGCCCTCGTACGTGTCTGCCAGGCGCTGGCGCAGCTTGCCGCGCAGGGCCTCGACCTCGGTGGAGATATCGAGGTCGTCGCCCGCCTGATACTCAAGGTCGGCGAGCTTCCGCTCCATCTCCTGGATGTCGCGCTCGAAGGGCAGACCGGCCGGGATGGCCGCGGGGGCGGCTGGAGCGGCGGCTACTGAGCTGCCTTCGGGCTTGGCTGCTGCGTCGGATACTGCGGCCGGCGCCGTCTGGACTGTGTCCGCGGCGGGCTTCTTGTCGTCTTTGGCCATGTCGTGGGGGCGTAGGAACTCGCGGTACGGAGGCTACGCCCCACCATCGTCGTATGCGAAAGGCTCCTGAGCAAGGAGCCTCCACCCGTTCCTTACGTTGGGGCGTCTCGATAGACTCATGCGCCCCTCCGGTCAGGAGCAGCTTGCGGTCTTTTTCCGCGGGCCCAACCACCCTCAATCCCCCATGAGCTCAACCGCACCGCATTCCGACGGTTCCCAGGCCGCCACGGCCACGCTTCCCCCAGCCTGGAGGATCGAGGTCTTCCGCCAGGAGGGGGTCGACGATCCGGAGGGCGTCCACGCCCGCGCCGCGCTCCTCGAACTCGGCGTGGAGGGCATCGAGCGCGTCCGGCTGGGTCGCGGATACCTGCTGCCGAGCGCCCTGGACCGAGCCGCCGTTGACCGCATCACCGCCGAGCTTCTGCGGGACCCCGTGGTGGACTCGGTCCGCGTGACGGAGCCGGGCAAGGAGCCAGAGGCGGCCCCGGGTGCCCAGCGGGTGCTCGTCGCGAAGAAGCCCGGCGTGATGGACGCGGTGGCCACGACCCTCGACGCGGCCCTCGATCGGATGCAGCCCCCCATCGAGCTCGCGCCAGGCCAGTCGACGCGCGTCGCGACCTTTCAAGCGTGGGAGATCTTTGGCGCCGACTCGGCCCAGCTCGGCGAGGCGGTGCGCACCGCGCTGGCGAACGAGGTGATCGAAGACATCGGGATCGGCTCGGAGGCCCTGCAGTTCGGCGCACCGAGTGCGCGCACCGACCACGGACGCGTCGAGGTGCCCGTCCTCGGCCTCGACCACGACGCCCTGATGAAGCTCTCGACGGAGGGCGCCCTGTCGCTGAACCTGACCGAGATGCTGGAGGTCCAGAAGCACTACCAGGCCGAGGGCCGCGAGCCGAGCCTCTGCGAGCTGGAGACGATCGCGCAAACGTGGAGCGAACACTGCCAGCACAAGACCTTCCGCGGCATCATCGAGATGGACGGCGAGACGATCGACAACCTATTGAAGTCGACCATCGCCCGCGCGACCCACGAGCTTGCGCGCGACTGGTGCGTATCCGTGTTCGATGACAACGCGGGCATCATCGAGTTTGACAAGGACGTCGACCCAGATCGCGGCGGCTGGTGCCTTGCGGTCAAGGTCGAGACCCACAACCACCCGAGCGCCATCGACCCCTACGGCGGCGCGGGCACCGGTATCGGCGGCGTGATCCGAGACATCCTTGGGGTGGGCATGGGTGCCAAGCCCATCGCAAACGTCGACGCGTTCTTTGTGGGCCCGACCGAGTTGCCCGACGCCGAGGTGCCCAAGGGCACCATGCACCCCCGGCGCATCCTGCGCGGCGTCGTGGACGGCGTGCGCGACTACGGCAACCGCATGGGCATCCCGACGGTCGCAGGCGGCGTCTGGTTCGACAAGGGCTACACCGCGAACCCGCTCGTCTATGCGGGCACGATCGGCTTGATCCCCCACGACCAGTCATTCAAGAAGGTCCTGCCGGGCGATGCGATCGTTTCGGTCGGCGGGCGCACCGGTCGCGACGGAATCCACGGCGCGACGTTCTCGTCCATCGAGCTCTCGGAGGAGAGCGAGATGGTGTCGGCGGCAGCCGTGCAGATCGGCGATCCAATCACCGAGAAGCGCGTGCTCGACGGGCTCCTTCGCGCCCGGGACGCGGGCCTCTACCGCGCCGTGACCGACTGCGGCGCGGGTGGACTCTCGTCCGCCGTGGGCGAGATGGGCGCGGAGTGCGGCGCTGACGTCGACCTTGAGCTCGTCCCCCTCAAGTACCCGGGCCTCACCCCCGAGGAGATTTGGATCAGCGAGGCCCAGGAGCGCATGGTTTTCGCCGTGGACCCGGCCAAGGTCGACGAGCTGATCGCGATGTTCGAGTCCGAGGAGGTCGAGGCCACGCGCATCGGCAGCTTCAATGACACCGGCCGCCTAGAGCTCCGCTACCGGGGCGAGGTCGTCGGCGATATGTCCATGCACTTCCTCCACGAAGGCACGCCGCGCCCGACGCGCCGCGCCGAGTGGCAGTCCCCGGGCCACGCCGACCCCGGCGCGCCGAGCCCACTCAACGTCGACTCGCTGAACGGGAGCGACATGCCCTTCGGCGAAGCGATCCTCCAGCTCATGGCCCGCCCGAACGTGGCGAGCAAGGAGTGGATCATCCGCCAGTACGACCATGAGGTCCAGGGCATGAGCGTCGTCAAGCCGCTCACCGGCGTGGAGGCCGACGGTCCCTCCGACGGCGTCGTGCTCAAGCCCCTCGCGGACTCCAAGAAGGGCGTCGCCATCGGCTGCGGTGCGAACCCGCGCTACGGCGTGCTCGACCCCCACGGCATGGCCCTCGCCGTCATCGACGAGGCGCTGCGCAACGTCGTGGCCGTGGGCGGCGACCCCGATCACACAGCGATCCTCGACAACTTCTCCTGGGGCAACTGCGACAAGCCCGACCGTCTCGGTGCGCTCGTCCACGCGAGCAAGGGCTGCTACGAAGCGGCGATGGCCTACAAGACGCCGTTCGTGTCGGGCAAGGACTCACTCAACAACGAGTACCGCGTCGGCAACGAGACCCTCAGCATCCCGCCAACGCTCTTCGTGACCGCCATGTCCCGCGTGCCCAACGTGGCGAACGCGGTGACCATGGACGCGAAGTCAGCCGGCAACCTGATCTTGCTTGTGGGCGTCACCAACAATGAACTCGGCGGCTCGGAGTACCTCGATATGCTCGGGCTCAGCGGCGGCACCGTCCCGCGCCCGAACCTCAAGAAGGCGCCGAAGACCTTCACGAAGCTCCACGCCGCGACGAAGCTCAAGCAGATCCGCTCGTGCCACGATCTCTCCGAAGGCGGCCTCGCGGTCGCGCTCGCCGAGATGTGCATGGCCGGGGGCGTCGGCGCCGACATCGACCTCGGCGCGATCGACCACGACGACTGGCCCCACGAGTTTGATATCGACGCCACGCTTCTGTTCTCTGAGTCCTGCACGCGCTTCCTCGTGGAAGTCGAGCAAGGCAAGAAGTTCAACTTCCAAACGAAGATGATGGGCATCGCAGCGACTCCGATCGGACGCTTCTCCAAGAAGAACCGGATGACCGTCAAGAGCGTCACCGGGCGTCCCCTGGTGGACCTTGGGCTCGACGAGCTGCGGACAGCGTTCCAGTCGGGGTTCCAGGGGTAGACTGCCTCGCCGTGCCGCTACTTCGCGTAAATGGGCACCTTCACCTTTTGAGTGCCGCCCGGTTGAAAGTCCACCACGACGTCGGGCGGCACGGTGAATCCATCGAGCTGCGGTAGGGTCACTCGATACTCCCCTGGCTCGGTGACGCCTACGTGGATGACGGCTTCGTCGCCCATGCTCCAACAGTCGTAGCCGTCGCCTGCGAGCGGCGCCACTTGGTAGTCGAAGAACGAGGGGATGGGGATGCGAACGTCCCCGTGCCAGAGTTCGATGATGGCCTTCGGGACCGAATTCACTTCAAGCGTCACCTCCTTCCCCTCTGCGGCGAGGAAGTCGACTCTTCCCCTGTAGCCCTGGGACCCCGCTGACGCCAGAACGGTCATCGCAGGCACGCGGGCACGGAACCCACGGAGGCTTGGATCCCAATGCGTCCTGGCGTGTTGCCCGAGACGGCCCTCCCCCCGAGACCTCGCGCGACAGGAGATCGACGAGAGCGTCTCTATGCGCTTGCGCGTGACCGCGTCAACGACCCGGACGATCACGTTGACCGGAGGGGGCACCTCCAGCACGAGGCCCGGCAGCGCGTCCCGCCCGACTTCGAACTCGAAGTCAAAGGGGAGCGACTCCAGCACGGCACGGTAGGTCCCCATTTCCATGGCACCGAAGTCGAAACGGAAGTGCCCCTCGTTCGAAGAGTCATCGATGAATCGATCCGGGGGAATGCTCTCGCGTAGCTGAGACCCCGTCAAGGACGTCGATAGCTGCGTCACCTCCAGCTTGATCTCTTCGCGGGGAAGACCCCAGGCGACGGGCACGATGAGGGTCCCGGCCACCTGGGCGTATTCTGGAGCGCCGGGATCTTCGATCTCCAGCGTCGCCTTCGAGACCATCCCCGCCCTGACATGGAGCGTGCGCTGCGCTAGCACAAGGTGCTTCTGACCCCAATCGCCAAGGACGATCCGAACGTCGTAGGGACCGGGCGCCAAGCCTGAGTAACTCCATGCGCCCGTGGACTGAACTTTCTTTGCGTGAACCGGAAAGTCCTCGCCGCCGCGCAAAAGCAGAAGCTCCATCCCCGAGGGGGCGTCCCCGTACCAGCTCAGCTCGAGGCTTCCGCCAGGCACGAGCTCGACCGTCCGCTCTCCCCCCTCGATCAGATCCAGTGTGACTGACTTCCAAGCGTGCCCTGCCGCCCCCACAAGGCAGGCCGCGGAAGCTCTTTCCATGTCGCTTGGGTGCGCTGCCAACTCAACGGGGGAAGAGGTGTCGGTCGTGAGCGATGCTGAACCAACGCCCTTCGAAACTTCCTCATCCGGGTACTCAAGCCAGTCGCTCTCAAGCATGCGGATGACCTTGACGCCGTTCAGGTGAACGCCAGACACCGCGTCGACGACGCTAAGCGTCATCACCTCTGACTCCGTCACACAGAGCTCAACGTCCAAGGTTCCCGCGCGCCATTCAGGCGGCCAGTCCACCACCTCGAGCGTCTGGGGGTCCCGCATCAGAAGCGATCGAAGTCCTGTTAGCTCAGGGGTCTCAAGGGAGAACCGGATCGCGTCGAGTGACCGCCCGAGAGAATGCGCTCCATCGACGGTGGTGACAGGTGCCCCCGCCGGCACCAGGGCGTCCAAGTGGAAACGCCCGGCCGCAATCGGGAGTATGACATCGGTCATCTCGCTTCCGACCCGTGCCCAGCAACGGACGGACCCATTGAGTTGCTCCAGTGTCGGAAGGGAGGAGGCATCAGGGTCAAGGCTCCGGAGGACCACTCGCCCAGCGAGCACCCGAACGCTGCCCAGAGGCGCACGGTCTTCCGACTCATTCTGCACCTGGTCGATCTCCTCAGCTTGGCGCTCGGCGATCGCAGGGACGGCCGCGAGGTCCCTTTCGGGGAGGTCCCCATCGGCAAGGTCGACGAGCGCTGCATCGCCCTCGGCGTGCGCTGGCCCCTGATCCACAGCGGCCGCGCTCACTCCGGTTAGGGCGCGGCTGCCAACGTCTGACCAGTGCAGGACGAGCCAAACTGCCAGCCCCAAGATCAGCGCGAGGCCAAGGAGGAAATTCGGGGCGGCGCGTCCAGTCCTGCTGGTCAAAGAGCGTTGGTTGTGGATCACAGCGTGCGTCTACCCAGCACCTCGGAGACGGTTACAGTCGATCATGGCTGTCTTACGGTCAGGGCGATCCCCACTCCGTTGGTAGGGTTCGGCGTTAGCTGGCCGAGGCGCGTGTCGCGGCGCCAGAACTGGACGTCGCTCGCCCCGCAGATACCGGTCGGCTCCACCTGGCCCGGCCCAACGAAGGGGCCGGAGGGCGCAGCGAGTACGCTCGAATGACTCCTGCGTGCGGGAAGTCCACGATGACCAAGGCGCGCAGAGGGAGCGACTGTACTTTGGTGCGCCCAAGCCCGTCAGCCAAGCGCCGCCATCGGAACCTTCCAGGTCGTCATTCGGTGCTGCGGCTTCTTCGGAACAAGCCTCGTTTCCATGCAGCGAACCACCCCCCCCACGATCTACTTCGTTCGGCACGGCACCACCGACTGGAACCGGGACCATGTCTACCAGGGGTGGAACGACGTCCCCCTCAACCAAGAAGGACGCGAGCAGGCGCAGCAGCTAGCCGGTTCGCTCCCGGATCTCGGAGAGATCGCCGTGTTCTCGAGCCCTTTGGCCCGCGCCGTTGAGACGGCAAGCCTGGTGTTTGGGGAGAGCCGCGAGGTGGCGCTTGTGAACGACCTGCGCGAGGCCTCGTCGAGGGAGGCCGCGGAGTTCGTCCTCAGAAGGATGGGGATCTCTCCCCTTCCGTCCTTCGATCGCATTCCGTCAGGAGCCGAGAGCCCGGAACAGTTTTTGGCCCGCGTCGAACGTGGACTTGCCACGGTCCTCGAGCAAGTCGCAGGGACGGCGCGAGTCCCCGTGCTGGTGGCACACGGTGGCGTCTGCACGGCGCTGTGCGAGCACCTCGGTATCCGGCCGCCCATCGAGACCCCCAACTGCTGTCTGATCAAATTCGAGCCGGACCGTCGTGGTCACTACACCGCGACGGCCCCCCCAAGGGGAACAACGGGACCCTGAGAGCCCACGGGGCGAGATTTCTTCGGGAATCCGGGGGAAGCAAGCGGACCTGCGGCACTTTGGGGTCAGACATGCCCCCACCCAGCGCAGCCCAACTTGAAGCACTCCTCGCCCATTCAGAGTGGGTACGTGCGGTGGCTCGCACCCTCGTGAGGGATGCGGCTGGCGCGGAGGATCTCGTGCAAGAGAGCTGGCTCGCGGCGCTTCGTCGTCCTCCGAAGCACGATGCGAATCTGCGGGCCTGGCTCGGGCGCGTCGTGCGGCGACAGGCACTGCAGAAGGGCAGGACGGAGTCCCGTCGTCGCGCCCGCGAGGAGGCGGCCGCGAGGCCCGAGGCGACGATGGAAGACTTGGCGCAGCGCGCCTCCGTTCAGCGCGACGTGGTGCAGCACGTCTTGGCCCTCGATGAACCGTATCGTTCGGCCGTGCTGCTGAGGTTCTTCGAGGACAGGAAGCCCCCTGAGATCGCAGAGCGTCTCGGGATCCCGTTGAAAACCGTCCATAGCCGGTTGGGCCGTGCCTTCGACAAGCTGCGTGAGCGCTTGGACGCCGAGTACGGAAACAGCCAGGCCTGGGCCGCGCTGCTCCTTCCCTTCGCCACCCAGTCCGTCGGCACAGGGGCAGCAAGCGCCGCCCTGTCGTCTCCCGCCCTGCCGTCCATGGGCGGCGGCTCCCTCAAGGCCCTCCAACCCCTTTCGATCATGAACGCACAAGCGAAGCTCGCCATCGCCGCGACCGTCCTTCTCCTCGGTGGTTGGGCCGCCTGGAAGTTCAGCTCGAACGAGCTTGCTCCCGTCGAAGGGGCAGCACCAACGCTCGCCGCAAGCGAGCCCACCGTGGAGAGCCCGAACGAGATCGCCGACCTTGCTGCGCCCCTCGAGGCGCAGCGTGTCCCTTCCTCCGCGGCCTCCCCAACGCCAGAGGCCACCGACCCCGATGTGGTGGAAGCCTCCCCCGACGAGACGCTTGTCCAAGTCCGGGGTCGCGTCCTCGACGTCCACGGCCAAGCGATCACCGGCGTGGCCGTCAGGATGGAGAGCCGCGATCTCGCCTCCCCCGTGGTCACGGGAGGCGACGGGTTCTTCGCTTTGGACGTCCGCGAGTCGCCCCTCAAGGGTCTCTTCAACAGCGACAAGGCCTTCTTGATCGTCGACGACCCAGGTTGGGTCACGCTACGCCGAAGCTTCATCGACGCGACCAACCTGAACCTCGACCACCTTGTGATCGCGGCCCGCGCTGGCAGCGTCGAAGGCCGAGTGCAAGACAGCGTGGGCGCCCCCATTCCTGGGGCGCGCCTGCGAATGGGTGTCGAAAGGGACACCTTTCAAGACCTCGACCTGCCCTTGGACATGACCCAGCTTGTGCAGCCGACGTGCACAACAGACGAAGACGGACAGTTTGCGATGTCCCCCTTCCCCGAGCTGGAGCGGCTCCGGTTGACGGTCGTCGCAGCGGGCTTTGTGAGCGCAAGCGTCTCTCTGGACAGCGCGTCCTGGCCCTTGGTCATCGAACTCACTCGCGTCGAAGATTCCGGCGAGGTGATGCTGGAGGGGTTCGTCGTGGATGCCAATGGCCAACCCGCCAAGGGAGCCGCCGTTCAACTTGGAAGCAGCAAGACGAAGAGCGGAGACGGCGGCCTCTTTCGCTTGCCGATCCCGAGGCTGTCGCCCACCACCCCACTCTGCGCGGCGAAGCCCGGTTCGCAACCTGGCCTCATCCCCAACTTCCTCGCGATCGTCGAAGAGGCAAACGGGACACCAGATCCCGTCGAGTTGGTCCTGGGCGGCCCCACTCTGTCCATCACCGGTCAAGTCGTAGACCAGGCAGGCGCCCCTTGCCGCGGCTGGATCGTCTCCATGACCGATGAGACCGAGATCAGTCAGTACCGGGTTCCCATCGACAGCGCAGAGGGCCTCTCTCGGACGTCGAACAGCCAAGTCACGACGGATTCTCTTGGCCGCTTCCGCGTCGAGGGCCTGATGCCACGAGACTACATCCTCCAGACCTACGATAAGGAGACGCTGCTACGCACAGAAAAGACGCTCCCTGCGGGGAGCACGGCGGTGAAGCTGGTGGTGGAAACCAGCCTGGTGAGCCGCGTCGAAGGGCAGGTCGTGAGCCTCGATGGCACCCCCGTTCCCGACGTCAACGTGCGCCTCAACCTTGCGACGTCCGCGACCTCCATCGGCCATACGTCGATCCAGGGGAAAGGCACGGTCACTGACGAGGAGGGCCGCTTCGTCATCGAAGATGTGCCAGAGCGCTACGCCTACCTCTTCCTCGACGGAGAGACGATTCTGAACGGGCGACACGACCTGGCAAAGGACGTGGGCGCGGAGCCCGAGCGCGTCGAGGTAGAACGGCGCTGCCACTTTCAGCTTGAACTATCGGATGCGTACGCCGGCGCGAACGACGTGTGGTTCGAAGACGGCAACGGACAACGCACGCAGATCAATCGGATCGAAGCCGGCGGCATGAGCGCCTTCTCCAACGTGCCGATGATCGAAGGGAAGTCCCAGGTGTTGTCGGTGAGCGAAGCCGCCACAACCTTGGTACTCGCCCGCAATGGAGAAGAACTCGGCCGCATGCCGGTTCAACTGAGCGGCCACGAGGTCACCCAGCTGCGGCCCTAGGGAGCCGGGCGGGAGGTGTCACTCGGGCTCGAATCGAATCTCCGTAGAGTCGCTCAGTCGACGGTAGCCGAGCGCTGCGTAGATCTTGTTGGACGTGGGATTAGCAAGGTCCGTGAAGAGCGTGCAGAAGCTCTTCCCGCCGTCGAGAGCGCGCTGACTCACGGCCGCCACTAGGGCCGAAGCGTACCCACGCCCGCGATGGGGCTCAGGTGTGTAGACATAGGACAGGTTCGCGGAGCTGGGCGTCTCCCGGGTGATGGCGGTCATCGAAACGGGCTCGCCGTGGCCATCCCTCGCGAGAAAGAACTGGCTGCGCTGAAGATCCATCGGCTCGGTGGGTAGCTCGCTGTCCTTTGGCGCCAAGCCGCAGTCGATCGCAAACTGGTGGGCCCAGCGCCGCACGAGCATCTCTTCGTCGGCAACCGCCCGTGTGATCTCGACCTTGGGGAGCGTGGCGACGACCTCTAGCGCGTCCAGTCGGTGCAGCGCGGTCTCGATGCCCCGCGTGAACGGGCGCCCGACGGCGCGCGCGAGGTGCTCAATGCTCTCCGTTGGACCGTTGCAGCGATCGAACGATTCCCCACGGCCGCGAATGAGTTCCACCAGGGCGCGGATCCCTTCCGCTCCGCCGCCGGTCACCGTCAGCGCGTGCGGCGGCGTACACCACGCCGCGAAGTCGAAGGAGCCATCCGCCTGCCAGACGGAGGCCAAGAGCGAGCCCGGCGCCGCATCCTCGTCGGGGCGCCACTCCTGGGCTACGTAGCGCTTAGCGATGCCGATCGCGAGGCTGTGGCGTGCCTCATCCTCGAGGAGGAACGGACCGACCTCATCCCAATAGTCGATCGCCGACTGATAGGTGCGAGCTACGTGCATGGCGCGTGGTTCCGGCGGGAGGCTAGTCGCCTAGCGACAGAGTGGTTCGAACGCCAGGGATCGACGGGTCCGTGTAGTGCCAAGAGCGAAGAACGTACCCGGGCGCCATCGGCGCGTGCTCGATGCCCCGGATCTTGTTCGACGCTGCGTACGTCACGGGCACGTTGAGGCAGAAGAGATAGGGCTGAATATCCTCGTAGACCCGGCGATGGAAGCGTTTCCAAAGTTCCATGCGACTTGGCTCATCGGTTTCGCGCTGAATCGCTTCGATGAGGCCATCGAGCTCTTCGTCCATCACGCCAGAGAAGTTCGAGGAGCCCGTCACGTCGAGGGCCCCTTCCTTGGAGTGCCATAGGGCCGCGGGATCGGACTCAAGGGCAGGAAACCACGCGAGCCCTGCCGCCTCGAAGCGTCGCTCGTGAATGCGCTCCATCATCGTCGGGAACTCCAGTGACGTGATCTGGAGATCGATCCCGAGGGACAGCACCGCGTCTTGCAGCGACCTGGAGAGAGCCTTGAACGTACCGCTGCCGGCGGGGAACAGAAGCTCGATCTTCAGCTCAACCCCGTCCTTGTCGGCCACTCCGTTGCCGTTGTGGTCGTACCAACCCGCGTCTTCGAGGATCTGCCGCGCGAGGTCGATGTCATGGGAGAAGTGCTGCGCGTCCTCTGGATACCCGTTGAAGCCCTCCTGCAGCGGACCGGTCTTGATGCGGCCGAGGCCCCGGTTCTGGTTCTGAAGGTAGCCCTCCATGTCGAACGCGTGGGCGATGGCCTTGCGCACGGCGAGGTCACTCAGCTTGGGGCTGTGCATGTTCCATGTCACGTAGCTGTAGTCCCCGAGGAAGAAGCGGTCCTTGATGAAGCTTGCGTTGAAGCTGTCGCTCTGCGTCGACTCCCCGAAGTAGTCGTCCGGCGTCAAGCGCTGCATAAAGTCCACCTCACCGTTGAGCAGCGCCATGAGCGCTTGCTGTCCCCCGGCGATCGCGCGCCAGCGGATCGAGTCAAAGTACCCGGGACGCGACTCGGCATCGAAGTAAGCGGGCTCGCCCGACGCGTCCACGAAGCGCCGCGCCAGCACGGAGTCCTGGCCATGCTCTACAACCTGGTAAGGCCCAAGGCCGACCCAGAGACGGTTGTGCCCGTTGACGTTGATGTGGGCTGCGCGCTCGGACTGCCCGGCCGCCTCATTGAACTCAGGGCAGTCGGGATCGGAGAGGTTGTAGATATGGGACGGCAGGACGGTGAGGACATCCGCGACGCTCTGGAGTGTGAACGCGCTCTGCTCAGCGCCGAAGAAACGAACCGTTCGCCCGTCGACTACGCGGCAGCCGGGGATCGTCTCGAAACTCGACCGCTTCGCCCCGCAGCTCACCTCTGGGTTCTGGTGAATCGACCAGCTGAAGTGAACGTCGTTCGCGTCGAGTTCCTGACCCTTCGTTCGCTCGAGGTCTTCACCCTCGTAGACGAGCGATGGCTGCCAGCGAACTCCCTCCCGAAGCTCAAACGTGATCACCGTCGCCTCGTCGATGCGGTCGACGCTCGCGAGCGGAATCAAAACCTCGCCCTTGAGGTCGGCGCCCGGCGAGGCGGGTCGAACGCTGATCGCTGCCTCCCCGCGCGAGACGGATCCGTAGACCGCGCGACGCGGAACAAGGGTTCGATCGTCGTCGGATCGTGTCACCTGCACTTCAACCTCCCCTTCGACGAGAGGCGCATCTGCGTTCAGAACCACGAGATCTTCCTCGTGCCATGCCCGGGCGAGGCTGGGCCCGAAGCGCGTCGTCTCCCAGTCACGTGTCAGGAGTGTGTCGTGGATCTCGAGCTGGATGACCTGCGTGGTGTTCGAGTTATCGATGGCCCCGTTGAGGCTGCTTGAGAACCCGAACGTGTGCAGCGTGACCTGCCCGCCGTAGAGAGGCGCTGGGCTCGGGGGATCGCTCTTCGCAGCGGCTCCTGCCGTTGCCTCCGCAGCTCCGTCCGCAGTTCCCTCCGCAGTTCCCTCTGTCAGGGCCTCGGTGGCAGGCCCCTCGGTGAGACTCGCCTCCGAGTTCGCATCCACGAGCTTCCAACCCAGGAATCCAAGGCCGAGGACGGCGCCGACGGTCACAAGTGGAGAGATACGGGTGGAGGATGCCATCCCGCACGATGATACACCGGCCTCGCAGAGCTGGCCCGCACCGATCGAATCAGCGGAGAGGTTTCCTGCCACCCGCGGAACGCAAGCCTTGTCGAATTTGGTGACCCCCGCCAAACTTCTGGGTAGCTCAGGGGAACTCGCTCAGCTGACTCAGTCAGCCGCTTCACTCAACCATCTGACCGGCTGTCTGAATCAGCTGGCCGAATCAGCTGGCCGGCCCAGCTGGCTCACTTCCTGAGGGCTCCCCAGTGCCCCGCTACCCCCACACATCCCCATGAATCTCGCAGTACTGCTCGTCGCCTCGTCACTGATCGCCCCGGCCGTCGCCGCGCCGGCGATGACTCAATCGATCAACATCGACTTCGGTTTCACCCTCAACGCCAGCGTCGATACGCCACCCAACACCTCCGGCGCCGCCGCCGGACAAACAGGGCATTGGAACCTGGTGAACCCCTTCGAAGCACCCGTCCAGCTCGGGGGACTCGACGGTCTACCGACTGGAGTGACGGCAATGGGGAACTTCATGAGCATCGCTCAGCTTCCAAACCTCCCGACTCCCTCCGGGGCAGACGGGGCGCTCATGAATGATTTTACCGCGACGGATTTCCAAGCGGACAACACCACCACCTGGACGCTCGAAGGGCTTCGGCCAGCGCGCTACGCGGTCTACACCTACGCCATGGATGCCTACACCTTCATGCCACCCGTCGAGATCATCGTCTCCGGATCATCCAGCGGACCACAGTTCGTCGACGGGCCCTGGCCGGGCTCCCACGCCGAGGGCGTGACCTACGCGCTGCATGAGATCAATCTCTTCAGCGGCCCGCTGCAGATCACTGCACAAACCGACGGCGGCTTCCTTACCCGCGCCGTGATGAATGGTATCCAGCTCGTCGAGCTGGGTCCTCCGCTCGTCGGTTCGAGCTACTGCGCCACGGAGCTCAATAGCACAGGGGCACCAGGCGAACTCTTCGCGATCGGCAACCCAGCGGCCGCCGCCAACGACCTCACGCTCAACGCGGAGAGCTTGCCCGTCCTCAGCTTCGGCTTCTTCCTCACTTCACCGACCCAAACGTTCATCTCCAACCCAGGCAGCAGCGCTGGCAACCTCTGCGTTGGACCGAGCGTCGGCCGCTACGTGGGTCCGGGTCAGATCCAGTCCTCCGGATTGACGGGCACGATCTCGTTGGACCTCGATCTCACCCAGCACCCCACCCCCAACGGGTTGGTCACCGTCCAAGCAGGACAAACCTGGAACTTCCAGGCGTGGTTCCGCGATGCCGCCGCCGGCGCGGGCGTCAGCAACTTCACGAACGGACTCGAAGTTCCCTTCGAATGATGCCGCGGGGACCCTCCCCACTCCGTTGACAAAGCTCCAGGTAACGGCGGCTCCAAGCCGAGCTAATCGGGGCCCTTCAAGCAAGGGCTTCGAGGGGCGCTGCCCGATCGTGCGGCCTTCTTGTACGGGCTGCTAGGCAAGCGTTCGACTTACCATCGATACCTGAGCCCCAGCGCGACGACGTTCGAGCCGCCGTTCACCCCGTCAAACACCCCGAAGACGCCAGAGCGGTGGTGCACCCTCAAGAAGGTGGCCCACGGGTCCATCCAGTGACGCCCCTGGCTCTCGGTGCGAACGCCGGGCGCTCGGCCCCGAGCGAACTCTAGCTCCACGACGATGTGGTAAAGCAGCTGGGTGGAACCAGTGTCTGGATGGAAAGCCTCCTCTAACTCTGGCTCCTCGGTGGCCCAGGATAGACCGTTACCGAGGGCGATGCTCGAGTCCACCCAATGGTCCCAGGGGAGCGCTTGCCAACGGAACAACCCGAGCCCGGCGAGCTCCTGGTGACTCTGGTCCCCGGACCAATGAACGGCGTTGACCTCCCACTCCCACCGGTAGTTCGGCGAAGGGTCCGCGAAGACCTCGCTGTACGCGGCGGCCAGCTGGGTCGCATTCTCGAACTGCAGCGACTTGAAGAGCGCGAGCTCCTCCGGGAGCGAATTGTCGGTGTAGCGGCCCGCGTAGACGCTCACCGCGCGCTCTGTTCCGTGCACCGATGGCGCCGCGCACGACGCCGCCAGGGCCAGCACCACGCAAGGGAAGGGATTCTGATTACCCATGGTTATCGAGCTCACGGGACGACTCCGCCGCAACAACCTGGGCACCGTCCGTCGGCACGACGCCGTGAAGGAAGTCTAGGAGACCCAACACCGTGGAGCGACAGACCGAAACATACGTCTCCTGGGTGAGCGCCGCCACATGCGGCGTGACGAGCACCCTCGGATGATCGAGGAGTGGATCGCCCGCCTTCGGCGGTTCCGGTTCGAACCCGTCCACGGCGTAGGACGCTACCCGTCCGGACTCCAAAGCCGTCAGCATCGCTGCCCGGTCGACGAGCCCGGGCCGCGCCGTATTCACCACGGTCGCCCCGTGACGGAGGCGCTCCAACCGATCGCCCCCCAGAATCCCGCGGGTCCCAGGCGTGAGCGCCATGTGTAGAGACACAACATCGGCCCCCTCCACTGCGCGATCCAACGACGGCTCGAACGCCGAGTCCTCGCGCGGGGACCGGCTCCATGTGACAACGTCCGCACCCAGCGAGCGGAAGAGCGACGTCGCGCGCGCTCCGATCGCGCCCATTCCTGCCACGCAGACGCGGGCGCCCGCGATCGCTTCCCCACGGTATTGGTCGCGCTCAGACCACGCGCCGCGGCGCGCCGCGACTCCCATGTTGACCACGTCCCGGCGCGCCGCGAGCGCCAGGGCGATCGCGTGCTCCGCGACGGTCGCCGTTAGAGCGTTCGGAACGTTGAGCACCGCGACGTTGCGGGCACTGGCTGCCCCACGGTCCACGTTGTCGAGCCCAACTCCCGCACGGATCACCGCCCGCAGCGATCCGAGCCGCGCGAGCAGCGCGGCGTCCACCCTGCCCCTGCCGCGCGTGACAAGCCCATCGATGCGATCCAGGTCGAGGTGGTCCAGAGGCGCCTCGGGAGACGGCAGCTCGTGCACGGTCGCACGCTCGCCGAGGAGTTCGCGCGCGGCAGCGTGCAGCGGCTCGAGCATGAGCACCACCGGACGCGTCATGGCCTGGGGTCCCCGTGGTGCAGCGTAGCGTCAGCCGACCCCAGCCCGCGCCCGTCCTCGCGCCCCGAACGATAGAGCCCAGGCTCCGTGTCGACGAGCTCGCTCTCGAACAGCGCAGGATCGATCTCCTCTTCGGGGCGGCTTGCGAACTCCAGAAGGTTCCCGGCAGGATCGCGCGCGAACATCTGCATGCCACCATCCGGCAGTCGGCGCACGTTGCCCCAGGGCGTCACGTCGATACGACCCGCCGCCTCAAGGCGGCGGAAGAGCCCGACGAAGTCCTCCACGACCATGCAGAAGTGCCCGCGGAACGACATCGTGTCCTTCCACTCGGTGATGTGCAGCTGCTGCGTTTCATTCACCAGGAAGAACGCAGCGGGGTAGTCAAAGTCGAAGGACGGAAGCGCCTCGAGTCCGAGCTCCGTGCCATAGAACGCGCGCGCCGCTTCGATGTCGTCGACGACGAGCGCCACGTGGTTGATGTTGATGATCCGAGACATGGTGACTTCGGGGAAGGGTCAAACGGGGACGGTCCAGGCTTCCAACAGGTCAGCGCGCGGTCGAAAGCCAAGACCGGGCGCGGTGGGCGCCTTCACCTTTCCGTCGCGTACCTCCGGCGGCGATTCAGGCAGCTCCCGCAGGAGTGGATTCGCGCCGAGGGACACCTCAAGAATCCGGGCCGAAGGGCTGGCGAACGCGACGTGCAAGCCGGCGAGGTAGGAAACCGCGGAGCCCCAAAGGTGCGGAGCGAATTCGAGTTGGGCGGTTTCTACGAGCGCGGCGATGCGCCGGGTCTCGGTGACCCCTCCCACGAGCCCCGCATCGGGCTGCAGTACATCGGCTGCTCGGTGGTGGAGAACCTCGGCGAACTCGAAGCGCGTGGAGAGGCTCTCCCCCATGGCGATGGGGATGTCGGTGGTGGCCCGCAGCTCCGCCGCCGCTCGCACGTCGTCGAGCATCGTCGGCTCCTCAAACCAGCGCAGTCCCGCGGACTCCACCAGCCTCGCGAAGCGCTTGGCCTCTGCGAGGGAGCAAGTACCGTGGGCGTCCACCATCAGCTCCACGTCGGGCCCTAGGGCCGCGCGCGCCGCGAGCACACGGGCCGCACTGACCTCAACGCTCTTGTCCATGGCGCCCACGCGCATCTTGACAGCCGCGAAGCCACGCTTGGTGAAGGAAGACAGCTCCGCCCCGATGGAGTCCACGTCGCCCCAGCCGCCGGACGCGTAAGCGGGCAGCTCGTCGTGGCACTTGCCGCCCAAGAGTTCGACGAGCGGGACGCCATGGCTTTGCCCGGCCAGATCCCAGAGTGCCGTATCGACGGCGCCGATCCCGGCTACCCGAGGGCCGCGACGAGCCACGTCCGGAAAGCTGCGCCCCCGGGCCAGCGCGAGGTCGCCCCGCGTGCCGCAGTACATGCGCTCCCACGCCTCGGTGATGCGCCGGGGATCGCGGCCGAGGAGCGGCGGCGCGAGCTCTCGCTCGATGAGCGTGACGAGGGACGCGCAGTCCCCGGCGCTCCCCACGGCGGCCTTGGCTTCGCCGAATCCCTCGCGACCATCGTCCGTGCGCACCGTTACGAGCACCCCGTCAAAAGTCCGGAGGCGCCCGAAGTCCGACGTGTGCTGGCTAGCCTCCGGGATCGGCGCGCGGAGCCAGCGCGCCTCGATGGCTTCGATCTTCATCGACCGATCAGGGGCAGGAGCGTCTGGGCCGAGGTCTCCACGAGCTGGGTGTAGAAGCCCTCGCTCAAAAGGTTGGAACCATGGTCCTCGATGAATTTGCGGTCCTCCGCGGAGACTCCGCTCGGGTCCTCATCGATGGAACCGGGGTGCGGGTTCGCAGGCGTCCGATCCACCGGCGCACAAAACTCGATCGAGAGCGGCCCGCCGTAATCGATCTCCTCAAGGGTCGAGACGATCTTGCGCCAATCCAGGGTGCCCATGCCTGGCGGCATGCGGTTGTTGTCGGCAACGTGCACGTCGGCGAGGCGCGGTCCTGCACGCCGCAGGGCCGCGAGGACGTCGTCCTCCTCCATGTTCATGTGGAAGAGATCGAGGCACACGCCGCAATCGGGTCCCACGGCCTCGGCGAGGGCGAGCGCTTGATCCGCGCGGTTGATGAAGTAGGTCTCAAAGCGATTGATCGGCTCGATCGCAATGGTCACGCCCTGGGGCCGCGCGTGCTCGACGCACTCCGAGAGACTGTCGATGGCCCAGCGCCACTCGTCGTCGGGGCGCCCTTCGGGCACGATCTGACCGACGGTCGCAGGCACCACCGACAGCTCGATCCCGCCGAGGTCACTCACCAGGGTGACGCAGTCCTTGACGTACTGGATCGACTTGGCGCGGCGCGCGGCATCGGAGGTGATCAGGCTACGGCCCTCCATCATGAGGGTGACGCCGCCGAAGCAGGTCATGCCGGCCGCTTTCAGCATCGGCTCGACGTCCTTGGGGACGTGCCGGTCAGGCTCACCAGCAATCTCAAGGGCCGTCACGCCCGCGGCCGCAGCGCGTCGAATCGCTTGCTCCAGCGGTTCGCTGCGCATCCAAGTGTGAATCGCGAGCTCCATAGCCCTTCTTGTCTCCGTGATCTATCCGCCGACTCTCTATGCACGTCGACGAAGTTGCCGCCCTGCTGCGCCTCCAGTATACGCACAAGGGCGCCGCGATGAACGCTTGGGCATCGTCTGCCCGAATCGCCGTGCCCCAACTTCCACGCAGTGCTCTCCTCCATGGGTCGCGTCCTCGCCTATCCTCGAAGGTCATGAATCACGTCCCCGTGCTCTTGGCGTTGGTCCTCCTTGGACTGTTCCCCGATTCCGCCGGCGCGGCGACACAAGCGGAGCGCGAGTCGATCGCTTCCCTCGGGTGCGCCGCCTGCCACGACGACCTGAAGTCCGCTGGACTGCGCGCAGCCCCCGACCTGCGGATGAGCATCGGCAATGTCCGACCCGAGTTCATGGTGTCACTGATGATGGTGCCGCACTCGGTGAATCCGGACACACGGATGCCCGACCTGGTCGCGTCGCTTCCTGATTCGGAGCGAGTGGTTGCGGCCGTGGAGCTCAGCGCCTTTTTGGCGTCCGTCGCCGCTGAGCGGGACGAGCCCGCAGAGCTGGACTGGGGCGACCCGGAGAAATCACGCAGGCGCGGCGAGCGGCTGTACCACGAGGTGGGCTGCGTGATGTGCCACGGGGTCCAGCGAACCGGGAAGGCGTCGCCGACCGACCCAGGCCCAACATCCGACATGCGCTCCCTCGACGGTGTCATGGCGAAGTACACCCCCCGGGGCCTCGCACGCTTCCTCGGCGACCCGCTGGCCCACCGACCCGCCGGCCTCATGCCGAACATGCACCTGAACCGCGGGGAAGCCCGTGACCTCGCGGGATACCTGACGTTTGTCCCCGAGAACAGCGTGGTGAGCATCACTGCGGCGACGGCCCCCTTCGATGAGGAGTTGGTAGAGAGCGGCCGTCAACGATTCCGCGCGCTCGGCTGCGCCAACTGTCACAGCGGCCTCGACGACGCACCGGTCAAGGGTGCAGGGCCGGCGAGGAACGACCCGTCCGGGGGCTGCCTGTCGGAGGACCCACCCGCGGGTGTCCCCCAGTACCGATTCACCGACGAGGAGCGATCGGCCCTAAGGGACGCCATGGCCCTTCTCGACCAAGAGCGCTCCCCCACCGAGCAAGTCGCGAACTCACTCGCGGCGTTCCGCTGCACGGCGTGCCACGACCGCAATGGTTCCGGCGGCGTCCCGGCACACCTCGACGACTTCCTCGTCACCGATGAACCGGATCTCGGCGAGCACGCGCGCCGACCGCCGCACCTCGACGGCGTCGGCGGCAAGCTCCGTCGCGCCTGGCTCGAGCGCGTCCTATACGACGGTGCTTCGGTCAGGCCGTACATGCATACTCGCATGCCCATGTTCGGGGAAGACAACCTCGCCCACCTGCCGGACCTCCTGGAGGAGGTCGATGCCCAGCCGCCGCTCGAACTGCCGAAGGTGGAGGGCGACGAAGAGCGCCCCACGCGGGAGGCCGCCCAGAAACTCCTGGGCGTCACCGGGCTCGGCTGCGTCTCGTGCCACTCGTTCAACGCTCAGCGCGGACCCAACTTCCAGGGGATGGACCTCATCACGATGCCGGAGCGGCTGCGCGAGCGCTGGTTCCGCGACTTCCTCGTCGCGCCGCAGTCCTTGCTCCCGGGCGTGATCATGCCCGAGTCCTGGTCGGGCGGCGTCGCCGCGTACGACGGGCTACTCGACGGCGACACCGACCAACAGATCGCCGCGATCTGGCACTTCCTACGCCTAGGTCGCAGCGCCCGAAATCCGATCGGCATCGCACAGCCGAATTGGAACGTCGACGTGGCGGAGCGCCCGATGGTGTACCGCGGCCGCAGCCGAGTCGCGGGCTTCCGCGGGATCGCGGTCGGATTCCCCGAGGGAATTCACTTTGCGTTCGACGCGAACAACGGCGCGATGGCAGGCCTATGGAGGGGCGACTTTGTCTCCGTGAACTGGAACGGGCAAGGAGCAGGCGACTTCAGTCCGAGGTCCCAGGCGACGGAGCTTCCGCGGGACGTCGCACTACTCGCTGACCTAGACGAGGCTGCTGCGTGGCCCTTGCGACCGATCACCACCGAGGAGGAGCCGATCAATGCGGATCCCACCTACCCTCGGCGGCTGGGCTACAGATTCCGAGGCTATCACCTGGACCCAGAAGGCTATCCGACGCTGCGCTACTCACTCGGAGACGTCATGGTGGAAGACCGGGCGGCGCCTCGAGTCGTGGACGGCAGGACGACCCTCAGTCGCGGGCTGACGCTTGAGACCCAGGCCGCCGCACGCCTGACCTTCCGCGCTCTCGCGGGCGAGATCGAATCGTCCGCGCCCGGCGAGTACCGCGTAGGTAGTCTCCTCCTAAGAGTCCCCGCTGACTCAACTTTCGGCGCCGCCCGGCTTCGTCCTTGGGACGAGGGCCAAGAGCTACTCATCGATCTGGACCTCCCCGTTGGCCGCACACAGCTGGAGCTGAACTATGACCTTGTTGA
This sequence comes from uncultured bacterium, assembly GCA_938030175.1. GTDB lineage: Bacteria > Planctomycetota > UBA1135 > UBA1135 > Saltatorellus. Next base: position 5,127 of record CALHGQ010000704.1, on the reverse strand, counting down.
TTGATGGCCGCGTGCCCATGGGTGCAGCGTTTCTTGCACTAACGGCCACTGTCGCCTCCGCGTCCAGTGAAGACCTCGGTGACCGCTGGGGAACGGAGTCCGCAGAGCGAGAGTACTACCGATTGGTGAGCCTTCCGATCCCCGAGGAGCTGATCATCGAGGCCGGAGCCTTCGCGCAGTTGCCCGACGGGCGCATCGCCATTGGGACACGCCACGGGGACATCTACTTCGTATCCGGCGTAGACGACCCAAGGCCGGAGCCGACCTTTGAGCTCTTCGCCAACGGTCTCGACGAGATCTTCGGATTGCACCCCATCGACGGCGGCTTGCTTGTCACCCAAAGCTGCGAGATGACCCGCGTCACTGATTCCGACGGGGATGGCCGCGCTGACCGCTTCGACACCCTGTCCGACGGTTGGGGCTACGAAAACTACCACGAGTACGCCTTCGGCACGGGACCGGACACGGACGGCAACATGCACGTCGCCCTCGGCCTTTCGATGTCGTACCACTCGCGCGCGCTGTTCCGCGGCTGGGTCCTCAAGATCACGCCTGAGGGCGAGACGATCCCGGTGGCCAGCGGTCTGCGCAGCCCGGGCGGTATCGGACCCAACGAGACCGGCGCGCTCTTCTACATCGAGAGCCAAGGTCCGTGGAACTCGGCCTGCAGCCTGAAGGCCGTCACGGAGGGCAGCTTTCACGGGCACCCGGTGAGCTTCAACTGGTACCCCTTTGCGCCGAACCTTGGCGAGGCCCCGAACGTGCCAGAGTCGAGGACTAGGATCATCACGGAGCGCGAGCGCGTCCCGGAGCTGACCCCGTACGCCGTAGTGTTTCCCTACATCCGGATGGGCCGCTCGATCATGGGCTTTGACATCGACCGCACGGGCGGCGACTTTGGCCCCTTCAAGGATCAGATGTTCCTCGGTGACTTCAGCCTGTCGGTCATCCTGCGGGCGACGACGGAGCAAGTGAACGGCGTATGGCAGGGCGCCTGCTATCCGTTCCGCGAGGGACTCTCCACGGGCATCCTTGACGTGCGCTTCACCCAAGATGGCAACCTCTTGGCTGGCGGCACCAACCGGGGTTGGCCCGTTCGTGGTCTCAAGCCGTTTGCGCTCGAGCGCCTTGAGTGGACAGGCGTGACCCCCTTCGAGGTGGAGCGGATCACGATCACGAGCGACGGATTCGACGTTCGCTTCACGCTGCCAGTGGAACCGGAAATCGCGGCGGATCCGAGCTCATGGGCCCTCGGGACGTTCACTCACATCTACCGCCAGGGATACGGCGGCCCGGAGGTGGACCAGACGACACCCGAGGTACGCTCGGCCGAGGTCTCCGACGACGGGCGCTCGGTCCGCATCACGCTGAACGAGCTCAAGAGAGGACACGTGCACGAGTTCGACCTCACGGCGCTTCGCTCGGCGATGGGCATGGAGCTTCTGCACAAGGACGCCTACTACACCGTGAACGAAGTACCCGCCCCATCGATGCACCCGGTCCCCAAGGACAAGCGCTGGCTGACCTACAGCGCAAAGGCGGCCACGGAGGATTCCCCCCACGTGGTCTTCCTCGCGGGCGACCAAGAGTACCGCAGCGAAGAGTGCATGCCGATGGTGGCGCGCACCTTCGCCGAGAAGCACGGGATGCACACGACGGTGCTTTTTGGGCTCAACGACCAAGGGCTCGTGGATCCCACGGCAGAGATGAAGAAGCGGGACGATCCCACAAAACACAACTTGCCGGGCCTGGAGCACCTCAAGACCGCGGACGCCGTCGTGTTCTACACGCGCCTCTTGAGCCTCCCCAAGGAGCAGCTGAAACCGATCTACGAGTACCTCGATTCAGGCAAGCCGATCCTTGCCGTGCGCACCGGCAACCATGGTTTCGTGGACTGGGACTACCGGGTCGACGGCCAGCGCGCGCGTTTCGGCGAGGACGTGCTAGGCGGCGCGTTCCGGGGACACCACGGACGCTGGAGCCAGGATTCGACCCGTGCCAGCGCCGTGGAAGCGAACGCCGACCACCCGATACTGCGCGGAGTCGACGACGTGTGGGGCACGACCGACGTGTACCGAACCTACCCCGAAGGAGAATCGCTGCCGGCGGACTGCACGCCACTCCTGATGGGGCAGCCGCTCATGGGTCGCGACCCCGCGGATGAACCGAACCCGGACCTGATCGCTCTTCCCGTCGCCTGGGTCAAGGAGTGGACCGGTGCCAACGGGAAGACCTCCCGAGTGTTCAACACCACGATGGGAAGCGCGGAGGACTTCGAGTGTGAGGACATGCGGCGCGTCCTCTTGAACGGGATTCTCTGGGGCCTGGGGCGCGAAGGCGACATCAAAGCCGACCTGGACGTCGGCATCGTCGGCGACTACACGCCGCGCGGAAGCGGCTTCAACTACGAGAAGCTCGACGTGCAGCCGAGGCTGCCCGAGTACTTCCGCTAGGCGGCGGCAGGGGGGTACGACGGGTCCGAGACCTGCCGTCTGAGGAGCGAAGCGCGTAGAAATCTTCGAAAAGGATCGTTGCCCAATTCCACGCGCTCGCTAGCGCCAGGGACCGGGAACGGGCACCTCGCTGCGTTCCCCTCTGCCCGCAACCCAACCACCCTATCCATGCGCAAGTCTAGCTCCACGGGATCGAATCATCGCGAGGACCTTCAGGATGAGCAGTGCGAACTGCAGATGACGCCGATGATCGACGTCACGTTTCTGCTCCTGATCTTCTTTATGTGCACCCTCAAGTTCAAGGTGCTGGAAGGCGCGATGGGTGCGCATCTGCCGAAAGACGTGGGCGTTAGCACAGCACCTGCGGAGCCGCTGGAGAAGATCGTGGTCCGGATGGATGTGGAAGAACCGGGAACCCGTATGCGCCAGCAGCGCAACGGAGAGCTTCGCCCCTACAGCGCAGAGGACGCCGCCAGTGGCCTGCGCTTCCAGTACGGCGATGACCGTGTCATTCGGTACCGCGTCGGAGCGCAGTCTGGCCTGAACCAAGCGGAGGCCTTCGACGTGCTTCTGAAGCTCTTGGATGGCAACCCAGACGCACGGTGTTCGATAGATCCACGCGAGGGCGTGATCCAAGACGAGGTCGTTCAGGTGCTCGACGCGTTTCTGGCTGCAGGCGTGCAGGACGTGACGTTCATGGGCTTCCACGAGAAATAAGCGGCACGGAATTACGGGGAGCGCTCGACTCCCGTAAGGTCCGACCATGCACCGAGTCACTCGCCTTCCCCTCGTATTCCTCTTCCTCGCACTCGCAGCCAGCTGGGCGACCGCCAGCGCATCGGCGTTCACCACAACAGCCGAGACGATCTCAGGCGTCCTCAAGGCCAGAGGCGGAGACGGTCTGCCGGGAGCCATCGAATGCCGCAGCTTCGCGCAGCCCACACGAGCCATTGCGGCCAAGGTGAAGAGCGACGGTACGTTCCGTATCACTGGGCTAGAAGCAGGGCACTACGAACTGCGAGGCACGGCCGAGGCACCGGGCTGGGGAGTCGCTGAAGTCATCGCCGCGGCAGGCGCCGAGGGTATCGAGATCGAGCTCGTTCGATCCTTCGAAGTCGATGGCAAAGTCCGGACGAGGCTCGCCAAGAAGGCCCTTGGGGAGGACCTTGAGGTAACCGTCATTGGACAACCGCTCCGGGAGGCGGCGGCCGCGACAGCCGCGTCAGTGAATGCCGACGGCACCTTCGCGCTCGACCACCTTGCCGAGGCAGACGCGCTCATCTACGCGATCACCGCGGACGGCTGGATCAGCCGCCCTTTCCGCACAAAGGACGGGGCGTCCGGAACACTGAAGCCAAACCTTACCCTGCGTGAGGGAGGTCGCGTCACGCTGAAGGGACGTGGGGACTCACTATGGACCCGCTACGAGCTGAGCGGGATGAACGACTGGATGACGCGTTTCTACCTGGGACCCGATGAGATCCGGACGGTGACAGTGCCAGCCCGTCAGGTCGAGGTGTCTGCCACCGCGTGCCGCCGTGAACCCACGGCAGCCCCGGGAGTCGACCTCTCGAGCAGCAAGGCTCTCGACGTAGCTCGTGGCGGCCTGGTAGACCTCTCCGAACGCGATGCGCTCGACTGGAGCGAATCGACGGGCGACGCGATCGTAGCGATGGTACTTCTGAAGGGAGACGAGCCGCTCAAGGCCAAGAAGGTGGAGGCTGCCCTCGCTAAGACATTCCCGGGGGCCGAGGGCCCCGATCCCACCGAGGACTCGGAGAATGGAGCCAGCGACGGTGTCGTTACGGCGATCAAGCTCGAGTCGGGCCATCTCCTCGGGTTGGCACAGACGCTAGTGCCGATGCCCATGGACGAGGCCGTGGACGGGGCCTCTGCTTCCCCCTACTGGCCGGATGGTGGTGAAGAAGCGGCGACCCACCAGTCGCACCTGATCGTGAGCTGCGTCGGCGGCACCGGTGACTCAGTGGGGATGGCGCTTGAACTGACTCAGGCCGTACGAGCCGCACTTGCCCTCGCAGGCGACCGCGCGCTCGGGGTTCTTTGGGGGCATGGACCGGCGGCGACAAACGCCAAGCTATTCCTCAAGCTCACAGGGGACGCTTCACGGGAAGCTCTCCCGTTGATGGTGTGGATTCGATTCCAAATGGTCCTGACCCAGGACTCCCCCAACCGCGGCCTCTACACCTTAGGCCTCAGCGAGTTCGGCCTGATGGAGATCGAGATACCACCATGCGAAACTCCTTACGAGGAGGTCTACGACATGGCGTTCGGAATTTCGCAGTACCTCGTCTCCGCGGGACCTGTCATTGCTGACGGGGACACAATCGGGGGGACGCCCGAACAGCGCATCAGGGTAACTTACGGACCGAGCATGCTCGATGAGGACAGAGCGGTGTACCGGATCGACCTGAAGTAGATCCGGCACACCCTTCACACTGGACCCCGTAGCTCTATGGGGCGGCCTGCTAGATCCTGACCGTGGAAGCCCAGGTCGCGCGCGGGTAGCCGGGGGCTAGGTTGTTCGCGCTATCCCAAGCTGCGATCACGGCGAAGACCTGGGCGTCGATAGTGCCGGAGCTGGCGACGATCGGTAGAACGATCTCGACGGTTTCGGTGGGGTTCCCTGGATCAATGGACACTCGGGGCACCCAGC
>CALHGQ010000703.1 GCA_938030175.1 uncultured bacterium | reverse complement strand
GGGGACGGAGTTCACGTTTCACGATGTTCGCCTGTCGGTCGGCGACACGCTTCGATCCGGGCCTGCGCCAGCGGAAGTGCTCGAAGGGTCGACGCGATGACGCCGGGCCTGCGGTCTCCCGCGGCTCGCGGCGAGCCCGGCCATCGGGCGGTTGCCGCGACGCCTCGCCGTGCCCGACGCTGCGATCGATGGGGCCAGGGCGAGTCGAAGCAAGGGAAGCACTGGGTGGGGGAAGCGCTGCGTAAGGGGAGCGGGCTGGGAGCGTCGTTCCTATTGGAATGTCACGGCCAAAGCGGAGGACGTGTTCGACGTGACCTGGGGGTTGGCGTCACGGAACCAATACTGGAAGAACCACGTCTCGCCAGCGAGCACGGCACCGCCCTGCGGGAACGAGTCGAGGCGAGGACGGAACGACACGATGCCTATTCCTCGGTCGTCCAGAACGGTGTTGCTAAAGCGCAGGACGTTGCCGCCCAAGCACAGCAGTCCCTGGCTACCTCCCCCCAGCGTCTGGTTGCCAGCGGTTTCGGACGCGAGGAAGAAGCCCAGTGACCCAGCCGGCGTCTGGGTGACGTTCAGGACGAGACGATTCTCCGAAGCGGCGGGGTCGCCGAGCCCGGTGAGCGCGGCGCTCTGACCCGTGGAGTTTGGGTTGGCGGTGCAGGTCGTCGCGCCGAGGGGCCCCGTGCAACCGGCCTCGCAGCGGAGAGGATCGAAGGGGATGGCGCCGCGATCCGCGCGGGTGCCGTCCGGATCGAGCGGCGACGCCGGGTCCGCTGAATCGATGGAGGGCGAGTCGGGAAGGAGCGCAAAGTCGGGCCAAAGGCTCTCGGGAACGTCGAAGTTTCCCGTCCCAGGGAAGCCTCCCTCCACGTTCGAGAAGGTCGCCGTCCCGGTGGTTCGGCTGATGCGAGGTGCGGCTCCACCCAAGACGATCGAGTTCTTGATCGTCACGTTTCCCGCAGCAGCGGACGCCACGGTGGTTCCGTTGAAGTTCATGGCCGTGTTGTCCACGAACGTGCAGAAGTCCACGTCCCACGTCCCGTTGATGGCGCCGCCTCCGCTCGAGAAGGTGTCGGTGGCCGTGTTGCCGCTGAAGATCGAACCGGTGATCGTGCCCGAGCCAGCGACGGCGCCGCCGCAGCCCAGCTGGCCTCCTCCGAACGCTACGTTGTCTTCAAAGCGGCAGTCGACGATGTCCGCCGGGCCGAAGATCGCGGATCCGAACTGTCCTCGATTCGCCCGGAACGTTGAGCCCGTGACGGTCGCGCTAGCCCCTGACTCCATGAAGATGCCTGAACCGTTGTAGGGATCGAATAAAGCGCGGTTCCCCTCGAAGAGTGAGTCCCGCACGTCCAGCGTGGATCCAGCCGACGCAAAAATCGCGGCGCCCTCAAAGCCGGGCCGGTGGTTCACCACCTGACAGCTGATGAGGTCGAGGGACGAGCCGAAGAGCGCGAGGGCACCGCCGGAGCCTCCGCCTGGGGGCGGCGACGAATCCCTGAACGTCGTGTTTTGGGCGGTGACGGAGCTCAGCCTGGCGTAGACGCCTCCACCGAACGAACCGAAGCAGCGTTGGAAGGTGCAGTCACTCAGTCGAAGAATGGACTGGGAGGCATAGATCCCGCCGCCGTTTCCAAAGGACAAGTCTTCTCCCAGGTCTTCGAACACCGTCTCGGAGATCTCGAGCACGCCGCCTGCCACGTAGATGCCCGCGCCTTCCCTAGCCGGACCAAAGTGACGGGTCGTGCTCTGGCGAACGATGAGGTTGTGTAGCGTCGCATCGGAGGCCGCGCAGTAGATCGCTCCGCCCTGTCCATCGAATCCATTCGTCCAATCGCCGGCCTGTGCGGCGAGCGTGAATCCCTCGAAGCGCGAACTAAGACTCTGACCGCCAGCGAGTCGCAGGATGGGGGCTGAGGATATGGGCGCGATCAAGCCTTCGAGCACCGTCACCTGGGGGCCGCCGGTGGAGCGCACGATCAGGTCCTTGCCGCCGAAGTCAATGGCCTCGTTCAGGTAGGTCCCGGGCTCGACGAGGATCGTGTCCCCGGTGAGCGTCGTGGCCTGGGCGACGGCGAAGTCGACCCTGGTATAGGGGTCGGCGACCGTGCCAGACCCTGGTGCTGTGCCCGCGCTGTCGACAAACCAGGTCGTCTGAAGCGGAGCCGCGAGGCATAGTGCGAATGCGAGCATGGATTCGTTGGTTGTGTGGTGAGAAAACGAACGCTAGGGCCCCGGTAGAGGCCCACCCCTAGGGCGGAATCGTGTGCGTAGCCGCCGGTCTATCTTGCCACTTTTCGGGCAAGTGCGAGCAGGACGTTCTCGCGGCGTCAACGTCGGCTCGCCTCAACCTGAGAGGCAACGAGGAAGATCACGGCGTCGAGGCGATTCCAACGGCAGGGCGGCCAGGCCGGTCACTGAAGCAACGCCGATAGGTCGGGTGTTCGCCGCGTAGGGTGGCGAGCGCGAAGGTTCTCGCTGCTGAAGTGTGGAGGGCAGAGCTCGAACCGGCGTGCCTACGGGTTGCGCGCAGCCTCGAACCCTATGTTGAGTCCTGTGTCGCCGGTGACGTAGACCTGGATCTCCGCGGGGTCGCTTCCCAGGTTGACGATGACCGCGGAGCTACCGGCCGCGAAGCGGCCTTCGAACGCTTCGCCCGACGCCACGACAGCTAGCTTCCGTTCCTCCCCGGTGGAGAACACCTCGACCACTTCGACTCGGCCCACTCCACGATTCGTCCCCTCGACGTAGAAGCCGTCGTTGGGATTGCCGCCTAGGACGAATTTCTCTCCGGGCGGCACGGTCAGGTTCGACGTGATAGAAGCGCAGCAGGGGAGCAGCAGAAGCGCGAGGATGAGAATCGACCTGAGCATGCACGGGGATTCGCCGTTGCTCCCCAACTAGATGCAGGCTGGGCGAGTGACCGTGGAGCTGGCCGTCGCCGCTCTTCCGTCCCGCAGCGCGGACTCAGTCCTCTCCAGCTGCCTTTGGGTCCATCGTGTAAGGAGGGTAGTAGGCCGTCTCGCGCAGCCGCTCGGTCCACGTCCACAGCTCGCCGCTGTCGGCGGTCGCGCGCACGTGCCAGGCGCCAACGGGGAGCGAGAGGGTCAAGCGTGTGGCGTTGTCGCTGTCCGGGCCTAGGGTTCGCTCCTGTTTCGGGTCGCCAAGTGCCCCTGGGTCGAAAGTCAGTGCCTCCACCTCTTCCGGCTCCAGTCCGTCGGCTCTCTCCGATACGTCGTAGACCGCCACGCGCACGCTCTTTCCGTGCCAGCGCTCCGCGAGGTCAAAGCGCATGTGTTGCTGGCGGCCCGGGCCAACTTCGATAGTGCGCGGGAGGCTGTCCGTGAGTTCAACCCCCTGGAACGTCTCCGTTGATCCGTCTCGATCGACCACGAGAAGAGCGTCGGCGCCTGGATAGAGGAGGTAGGAGTCCTTGGGCGCGCCCATACCCTCGTCGAGGGTCAGCCCCGCTCGCCGGCCGCGGGACAGGGTCAAGACCTGGCGCATGTGGAAACCGACCGATGGGTCGTCCTCGGGGAAGTTCCAGAGGATCTTCACCTCCGCCGGTTGCGGTGCTCGAAGTTCACCGAGGTCGATCTGCGCCCCGGACTCAGCCTCGAAGGTCGTCAGCAGCGCCCGACCGAACGTGCTGTGTTGGAGAACCACGGTGTAGGTGTCGGGGGCCAGGGACGGTAGCTCGAACGCTCCATCGGCACTGTTTGTGGAGGCCGGCGTTGCCGCTCGAGTCTTGGCCCCGCTGAAGTACATGACCGCCTCGGTGGGCGCGATCGGGGCGCCGCCGCTGGAGGCCAGTACGCCCGTCACTCGTGCACCACGAACGTGTGCGGGGACGGTGATCCGAACGGCTTCGTCGGTCGGCATCTTCAGCAGACGAGTCTCGATCACCAAACCTCTCTCGTGGTCCATGATGGTCAGCTGAAGCGTTTCGGACGGCGCGAGGGGAAAGACCGCGACGCCGGTTGGGCCGACGCGTACGCGCCGCTGGTACGCACCGCTTTCGTTTCGCAGGAGCACAGCGAGACCTTCGACGTCTCGCCCTTCGGCCCCCGTCAGCTCGACTCGAACGCCGCTCATCTTCTCAAGCGTGGGACTCCACTCCACTCTGGCGCCTTCACTCTCATCGACTCGGAGCCGCGCGGCCTGGGTCGGCCCATTCTCCGTCGACGGATCCGCCACCGCGAGCAGCATGCAGCCCCCAGACGGCACGCCGTTCAGCGTGTAGGCCCCGGCGGCATCCGAAATGGCGGGGGGAGCTGGTTCTCCCTGGCCCGCCCCAGGTTCGACCCGGATCCTGGCCCCCTCGATCGGCCGGCCATCCGTCCCTCGAATGGTCCCGCTGACACGGACGCCGCTCACGAGGCGGATCACGCACTCGCTCGAATCTTCCACGCCAGCTATCAAGGTCCGGCCGGGGGAGAAGCCCTCCTTCTTTGCTTGCACCGTTTGTTTGTCGGCAACGAGGCCGTCGAAGTGAAAGCGGCCGTTCCCGTCCGTGGTGGTCCGTACGAGCGGAGGGAGTCGATCGCCTTCTAGCTGGCGGACTTGATCTCCGTCGACGGCGTCTACGGTCGCACCGGCGACGCCGATCCCGTTGGCATCGATTACCTGGCCGTGCAGCTCTCTTCCCGCCAGCAAAGTGAAGTCGACGGACGCCGGAATCGGCCTGTTTGAGCGCACTAGGTGGATCGCTGACGTTGCCCACGACTTGGCGCGGATCATGATGTTCGCGGCGGGCTCCCCCCGTGGGACTGACGTTGCATGGCCGAAGCTCGCGTCGGTGAGCTCTAGCTGGAACGTCCCGTTGGGGTCGGTCGCTCCAACCGGAGTCACGACTTCATGGAAGACGAGGCAGACTTCGGCCAAAGGAATCGGACGCGCGTCCGCGTCAGTGACACTCACGGTAACGACACCCCGCGTTGCTTCTTCGATGGTGGCGGTCGGAGCCGTGGACTCGGACACGTTGTCCTCGGGGATACCGGCGGAGCTCGCCGCGGTGGTCAACGGCGACCGTCGGGGCGAGGCGGTGGACTCCGCGCCCGCAGCGGCGACCGTCCCCGTTAGATCCTGTGCCTCACGACCGACCGGCGATGCGGGCGCGATGGAGTCCTCGGGGCGAGGCTCACCCCTGAGCTGCCAGACGAGGACGGCTGCCGCAGCGACGCCGAGAAGCGCCACGGAGCTAGCGGTCGCCCAGCTGAGCAATCCGAGCCCGCCCGCGCTTGCGGCCGCGGCTCCCCCTGCCCCGTGCACTTCGCTCTCGTGCCAGTCGAAGCCGGAGACCAAGGCGAAACCCAGCATCTGGCTTCCGCCGAATTCGGGTTCTAGCCGACTCCGTAGCTTGTCGAGGCCGCGTCGGATTTGGGTGCGAACGGTGTGTTCGGGCTTCCCACTGGCCTGCGCGATCTCGCGCACGGGCTCCTGGTCCAGGAATCGCGCGCGGAGCACTTCCCTGTACGGGGACTCGAGGTCCTCCAGTGCCGCGACGATCCGGGCGCGAATCTCGTCCCGCTCCAGCAGGGCCGTCGGCGGGGGCTGCGGCGCGGGGGGAGACGCTTGCTCTTCGATGTCAGCTCGCCGCCGCCGACGCTCCAGCTCGCGAACGGCCTGGTTCCGCGTCACGGAGCGCAGCCAACCACCCGACGACTGTACCTCGGCCTCGGATCGCTCCAGGCTCGCGAGCCAGGCCTCCTGGACCGCGTCATCGGCGCTCGCGTGGTCCTTCAGGATGACCAGGGCCAGTCGCTTGAGCGATCCTCCGTCGTCGTTGGGTTCCATGGACATCGTCTTCAAAGGGGGGCAAGCCGCGGGGGACCCGAAGGCGGGTTCAGACCTTTTTCGAATTGGTTGAACAATCCCGAATGGCCCACGGCACATGCCTTGCGACGCCCGAGGCCTCGGGTGTGTTCCCCAGTGGCCCAGCCCCTCCACCCTAACACCAGGTCAGAATCATGAAGACTTCCGCCTCCCTGCTCGCCCGTTTCCTGGGCGCCGCCGTCATCGCCGTGGGCAGTGGCGGGCTCTGCGCAGCAGCGCCTGCCCAGGCCCAAGAGCTCTACACCCTCTCGCGCCAGAACCAAATCTGGCGAGTCGATGGCTTTGATACTGCCAATCCAACGGCGGTCTTGGTGACCCAGTGGGGGATCCCGCAGGGGAATCCCGGCCTGCCCCGCGAACCCCTTGGATTCGCTCTGGACCCGGAAACGGGCGACTTCTTGATCCTGATCGGTGCCTGGTTTCCGCAGCCCGGCGACGTTGCGCGCTTGATTCGTTGGGATCCGGTCAGCGAATCCTCGACGCTGGAGCTGACGCTGCCCCTCGCTGCGCCCATCGGGCTCGAGCGGCGATGGGACGGGAAGCTCGTGACGATCGACAGCTACGAGACCCTCGTGACGATCGACCTAGCGGACGGCAGCGTGGTCTCCACGCCGCTGCAGGCCAGTATCGACGAGAGCAACCCGCTGTTCCCGCCGCTCGATTTGGATGCGCGCGGCTATCCGCAGATTCCCGGTAACGGCACCGCGGGGAGCCCCTCGATCGAAGTCGACCCTGTGACAGG
>CALHGQ010000702.1 GCA_938030175.1 uncultured bacterium | reverse complement strand
GGTGCCGATGGTTTCCTCTAGGGCTGCCTTGGTCTCAGCGAATAGCTCTGCCCTCTGCGCCACGGCCTCCGCTGTGTCGCTGGGTGCTGCGATGTAGCTGGAGAACGCGGCCTCGGCCAGTGTTTGGGTGTAGGGCTGATCGAGGTCGAGGCCCGCGTCGCGTCCCTCGCCCGCGCGGATCCAGCGCGCTCCGGCGCGCGCCAGGTCAAGTGCGGTGGGGAGGTCGCCGATCATGCGAGCGGCTCGGCTGGCACGGAAGGCCGCGCCGACGCCGGCGCCGGTTTTGGCGGCTTCTTCGAAGTTGGCGAGGGCCTCCTCGTAGAGGGAGGCGCGCTTGGTGTCGCTGGCGGCGGCTGCGAAGGCGGCCCGGCCCCGCGCGACGAGCAGCTTCGCACGGTCCGTGCGCGTCAGCGATGCCACGGCCAGGGCCTCGTCCGCCACCGCGATGGCTTCCATCGGCTGACCGGCCACTCGTAGGGCGAGGGCCTCGGCCATGCGGTCCTCGATGAGAAGTCGGTCGACGATCGCCTTGGCGGCGACGAAGTCGCCGGCTTCCAGGGCCTTGACGGCCTCGCCGACCCCATCGCTGGCTTCCGTCTGCCCCGACTCAGTGGCGGTCGCCTGGGCGAATGCTGAAGGGATCAGGGCCGGGCTGGGCCGGTGGGCTGCCAGGGGGGCAGGGGCCGCCAGGAGGGGGAAGAGCAGGGAGTGAAGGATCGTCATGGAAACGTATGGGCCGGGGAGGGGACGCGGCTGGAGCAGCGATTCCTCTCTTTAGTGTGGGCGCCCCCGGGGGTCACGTCCCAGGGGCCCCACGGTCGGGGCGCGAATTCTACTTCACGGGATCTCTGGACCTTGCCTCACAGGATCGTTCATCCTTGGCGGGCGTGAACTTTCCCGCTGCCCCCCCCGTTGGGGCGAAACTACGGGGAAGACCCCGGTGCCCCGAGCGTCCATCGTCCCCCAATCGGTTCTTTCCCGGATCTCCCCCGCGCCAGCCCTCGGGCCCAACCCTTGGGCCTGGACATCGGATTCAGCCCCTCCGCGGCCACTCCTTTCGAGCCCTGACTCTCCATGACCCTTCGGTTCCACGCCCGATCTCTCCCCACTCGTCTCGCCTCCGCTTCCCAGCGGGGCACCCGGGCGGCGGCCCCTTGGGCGACCATGCTAGCGGCGATGACCCTCGGCCTCAGCGGCTGCGACAACCCCATTTGCGTCTTCGGCGAGGGGTGCCAGCCCGACGACACGCCCGGGAGCGGCGACAACAACTCCATGGGACCGGAGTCAGGTCTGATTCCGTCCACGGGCATCTTCCTGGAAGCCGGTGCGCCAGAGTTCCTGCGTGCGGCGCCCGGCGGAGTGGCGGCCACGCAGGCCCACGGGCAGACCCCCATTTTTCTGGAGTTCTCGGAGAGCCTCAACCCGGCGTCGTTCTCCTTCGAGGATGATGAGGGCGAGGAGCAGAGCGCGTTCCAGCTCATCGCCTCGCAAACCGGCATCGAGATCCCGATGCTCCCGCCGCAGCTGGTGGGCGACGGACGCGTGGTGGTGCTCCTGCCGGTCGCGGACTACCCCGAGCTACAGAACTTCCGGCTCTTCTTCCGTGAAGGCCAAACCATCGCTGATCTCAACGGTCAGGTGCTCGGGGACGATCTCGACACAGCGCTCGTTGACTTCACCGTCGACTCAGCCGCGGTCGCGGACACCCCGCGCGTGATCTACAGCTACCCGCCGGACTCATCGATCAACAACGCCGACACCTCGGAGATCGTCGTTGGCTTCGATCGAGCGATGGACGGAACGACCGTGGATCGCGATTCGTTCGCGGTCACGGTGGACGGCATGACCCCCACGGTCGACCCTGAACCCCAGGCGCTTTCCGTCAACTCTCCAGCGGGACCGATCATCGTGAGCCAGGTCTTTCTCTGGACCCCCGTCAACGGGGGCGAGCTCCAGGGCTACGGACTGGACGGGGACGTCGTCGTGCAGCTATCGAATACTCCGGACGAGATCGTGTCGGACGACGGCGCCACGCTTCCGCTCACCGAGACGGCCTTCTCCACGCTGGACTTCCGCCTGCCGTCCGCTGTCGTTAAGGCCACGGGGGCCCGCCCAGAGGATGGGTTCGGTCGCGCGGATTTCTTCGGTACCGAGGCCGTGGTCGACGTCACGCTCGAGGCGGAGCCGCCCGCGGGGACCAACGCTGAGTTCTACCTCTTTGGGCAGAGCCCGGAGGATTCCGAGTTCACCAGGACGCTTCTTCGGTCGGTGCCTGTCCCCGCCGGGGTGACGAACTTCACCGTCACGGGCGCCGAACTCGGTCTCATCGACGACAACGGCCTCGCGCGGTTCGACGATGGTCAGGCCCAGGTCGCGGTGGTGCTACTCAACGGAACGGGCAGGACGGCCGCCCGCGTCTTTGATGCGGACTCTTCGACGGACGAAGAGGAAGGCCCGATCTTCGACACAACGCCGCCCGAGATACTCGGGCTTGGTGTCAACGGTGACGTAACCGATTCGTTTGTGGGGGAAGTGCGCGATTTCGCTGCTTTCGGACGAGCTAGCGAGTCGATCGGATTCGCCTTCGTCGACGCTGGCGGGGACGGCACGAACGGTGGCTCGATCACAGAGCCGCCGGCAACGGCCTTCTCGACGCCGTCTCCGGACGGCACCGACGCTTACTTCATCGCGGCGCCGGTGCCGGTGGGGGTTCTGGATCCCAACGGGGCGCCCGTCACGTACGAGATCACGGTCTTCGACCAAGCGTTCAATCAGTCCACTGAGTCGTTCACCGGAACGTTCACGCAGCGCGGCGTAGTCGGGCCGGGGGGCGCCCCCACGGGATCGACCGTGGCCGTGCGCGTCTTCGACGCCGTGACGCTGGCGCCGATCGAGAACGCACTCGTCTTGTCGTATCAAGAGCTAAGCGGCGGGATCACGTTCGTCGACGACGGAACGACCGTCGACGGCGCAGTTTCCGTGGCTGGCGCAG
>CALHGQ010000701.1 GCA_938030175.1 uncultured bacterium | reverse complement strand
GACGGTCAATCGGGTCCTGCTGGGCCTAGGCCGAGCCGAACAAGACTAATCGCGGGTGCGGAGGGTACGTTCCGCAATCGAGGGGGTCAACGCCGGGAAGTGCGCTCCATCAGAAGTGGTGGAGAATTCGTCCCGCCGGCCGCGGTCGAAATGGCGGCTCAACCCCCAGTTTTCGCGCGACGCGCGTGCTAATGGGGGTGCCCGCGCCGGTTACCGAGTGATCCGAGGAACTGGCCGGAGTTCTTCAATGGGGGCGATTTCCTACCCCGGAGCCACTACTTTCGCGTTGGAAGCGAGACGTTCGCCACTCCCATGGCGAGCTGGATGTCTTCCCAGGCCTGTTTCTTGTACTGCGGCGAGCGCACCAGGTACTCCGGGTGGAAGGTGGCGACGACCTGGCGGCCCGAGGCTGTGTGGACCTTTCCGCGTAGGCGCCCGAGGGGCTCATCCATGCCCAGGATGGCCGCGGCCGCAGGCCTTCCGAGGGTTACGATGACTTTGGGGGCCAGCAGCTCCAGCTGGCGGTCCAGCCAGCCACGGCAGGTGCTCAATTCGCTCGGCTCTGGGGGCGTGCCCGCCCGGGGTTGGCACTTGACCAGGCTGATGAGCTGCACCGCGTCCACGGGGAGGCCCATGCCCTTTGTCACGATATTGCCCAGCAGCTCACCGCTCGGGCCTTCGAAGGGGCTGCCGCCCGCGTCCGCGGGGGCGCCGGGCATCTCGTCAATGAATAGGACTCCGCTCGTGCCGGATCCGTAGCCCACGAAGACATGGTTGCGCGTTCGTGCGAGGCCGCACGCGCGGCACGCGCTCGCCCCTTGGGCGAGCTCCTCGAGCGAGCGATAGCCGCTGACGTCCGGAGCGAGGCTCGCAGCTGGGGCTGCCCCGGAGTGGGCGGCGGGCGCAGCGGGCGTTTGGCTGGCGGCCGCCGTCACCTTCGCGGGGGCGGCCGTCGGCGGGGTGTAGCCAGCCTGCTTCGTCGGTGCAGGCGCGGGCGCCGGCGTCAGGGGCGTTTCGATTGCCGCTGGTGGGGCGTAAGGTGCTTTCTCTGGGCGATTTACGGTCGCAGGGGGCGGCGCGTCAGGGATCGCTGCAGTGCGCCGCAGGCCTAGCCCCCTGCGTCGGCGCAGGAGGCCGGCGATGCCCTCGCTCAGCGCGGCAAGTTCCTGGGTCTCGTTTTGAGGCATGTGGGCGGTCTCGCAGGAGTGGGTGGCTCGGTCCCCGGGTTCGATGGCCCGCGGGGCGGAGGTTCGAATCCGGACGGTTACGAATCGTCGGGCGTTCCTGCTGCCAAGCGCTTGGGCTTCCCGTAAGAATAGCCGCCCGGTTCCCTTCCTTGGCCGAGCGCCACGGATTCCCCCCCGGCTTCGCCCGATGAACATGGATCACTCTCGCGTCCCCCTTGCTCTCCGCTCTGCGGCATTCGGCCTTGTGGCGGCGCTCGTCTCCTGCGGCGGCTCCGAGTCGCCGGACGCCGAAGGATCGCGCGCGACCGCTGTCGCATCGTCGGTGGCTCGCCGTCTCATGGAGCCCAAGGTCGTCAACGTCAGGGAGCTCATCGATAAGGGCCGCCCGGACCTCGCGCGCACCGTGATCGAGTCCTTCGGCCCCGGGCTGGTGGCGGACCTCGGCGCAGAAGAGCCGCTGCTGCGCGCGCGCGTCTCGTATCTCGAGGGCAACAGCGCCGAGTGGCTTGGACTCGTCGAGCAGGCGCGCGCCATCGATCCGAAGGATCCGCGGCCCTACGCGACGGCGGTGGAGATTTACGCGGCGATGAATCGGCTCGATGCCGCGCGCGCCGAGCTGCAGCGCGGCGCCGCCGCGGTCGGAAGCGTCGTGACGCCTGAGCTCCAGCGCGCCCAAGGCATCGTCGCGATCGTGACTCCCGGAGGCGCCAAAGCGGGCCTTAGCCTGCTCGAAGCGGCGCACCGCGCGGACGGCGACCTCCCGTTCATGGCGCGTCCTCTGGGCCAGGCCTATTACTTGATGGCCCAGGTCGCCTTTGCCGGGGACCAGCCGACGCTCGCGTTGGAACGCATGGAGTCGTCGCTCACCCACGACCCCGAAGACCTCGACGCGCGCCAGTTCTACGGCGAGCTTCTGATCGGCGTAAAGAAGGACTTCGTGGCGGGTCTGGACGTGCTGGAGCAGGTCTTCGCCGAAGGGCAACCCATCGCCGCAGACCTCGGCCGCCATCACTGGCGCGCGGGTATTTCTGCTCAGCTCCAGACCGAACCAGGCATCGCCCGCAAGCACTACCTTCGAGCCCAAGAGCTCGGTTGCCCCGACGTGAAGACGGGGACGGCGCGCACGTTCATGCGGGAGCAAGCGGTGGCCTCGCTGGAGCGCGCTCTGCTCGCAGCGAGCGTCTCCGACGAAGAGATCACGCGGGCATCCGTTGCGGAGTTCGTGGCGCTACGCCCCGACCCCGAGGGGGTCTCCCGGCGTGAAGCCGCGCTGACCATGGTGGCTGCGGCCAACGATGCGCTCGCGGAGCAAGACTTCGATCGCGCGGCGGGGCTTATCTCGGGTGCGGTGACGACGGACCGCGGTGCGCAGGGGATCGCCGAGGTGCAGTGCGGGCTCCTCCAGTCGAAGGCCATCGCGGCGGTTGAGGCCGGTGAAGCCGAGCAGGCGCTGCGCTACGCCGCCGAGGCCACCGAGGTCCGCCCGGACAGCGCCGTGAGTTGGCACATGCTCGGTGAGCTGCAGTACGCGATGGGGGACTTTGCCCCCGCGGCCGCGTCCCTCCTGAAAGCGACATCCTATGCCCGGGCGGCCCGGGAGCCCCTCGGCATTGAAGTCTCCCAGATGCTCGCCGAGTGCCAGCACCTGAGCCAGAACTCGGTCGGCGCGGTGGCCACGTTGGAGCAAGCCCTCCGCGAGGTGGGTCCCGGTGAAACGGGCCAGCGCGACGAGATCGTTCGCTACCTGAAGATCCTGAAGGACTGATCGGGCACGTCGGGCTGGCCCAATCTGTCGGATTCGACAGCGGGTCCGCACTCGACCGATGCTGGATCCTTGAACGGGGTGCCCCGAGGGCGTACGTTCGCGTCGCGGTCTCAGCCTGAGAGCGCCCCGACCCCATTGAGGCCCCCTGGGCTCAAGCTCTCCTTCCATTGCCATGGCACGTCGCAAGGTCACGATGCTCGAAGCGTTTCAGCGCTCAGCTCGCGAGTCCGCTGAGCGGGCCGCCGCCGAGCGGCGACGCGTGATCGCGGAGCGCGAGAAGGAGATTCGTCGGTCGGAAACGGCGCGAGCCGCCCAGGAGTTCAGCTCTCGGCTGAGCCAGCGCGCTGGCGACAGCGTCGGTTCGCTCATCGCCGGGATCCGCGGCGGAGCCGCGGACGTGGCCGCTGATCCTTCTGCTGGTTCCACGGTGCCGCCCGCAGGCGTCGAGGGCGCCGAAGCCTCGCAGGCAGCATCCTCCGCGGCGGCCCCCGACATCCACAGCGTCCCAGCGGTCGCGCCCAACGATCGTTTGGCCCCGAGGACTCCCGAGGAGCGCTCTGCCGGCGTCTCTGCCGACTCACCGGCGGTTTCACTCGAGCGAAGTGGCCCCGCCCTTCCTTCGTTCGACCGCGCCGTGCAGCCCGAGCTGCCGGACGTTTCGACGGCATCGATGGGGAGCGCAGGTGCGGCCGCGTCGACGCGCGACGACGAAGAAGCCCCCAGCGTCGAGCCCCCGGCCTCAGCGGCTGAAGAGCCTGAGTTGGAGGTTTCTGTGGGGGAAGCTCCGGAAGATCAGGCCTTCGCTGACGCAAGTCACGAGGAAGTCGAGGAGGCCATCGCCGCGCTGGAGTCCGAGGTCCTCGAGCTCCCCATGAGCCCCAAGACCTTCGCCATCCTCGGTCTCGCCGCCGTGGCCGCCGTGTTCATGATCGGCTTTTCGTTCGGGAACCGCGAACGGCCCCGCGTGGACTCGCCCGGGGACTCTGGATTCCTCCGTGCCGGGTACGGCGAGGCGGAGCAGCCGCGGTCTGGTTCCGCACATCCGCTGGATCGCCCGTGGGCGCCCCGCGGCACCGACGAGGTCGCCCTGTCCGGCGCGGGCGTGCCGTCCGATGGCCGCGCTGTGCCGTCTGTGGGGGCTGCGCTGCCTGCCGAGTCTGGTCCGGATCCCCAGGGGCCGGATCCCCGGGGGCCGGGCACCGAGCCAACGGAGCCCACGGGACCTGTCCTGACCCATGCCGACATGATGTTCCAGGACGCGAAGATGAACTTCACGATCCTCGCCATCACCTACACGCGGACGGAAGCCCACGCCCAGCTGGCGATGGAGACCTACAATCTCCTGCACGACGAGGGGTTCCCGGTGATCCATCCGATCGAGAAGGGCAGCCGGATCTACGTCTTCGTGGGGGCAGCCGAAAAGATGGGGGATCTCGAGGGGCTCAAGCAGGAGCTCCAGGATCTCCGCAGCGGCCAACGGCGCGAGGCGCACCCGTTTCGAACCGCCTACCTCGTCAATACCGACCCTTATCGGTAGCCCAGCCGCTTCGCAGCTCCGGCTCTGGGCCGGCCCGGTGCCACCACTGGACCACCACCGGGCGCGAATCCCGGGGATTTCAGGGGCTGTGATGTGGCGCTGGGGCTCTCGAACGCCTATTTTCTCCGCCCCCAGCTCGTCCCGCTGGGCCTAATACCATGTCGATCCATCCCAGCCTTCGCGGCATCAACACGCTCATCGGTGAGCGTAGTGTCTTCACGCGCAAAGAACGTCTCCTCAAGCTGATGGAGGACGGGCGCGTTGAAAAAGACGGCTCCGTCTACGGCCTCCCGAAGGTCCGGACGAAGTACAAGATCAAGGCGAAGAAGAAGAAGGACTGATCCTTCGTCGCTGGCCCGTCCCAGGATCGCTCCTGAGATAGTTGCTGAAATAGTGGCTGAGATCGCTTTCGGGGCCCATCTCCCGGGGGCAGTCGTCTGTCGCCGACAGCGTAGCGGGCCCCTTTTCGTCCCAGTCCCCACCGGGGCTTCTCCGGCACTCATCGTGTCATGCCACGCTCATCCTCACGCATCGTTGCGCCGGTCGTCGAGGTCTTTGCGTCCTTCCAAGGCGAAGGGCTCTTCGTAGGCGAAGCGCAGGTCTTCCTTCGCCTCGCTGGCTGCCCCCTGCGCTGCCGCTGGTGCGACACCCCGGGCTCCTGGGGGATGCGCGTCGAGAAGCCAGCGCGAATCCAGCGCGACGGTGAAGCCGTGCAGCACGAGGATCGACTGGCGTCGCCGTTCAAGGCCGCGCTTTGGATCGCATCCGTGGAGCCAGGCGAGCCGAGAACGGTGAGCGTCACCGGAGGCGAACCGCTGATGTGGCCGCACTTCATCCAGGCACTCAAGCCGATGCTCGGTGCGCGCCGGCTCCACCTGGAGACCGCAGGTGCCCACCCCGAAGCCCTGGGGCGCGTGCTTGAGTTCGTCGACCACGTCAGCATGGACCTCAAGCTCCCCGCTGACATGGACGAGCCCGTGGAGCTGGACCCCGCAGAGCTCGAGGCCGCCGGGGCCGCTCCGGAGGACGACGACGATGAGGCGAGCACCCTCGCTCCCATCAACGAAGCGGCTCCCCGGACCCCCGAGGCGTGGGCCATGGCTCGGCGCCGCTCCCTCGATCTCATTCGCGACCATGATGCCTGCGTCAAGGTCGTTGTCAGCGGCGGGCGAAGCCCGCGCGCGTATGATGAACTCTTCGAAGACGTGGCGCGGCGAGCGCCGGACTGCCCCGTCTTCATCGCTCCCGCTACGCCCATCGGCGGAGTGAGTGCTCCCGAATTCCAGGACCTCGTAGCGGTCGTGGAGAACGCGCGAGACCTCGGTTTGGACGTTCGTGTCCTGCCCCAGGTCCACCGCATGCTCGGGATCGCCTGACGATCCCCTCAACTATGCAACATTCCCCCGACCCCCTCGACCGCAGTGATGCGGGCGAGCTCGACGCTCACCTTGACCGGGACGAGTTTGACGACTCTGACTTCGACGAGTCTGAGCTCATCGACTTGGAGATTCCGCCTCTCGACTCCGAGGCAGACAAAGACGTAGAGGCGGACGGAGGGGACGAGAAGCCCCGCCGCGTATCGACGGTCCCGCTGCCGCGGGTCGCGCTCGTTGGTCGACCGAACGTGGGCAAGTCCACGCTGCTCAACCGCCTTTGCGGAAGCCGCGTCGCGATCGTTGAGCCGACGGCGGGCGTGACGCGCGACCGAATTGCGGTCGCTGCGCGCCTCGCTGTGAGAGAGGGTGATCGCTGGGTCGAGGTCATCGACACCGGCGGCCTTGGCATCGTGGACCGCGACGACCTTGGACCCCACGTCGAGTCCCAGGTGGACGTCGCCCTGAAGGGCGCGGACCTCGTGCTTTTCCTCGTGGACGTGCGCGACGGCCTGACGCCCCCCGACCAGATGGTGGCGAAGCTCCTTCGTGGCGCGAAGGTGCCTGTGATCTTGGTCGTGAACAAGGCTGAAGGTGGGGGCTTCGACTGGGAGGTCGAGACCTTCCACAAGCTCGGTGTCGGCGGCGATCCGTCGGTGATCAGCGCCCAGAACGGCGAAGGTATGCAGGACCTGCGCCAGCGCATGATCGGGCACCTGCCGGGGGCTCCGGCCGAGAAGCCTGGTGAGGCTCCGCTGATGAAGATCGCGGTGGTCGGCAGGCGCAACGCCGGCAAGTCCACCCTGGTGAATCAGCTCGCCGGCGAGGAGCGCATGATCGTCTCGGAGATCGAGGGCACGACCCGCGATGCCGTGGACGTCGTGTTCGAGCGCGACGGCGAGACGTTTACGGTCATCGACACCGCTGGCGTGCGCAAGCGATCCAAGGTGGAGGACGCGATCGAGTTCTTCTCGGACGCCCGTAGCCTGAGGACGATCCGTCGGGCGGACGTGGTGGTGCTGCTCTTCGACGTGACTCGCCGCATGTCGGCGATCGAGAAGAATCTGGCGCGCTACGCCATCGACCGCTTCAAGCCGACCATTCTTGCGGCGAACAAGTGGGACCTCGTGGAGGAGGGCAGGACGCCCGAGAAGTTCCGCGAGTACCTGGAGGCCCAGCTGCCGGGGATGGGGTTCGCGCCCATCGTCTTCCTGTCCGCCAAGGACGGCGTTCGTACCCACGAGCTGATCGGCGTGGCGAAGGATCTCTTCGAGCAGGCGCGCCAGCGTGTCTCGACTGCCGACCTGAACCTCGTGCTCAAGAAGGCCCTGGAGGCAAGGCAGCCGAGCTCGAAGGGCTACCGCGTCCGAGTCCGGTATGCGACCCAGGTGGAAATGGCTCCGCCCACGTTCGTTTTGTTCGTCAACGACAAGAAGCACGTCGGTAAGGACTGGCTCCGGTACCTGACGAATCGATTCCGCGAGAAGCTGCCCTTCCAGGAGGTGCCGATCCGGTTCGTTCTGAAGGACAAGAAGGCCGTCGAAGAAGAGAAGTACCTCTGATGAACTCACCCTCGATCTTGAAGTCCGCTGTCTTGCTCTTGGCCCTCCTCGCCCCCGGGCTCACCGGCTGCCGAGTGATCACCAAGGAGTACCCCGTCGACCGCACCGTGGACGCCGATAGCGAGCGCATCCTTTGGGACGCCCTACGCATGGCGGTCTACAACGGGAAGTACCCGGTGGGCGGCGGCGCTGACCCTGGCACGCGGATGATTCGATCGGGCTGGAAGCTCGACCTCGCGCCGTTCAAGGGCAAGGGATACCGCACGCGCGCGATCGCTAGCTACGTTCCCAGCACAGGGGATCGCAAAGGGGTGACGTCTTCGACCGCCGCAGTCGGTCTGGAGTCGTTCGATGTGACGATCCGGATCGAAAAGGAGACCAACGAGTCGCTGAGCCCGTTGAACCTTGATCGCGCCGATTGGACGCGCGCGGACGACGACCTCCAGGCAGCGCGTGAGCTCATGCAGACGTTCCACGGACTCCTCGGAACGGCGGAGTTTGAGCTGGAGAAGAGGGAGAACCCGTTCGGGATCGAGTAGCGATTCC
>CALHGQ010000700.1 GCA_938030175.1 uncultured bacterium | reverse complement strand
CCCGCCCCCCATGCCCCCCCACGCTTCGCACCGATCGCCGCGCCCCGTCTCGGCGAGGAGAAACGCCGGCTTCACCCTGGTGGAGCTCGTGGTCGTGATCGTCGTGATCGGCGTCGTGGGGACCTTCGCGGTCCCCCGCTTCGTGAACTTCGGCGATGCCAGCAAGAAGGCGGCGACCCAAGAGGGGTTGATCTACCTGCGGGAGCAGATCCAGTTCCTGCACCTGAAGTCCGCCACTTCGGGGGGTAGTCCCGGCTACCCCACGATCCGCAACCTGCGCACGTACACATCGGGGAAACGGCCAGCGAACCCGTATAGCCCTGACAGCGCGAACGAGACCCGTCTCCTCCGTATGTCCAGCGGCACCCTCACCGCCAACATCGGCGCCGGCGGATGGGCCTACGACCCAGAGACAGGCAAGCTGTGGGCCAACAGCTACAGCGGCGCCGGCGAGCACAACTGGTAAGACTCCGCCGAGCGTTCGGCACCCGTCCTCGCCGCCGAGATAGCATGCGGTCATGCTGCTCCACTCTTTGCTCCCAAGGCTTGGCGCCCTCTCTCTGATCGCGCTTGGATCCTGCGCCAGCTCGGCAGGCCTGACGGAGCCGAATATAGAGGAGAGTCCACGCGCCACGCGCTACTCCACCGAGTCGGGACCCCTGCGCATTGCACTCGCGGGCCTCGTCCACCAGCACGCCGAGAGACTCCTCTGGAGCGCTGACCGACGTGACGACATCCAGATCGTCGGCGTAGCCGAGCCCAACGTCGAACTCTTCGAACGCCTTGCCGCGAAGCACGGCCTCGACCCAACCCTGCGATTCGATCGACTCGAGGACCTCCTGGACCAGACGCGACCGGAGGCCGTCAGCGCGATGACCTCGATCGCGGACCACGTCGACGTCGTCGAGCAGTGCGCGCCGCGGGGGGTTCACGTCCTCGTCGAAAAGCCGCTCGCCTTCAGTAGTGAACACGCCGAGCGCATGGCGGAGCTATCCAGCCAGCACGGGATTCTCGTCCTGACGAACTTCGAGACGAGCTGGTACCCATCCGTCAGGGAAGCCCAGCGCTTGGTGGACAGCGGCGAGTTCGCGCCCGTTCGCAAAATGGTCTTTCGGCACGGTCACAAAGGACCCATCGAGATCGGCTGCTACCCCGAGTTCACCCGTTGGCTTGGGTCCCCTGACGCCAACGGGGGCGGAGCCCTGGTGGACTTCGGCTGCTATGGAGCGGTCCTTGCCACGTGGTTGATGAACGGCGCGTCTCCGACCCGCGTCACCGCCACGGCGCAGTCGCTGAAGCCGGGCGTCTATCCTAACGTAGACGACGACGCGACGATCGTCCTCGAGTACCCGGGCGCATCAGCCATCGTCCAGGCGTCGTGGAACTGGACCCACGACGTCAAGGCCATGGACCTCTTCACCGAGACGGGCTCCCTGCACGCTGGGAAGCTGGACGCCCTCAGCGCGCGCAGCCCAGATGCAGCGGCAAGGGAGCTACCGTGCGAGAAGCCGCCGGCTCACTTACGCGACGAGTGGAGCTACCTGCGGGCAGTCATCCGCGGCGAGTGCAGAGTCGACCCGCTCTCCAGCCTGCGCACCAACGTCATCGTGGCCCGGATCCTCGATGACGCGCGTCGACAGGTGGCCCAGCGCAGCGGCAAGCGCAGCACCACCAAGAGATCCGCGCTGCCTTCGGCGCCGCGCACCCCACGCAACATCAACGTCGGCCGACGCGGCATCCGGCGCTAGCGGTGGGCTCCATGGACCCATCCGCTGCCACCCAGACGAGCGCGCTACTGAAGGCACTCCCTGACGACCCGATGCACGTCGAGGTCCGCGGCCTTCTCATGTGCCGCGCCGATGTTCAGCTCCTGCACGATCCGGCGGCCCCCACCGCAGACGGGTTCCTCTTTGCACCCGCCCACGGCCTTGCGATCGGCTACGGCGCTCCGCCGGTTGGACTCCTGCCGGAACTGCGTAGCCTTGCCGACCGCTCCGGCATGACGGGCCAGGACATCGAGCTCCACCTGCCCGACGCCGCAGCCGAGTCCTGGCTCGGCCACGACCGTGTTCGCAGCCTAGGCCAAAACCACGTCCAGACCTTGCCTACGCAAGAGAGCGTCGAGCGCATCCACGACCTCGTGGCGAAGGAGGCCGACGTCATCACGGATCCTTCCGACTCTCGCCTCAAGACATTGCCCACAGCCCTCGAGCTTGAGTTCGCGGCCCTCTGCCCCTGGCCCGTGGTGGTCGCCATTGCCGCACAGGACCGAATCGCCTCCATCGCGTACGCCTTCGTCGAGACCGAAGGCTACTTCGACATCTCGATCGACACGGTGCACCCGTTCCGACGCGAAGGCTACGGCGTATCCTGCGCCGCTGCGCTGATCCGCCAGCAGCTCCACCGGGGCAAGCGCCCGGTCTGGATCGCCAACGAGAAGAACCCGGCCTCCCTCGCGTTGTCATCCAAACTGGGCTTCGAGGACGTGGGTCACGTGCAGCGGGCGCTACTGGGGTAAGCGGGCCGTCGCCGCCAACGCGTGCCCAGACAGTTGCTCGAGCTGCGCCAGGTCGCGCGCATCGCGACACGCTTCGCCCGGATCCTCCAGGTCCAGCCAAGTTCGAATACGCAGGAAGGTGAAGACCGACAGCCCCCCGGAATAGCGCGCTGCGCCACCCGTGGGGAGCACGTGGTTCGGCCCGATACCGTAGTCCCCGAACACCTCCGCCGAGCGCTCCCCGAGGAAGGCAGCACCGAAGTGTTGGAGCTTGGCCTTCGCCCCTTCCGGGTCCGCAACGCAGAGCTGAAGGTGCTCTGGGGCCAGTTCGTCCACGGCAGAGAGCGCCTCGTCGAGCGAAGGCGCCCACGCCGCGAACCCATGGGCGAGCGCAGCCTCGGCTACGCCGCGGGTGGAGAGATCAGCCAAGCGAATCGCGAGCCGCTCTTGAACCCGGGCGATGAGCCCCTCGTCGGTGGCGATCAAGAGAGGTCGGGCGTCGGGGTCGTGCTCGGCCTGGGCCAGAAGATCGGCGGCCACGAGGTCGGGATTGGCTGTCTCGTCCGCGAGCACCACGAGTTCCGAAGGGCCCGCGGGCAGGTCGATGCCCACCGCGCCGAACACGAGCTGCTTGGCCGCGGTCACCCAGCGGTTCCCGGGCCCCACCACCATCGCCACCGGGTCCAGTCGGCCCGGCACGCCGTACGCCATCGCCGCGATAGCCTGGGCGCCGCCGCAGGCGAGGAACCCATCGGCTCCGGCGACGTGCGCCGCCGCGAGCATGATCGGCGCTGGATTCGGCGAAGCGACCACCACCCGCTCGACGCCCGCGGCGCGGGCCGTCACGGCCGTCATGAGAACCGACGAGGGAAGCGGGTAGCGTCCCCCGGGAGCGTAGCACCCGGCCGAGGTGACCGGGGCGATGTCGTGCCCCGCACGCCCTCCGGGGACCTCGGCGTCGAGGGCCGTGAGGGTGCTCCGCTGGGCGGCGGCAAAGCGCCGAATACGATCGGCTGTGCGTCGAAAGAGCGCGAGGGTCTCCGCTGGCACGTCGGCCGCCGCCTGCGCAAGGTCCTCCTTACCCAGGAAGAGCGCCTCACCCTGCGTGCGTCCATCCAGCTCCTGGGCGAGCGACACCAGCGCAGCTTCCCCGCCGGTGCGAACGGATTCGACGATGCCGCGGGCCTTCGTCATCGTCTCCGCATCGATGGGCGTCGGCGCAGAGGCCGACACCCTGTCGAGCGAGATGCGCGGAAGAAGCGGCGTGCGACCCGTAACGGAAGAACTCATCGCAACACCGCCTTTGGCTTCGCGTTGCCAGGACGACGCGTGACTCTCCGGGCGCGCAAGTCGAGCTCCGCTTCCACGTCCGCCAGGGACACGCCCGCGCGTGCCATCGCCGTCATCGCAAAGAAGATCACGTCGGCTGCTTCGTGAACCACCTCCTGACGTCCCAACGCTTCCCCGAGCTCCCCCGCCTCCTCCGTGAGCTTCGCGCGCAGGAGGCCCGCGTCTCGGAAGAGGCGGCCAGCGTAGGAGTCCGCCGGCGCCGATGCGCGGCGATCCCAAAGGGTAGCCTCGAGCTTGGAGAGACCCGACGCGCGGCCCCAGCAGCTGTCGGTCCCGAGGTGACAGAACCCTGTTCCACGCTTCTGCCGGACCGTGAACCGCAGAGCATCGCGATCGCAGTCGACGCCGATGGAGAGGAGCTCCTGGGTCGCCCCCGACGTCTGCCCTTTGATCCAGAGCCCTCGCTTGCGGGACTCGTAGGCGCCAACGCCGTGCTCGATGGCGTAGCCAAGGCTGCGTCGACTCGACCAGCACAGCCCAAGCGTTCTTCCCGACTCGTTGACGACGACGGTCGCGATCAACCCGTCCGCTCGATCAGAACGCAGCGGCGCGGCAAAGCCGTCCCCGAGGGTAAGCGCCCCCGTGTAGAGCGCCATGCCCACCTGGGCATCGGCCCCCATCCCATCGAGCGCCGCGACCTCTTCGGAAGTCGTCACGCCGCCTGCCACGGTGACGCGTGCGTCCCCCGCCAGCTCGACGAGGGCACGCACTCGGTCGAGCTGGGTCCCCCCTAGACGACCCTCCCGCTCGACGAACGTGACGAGGAATCCGCCGACGTGATCGCGGAGTTCCGCCATCGACTCTTCGATGCGGCGCCCGGTGGCGCGCCGCCACCCCTCCACAACCACTTCGCCGTTGCGGGCGTCGAGGGCCGCGATGAGTCGCGCTTTCGGGAGCTTCGAGCACAGCTCCGGCGTGGCAGCCGTTCCTAGGATGATCTTCTCAGCGCCGGCGTCCAACCAGCGGCGCGCACTCTCCTCCGTGCGAATGCCCCCGCCGACGCGAACGGGCGCGCGTCCGCAAAGCTCCTCGATGAGCGCTTGGTTGTGCTGGCGCTGCGCCGTCTGTGGATTGCCCTTGGCGGCATCCAAGTCGATGACGGCGGTCTCGCCGACCCGACGGAACCTCTCAAGAAGCGGGCGCGGATCGCCCGCGTCGAGGGCCTGTTCTTCACCTCCAACCAGCTGCACGGTCGTGCCGCCTTGGAGATCGATGCTGGGGACTATCATGGGTTGTTTCGTAGGCTGTGGCCGTCGGCGAGAAGAGTTCGTTTGAGGTCGGCGACGGTGAAGTCGCCCCGGTGGAAGATGGACGCGGCGAGGACGGCATCCGCGCCCGCGTGGAGCGCGGCCGACATGTGTTCAGCGTGGGAGGCGCCGCCGCTCGCCACGATCGGCACCCCCACGGCGGCGCGCAGCGCTGCCAGGAGCTCGAGGTCATACCCATCGCCCGTGCCGTCGCGATCCCAGCTCGTCGCGAGGATCTCACCGGCACCGAGCTCCGCCGCACGACGCGCCCATTCGATGGCATCGAGGCCCGTGCGCACCTTGCCGCTGTGGGTGATGACCTCAAAGCGGCTCGGCCCATCGAGACGACGCCCCGCGTCCAACGCAAGGACCGTGCACTGAGCCCCAAGGGAGGCGCGGATCTCCGCCAGGAGCTCAGGTCGCGCAAGGGCCGCCGTGTTCACCGCCACCTTGTCCGCTCCGGCCTCCAGCAGGCGCGCGGCGTCCTGCACCGTGCGCACTCCGCCGCCTACCGTGAGCGGGATCCCGAGGATCGCGCGCACGGCCACCACGGTAGCCGCCGCGTTCGACCGCCCTTCCGGTGTCGCGGACACGTCGAGAATGCACAGCTCGTCGGCGCCCTGCGCCTCGTAGGCCGCCGCACGCTCCACCGGATCACCGGAGTCCACGAGCCCCTGGAAGCGCACGCCTTTCACGACGCGCCCGTCCCGGACGTCAAGGCAGGGAATGATGCGTCGCTTCACCATGGCGAGACCCCCGTCGACGAGGCAGAAGCCCCTTGGGCCACCGCTCGCTGAAGCCAGCGAGCGAGCGTCCGCGCGCCCAGCGCACCCGAGAGCTCGGGGTGGAACTGGCACGCGAGCACCGAGCCACGCTCTACGGCGGCCACAAAGGTTGAGCCTTCCGTGGTCTTGGCCACCGTCCAGCCCGCGTCTTCCAGGGTCCCCGCGTCGCGCAGGCAGTAGGTGTGCGCGAAGTACGCCTCGCCGGAAGGCGGTGCTGCGTCTTGCGTGCCTCCGGACTGCCACGTCACCGTGTTCCAACCGAAGTGCGGCAGCCGCGGCGCCCTCGGGAGACGAATAGAGTCCGCAGGAAGAACCCCCAGCCCCTGAACGCCGGGAGCTTCCTCGCTGGCGCGGCCGAGGAGCTGGAGCCCGAGACAGATCGCGAGGGTGGGAGCGCCACGCTCGATGCGTCCAATGAGAGCCGCCCCGAGCCCGCTACGGTCCAGTGCGTCCATGCCAGCACCAAAGGAGCCGACGCCGGGCAGAACGACCGCGCCGGCGCCCTGCACAACGCTCGGGTCGTCGGTCAACTGAACCGTCGCACCGACTCGTTCGAACGCGGCCGTCACCGACGCCACGTTGGCGACGCCCGTCTTCAAGAGGTAGACCTTCATCAAAGGCTCCCCTTGGTGCTGGGGACGTCCTGGGTGCCATCCAGGGCGACGGCTTGACGGAGTGCGAGGGCAAGCGCCTTGAACGCTGCCTCGGCCTTGTGGTGATCGTTCTCTCCGCGGATGAGGTCCACGTGCAGCGACATGCGCGCGGCAAGCCCGAAAGAGCGGAAGACGTGACCGATGTTCTCGGTCGCGAGCCCACCGATGGAGTCGCGCCGGAAGGGGACGTGGAACTCGGTCCACGGCCGTCCGGATAGATCCACCACGGCGCGGGCGAGGGCTTCGTCCAACGGCGCATAGGCGCTGCCGAATCGCGTCACGCCGCGGCGGTCCCCGAGTGCCTCATCGACCGCGGCCCCGAGCACAAGGGCGCAATCCTCAGCGACGTGGTGATCGTCCACGTGCAGATCGCCCTCGCACTCTAGCTCCAGGTCCAAACGCGCGTGCTTTGCCAGCGCATCCAGCATGTGGTCCAGGAACCCGATGCCAGTGGCCACCGCGGACTTGCCGGAGCCATCGAGGTTCAGCGAGACGCGGACGGTCGTCTCCTTCGTTGCGCGCGACTTCTCCGCGCGGCGTCCGGTTGTGATGGAAGCGGTCATGGGAGAAGCTCGACGATGTCTGAGACGTTGGTGAGAACGGTGGCGGCGCCACCACGGCGGAGTCCCAGGGCAGCGCCGCTGGCTGCCCCGGGCGCGAGGACGCCCACGCCGAGGACGCCGGCGGCCTTCGCGCTTTGGATGTCGTCGAGGGTGTCCCCGAGGAGCCAAGCACGACGCACCCCTAGCTCCTTCAGCGCGGACCGCGTCGGCTCGGGACTCGGCTTGAGGGCCGCGTCCTCCCGGGTGACCACGACGTCGAAGAGATCGGCGATTCCCTGGCGCTCCAAGAAGAAGCGAGCGTCGCTGCGCGGCCGCCCCGTGACGACCCCGAGGCGAAACCGCGCGGCGAGCTTCACCAAGGTCTCCCGCGGCAAAAGGAGCGTCTCGGTCTCCTTGAGTCCGGGCTCGTCGCCCACGCCTTGGTAGAGCGCCTCGAAGCGCTCCGTCACCTCTGGAAGGGAGACGTTAACGCCAGCGCTGCGAAGCAGTCGCTGGGTCAAAGCCCAGTCGTCGTTGGCGTTTCCTTTGGCCTTAAGCGCTTCGATATCGTCGCCGTCCACCGCCGCGCCGAAGGACGCCGCGGTTTGAACGATCGCTGCGCGGTAGGACCGCGAGACGTCCGCTAGGACGCCGTCCATGTCGAAGAGAATCGCTTCGGGGGCCTGCACAACCGCGAGGGCGTGCAGCAGACGCGCTTGCTCCGGAGCCCCTCCGGGGCACGTCACGCGAAGCGCGGCGGTGTCCCCCTCGCTGGGAAAGAACCGTACTGCGATACCAAACCCCGTGAGCAGGGTGGCGACGAGGCCGGCCCGCTCTCCTTGGGCGTACACAAAGTTGCCTTGGCTGGGGTAGGCCGTGAGCCCACCGCTCGCGAGGGCGAGGGCGAGCTCATCGCGCTCGGCGCGGACCGCGTCCACGAAGGGAGCGATGTCGCCTTCCAACCTGAGCG
The DNA here is from genome assembly GCA_938030175.1 of uncultured bacterium. Taxonomy (GTDB): domain Bacteria; phylum Planctomycetota; class UBA1135; order UBA1135; genus Saltatorellus. Next base: position 24,390 of record CALHGQ010000700.1, on the reverse strand, counting down.
ACGCCGCCGCTAGCGACGGGCCCGCGCAGGGATAGGGATTCCCAGCGGCACGTAGCACCGCAATGACGCCCGCCGAAGCGAGGGCGTAGCCCACCCTGAGCCCCGCGCAGCCGTACGCCTTCGAGAGCGTGCGTAGAACCACGGCGTTGGAGTGCTCCAGCGCGGGCCCCGTAAGGTCCTCGTCCGCGAACTCGGCGTAGGCGCCATCCACGACGATAAGGGCCCCGGGCGCCGCGGCAGTCACCTGATCAAGATCGTTCTTGGACGCGACATCCCCGGTGGGATTGTTCGGACTGACCATCGCGACGAGGGAGGTGCGCGGGGTGATGGCTCGCACCACAGCCTCCGTGGGATAGCCCGTTCCCGCGGGCCAGTCGACGCGCACCACCGTGCCCCCCGCGAGCTCCGCGTAGCGCTCGATCATCACGAACGTGGGCGATGGCAGCACGATCTCGCGGCCTTGATCGAGGTAGGCGAGGGCGAGCCGAAGCAGCGCATCGTCAGCCCCGGCCGTGACGAGGACTTGGCTCGGATCGACGCCGTGCCTGGCCGCAATCGTGCGCGAAAGCTCCGCGGAGCTCGGATAGCGATCGAGTCCTTCACCGCTACCGGGAACGGTGAGGCCTTCCGGCAAGCGGCCCTCATTGCCCGCGAGCCAGAGGTCGATGGGCGCGGTCGGCGCGGCCGTGGAGTAGGCCCGGCGGACACCTGCGTTCGGCGCAGGTCCTGGACGCGGCGCGAGCGCGGGTCGGATGGTCTTTGTGCTCTGCATCAGGACACCAGCTGGCTCACGGTGGAGATGCAGATGTCGGCTCCGCCGAGCTCCTTCAGCCGAGGCACGAGGGTGGCCACATCCGCCTTGGGCACCGCAGCGCGCACCGCAAAGCCCCCTTCCCCGCGAAGGGGAGAGATCGTTGGCTGACGCATGCACGGCAGCACGTCGAGGAGTCGGTCGAGGTCCTTCGGCGAGACGTTGAGCTCGAGCATGACCCGGGAGCGTGCGTCGAGAACAGAGACGAGGAGCATCACGAGCTGGTCCAGTCGCGCTCGCTTCGCAGGGTCGGACGCCGCCGCCTCGCTCGCGAAGAGGCGCGTGGACGAGCGCAGTACCTCGTCGACGATCACGAGACCGTTGGCCTGGAGCGTCGACCCAGTCGAGGTGTTGTCGACGATGAGGTCGGCGTCCTCCGGCGGGAAGACCTCGGTGGCGCCGTAGGTGCGCAGCACCGTGGCGTCGAGGCCGGAGCGCTCAATCCACGCCTTGGCGACCTGCGCGTACTCGGACGCAACCACGAGTCGTCGCCCGCCGAGCCCGCGGGTCGGCAGGCCCCCGTCGGCGTTCAATCGCTCCCGCGGGGCTGCGGCCACGATCCGGACCGGATTGAGGCGAGTGTCTAGCAGCTCGACGAGCGAAGCGCGCTTCTCCAGGGCCCAGTCTGCGCCCGCAAACCCGACGTCCCGTGCGCCGACGCTGAGCATCTCGACGACGTTTTGGGGCTTCAGAAGCTTGGCTTCTGTGTTCTCTAGGGTGACGGTGGGTCGATAGGCGCGGCCGCCCAGGGTCACGCTCACGCCGGCGTCGCCGAGTAGTTGCAAAACGCCGTCCTGCAGCCGGCCTTTGGGTAGCGCGAGCTTGAGGGGCGTCGAGGGGGCGTTGGCACCGTCGGATCTCTCGACGGTGGGGATGGTCATAGCTTTCACGGTGGGCTCTCCTTGGGGAAAGCCGGCTCCCGGAGCGAACGGCGAAGCTGTCACCTATGACAACACGCCGACTCCCTGGGGAGCCGGCGTGTGATTCGGAACGTCTTGTTTACGTACGCAGATTCAGCACCAGGCTCCTGGGGGAGCATGGTGATGATGCAGACAAGCGATCTCGAGGGCGCGGAACATGGCGAACGGGAGGGTAGGCGATCGGGCAGAGAGCGCAACCCCATGGATCTGGAATCTCGGCAGGAAGCTGTGTGGCAAGGTGGCGCGGGGTCGGCTTGCGCACCTTTCCAGGGAAGCCCTGAATCCGCGGCGTCGCGCTACCTTGGAGCTCCATGAGCCACCTCTTCTCGCCCACCAAGCGGCTCCACTGGGTGTGGGCGCTGCCCGTAGTCGGTCTCGTTGCACTCGCCCAAGGCCAAACGCTTTCGGGCACCCAGCCCGCGCCACCACGACTCACCGAACAGCGCGCGAAGGAAGCGCCATGGACCTGGGTACTCGCCGACGGGCCCGGAAGCGAGACGACCCACGGGGACAGCCAGAGCACGTTCGACGACTACCAAGAGAACGGGATCTACGTTGGAAGACTGGCGCGCGAGTCGGAGCTGGAAGCCGCCCCCTCTGGACCCGCAGTGTTCCTCGGGGTCCACGGTACGTTCCAACATCCGGAGTGGTTCCGTTCGATCGTTGGTGACGCGGACGGCGGGGTCTCGATCGGCGGCGTCCCGTTCGATCGCAGTCGCACGGGCTACTACGTGCGCAGCGCGGACGGATCCATGGTTCGGCTTGGGGGCCTGTCACCGGAGGGCCTGAAGGACATCAAGAGCGTCCCCACCGGACGCCACGCGGCGACGGTCACGTTTGAGGGCCGAGTGGCGTTCGAGGGTGCCTACCACGGGGGCAAGCTTCGCCTCACCCCGGCCCGAACGCTTCCGGCCCTCCCCACGCCGGATGAGCTGGAGGTCGAGCTCGCCGGGCTCGCTGACCTATCCGCAGCGGCGAAGCTGTCGCCGGTCTATGCCCCGGGTCCGCAGCCCGCCTTGAGCGCGCGTTTCCAAGAGCGTCTCACGGAACTCCTCCGTGAAGAGAGCGTGTTCTTCTTTGGGGAGGAGCATTGGAACGTAGGCGTCAATCAGCTCTTCCAGGACATGCTTGAGTGGCTGATGCGGGAGCGCGGGGTATCGACGCTCTTTCTGGAGCACAGCTACTCCCACACGGCGCACTTCAGGCGCTACGTTTCGCTCGGCTCGGACGCCGACGCCGAGCGCTTCTGGAACTCATCGCTGCGCGCACTGGTGATGGCCCAGTCCACGCGTGACCTGCTCGACTCGGTTCGCGTCTGGAACCGCGAGCAAGGTGCGAAGCCGATCGCCGTCTGCTGTCTCGACGCCGAGTTCGACTATGGGCGAACGCTCGAGGACGCGCTCGGCGAGTACTTTCGCGCAGCGGACGCCAAGTTCCAGAGCGAGCTTCCGGCGGGGGCCCAGGACGAAGACGTCCTCGCCGAAGTGACGCGCCTCCGTGGCGTTCTGAATCGAAGGGCCGCGGACTCCGCGGAGCACCCGTGGATGAGTCGCCGCTTCGTGGAGAACGCCTTGATCAATCTGGAAGAGTCCGTCGTCGCACGGCGACGCCCCACCCGGATGGCCGATCGCCAAGGCTCCATGGTGCGCAACATCACTGAGTTCCATGGGAGCCGGTTCACGCCCGAGGCGCTCGAAAGCGGCCTCGTCGTGTTCAAAGAGGGCTGGGCGCACGCGTACAAAGGGGTGACGCGCGATGACGGCGCGTGGTGGGAGGCTGCGTACCTCGAACAGCGCTACCCGCCCACCCGGGGCAACGTCGCCACGCTCATGGCGAAGCCCCTCGGTTACGACATGGACCAAGCCTCGGGCGTCAGCACCCTGACCCACAAGCGTTGGGCCACCCAGTACCACCGCTTTGTCGACGAGTACTCCTGGGCGCTCCGCGCGGGCGTGCTTCGGGAGGGAGGCATCTATCGGCTTGGGAACACGCCCCTCAACGGTGTCGGCCGCGTCGCGCTGCGATCGGCCTACCAGGGTGCCGGGCGCGCGCTCCTTCTTGAGTCCTTCTCCGAGTCCCATCTGCGGGACGCAAACCTCGATGCGGGAGACGGCGCGTGGAACCGCTTCGACGCCGTGGTCTACGTCATAGGCTCCGCGCTAGAAGCGAGCCTCCCCGTGGGCCGCTAGCCCGCCGCAGGCACGCCTGCGGGAAGAATCCGCGGGATTCAACGTAGGTTGGAGCGGTGCAACAGCCCTTCGGGTGGGCCTTCCCAGCGTATTCAGTCGCCGTTTCCTCCCACCCCTCCCAACGAAACCATGATCACACTCGCACTCTGTCTCGTGGCCCCGCTCCAGACCACGTGGTACGTCGATAGCAGCGGCGCAGCCCCCGGCACCGGTACGATCACCGATCCGTATACGCGGGTCGACTTTGCCGTCGCCCAGGCCGCCACCCTCACGGGGGACACGGTCCTCGTGCAGCCCGGGACCTACTTGAACGAAGCCATCGACTTCGGCGGCAAGGACCTCATCGTGCGGTCGGTCGCAGGTCCCCAGGCAACGATTCTGGAGGGCTTGATCGCACCTACGTCCTCTGCGCCCATCCTGCGGCTGGCAGGGGGCCAGAGCCTGGACTCTTCCTTCGAAGGGTTCACCCTCGCGGCCCAGGCCGGAGATTGGACCAACGGTTTCGATGGACAGGGCGGGGCGATCTACTGCGAAGCCTCTGACGCGACCCTGCGCGACCTCATCGTTCGTCAAAGCTACGTCGAGCACTACGGCCCGGCGGCCCAAGGCGCCGGCATCTACGTGGCGGACGGCGTTCTGGAGATCACGGACACCGTGTTCGAGGACCTCGCCCAGGCATCGTCGTTTAGCAGCGGCGGTGGAATCTACGCAACGCAGTCGGACCTTCGGCTCGACGGCTGCCTCTTCCAGCGCTGCTTCGGGACCTTTGGCGGCGGCGTCTACGCAACGAATAGCTCCGTCACGGTCCAGAACACAACGTTCCGGGATTCGACCCCCGGGCCCCAGGGTGGCTCCGGCGGAGCCCTTGCGCTCTACGGCTCGTCCCTCGACATGTCCGATTGTCAGGTCGTGAACCATGCGCCTGGCTTTGAGGGTGCGGGGATCTTCGCGGCGTCCGCCTCCGTGCTGGACGTACGGGACTCGCTCTTCGCGGGGAACCGCGCTGTCTTTGATCCGTACAACGGCTCGGGGATCTTCATGGAGTCGGGCGCTACGGCGACCGTCACGGGCTCCACGTTCCGGGGCAACGAAGGACAGTTCGGCGCAGCGATCTACGGCGCGGCCGACATCGCGGGCTGCCGCTTTGAGAACAACGTCGCTTTCGGCGGCGGTCAGTACGGGTGCGGCGGCGCCGTGGCCGGATCGGGCACGGTCACGGGATCGATCTTCAGCGGCAACACCGCCACGGACACCTACACCGGTGGCGGCGGCGCCCTCAACGGCGCCTGGGACGTGGACTTCTGCACCTTCGTGAACAACACCGCCGTGAACTCCAACGGAACCATCGTGGCCTCCACCGCCCAGGGGAACGTGACGCTCCGGAACTCGATCGTCTTGGGCGGAGCGGCTCCACGCATCAGTCCGGCGACGGGAACCGCGACCTTCTCCAACGTGGAAGGCGGCTTCCCAGGCAACGGAAACATCAGCGTTCCGGAGAGCCTCTGGCCCGACTTCGCACTCCTGCCGGATTCGCCCTCGATCGACACCGGTGATCCCGCGTCGCCACTGGACGCGGACGGCACGCGGGCCGATCGCGGCGCGATTCCCTTCGATCCGTTCCGCTGCGAAGCTGGATGCGCTGGCGCCCTCGGCGCAACCACCTGCACCGCGAACCCAAACTCGACGGGTCAAGGCGCGGCACTCAGCGCCCTCGGCGACCCGGCCGCCTCGGAGAATCGACTGGTGCTGAACGTCACCGAAAGCCCCGCTGGGTCCCTCGGCTACTTCCTTGCGTCTGAAACTGCTGGCAACCAGATGCTCGGCGGCGGCAGCCAAGGGCTTCTCTGCCTCGGAGGCAGTATTCTCCGCTTCAGCAACACCGTGTTGAACGACCGAGGCACCGGCGTGGTCTCGTTCCGCCCGCGGCTCGACGCCTTCCCCCAAGGTGGCGTCGTCTTGGCCGGCGAGACGTGGCTGTTCCAGTACTGGTTCCGTGACGCGAACCCGCAGGCTACGTCCAACACGTCCTCGGCTCTGTCGATCACGTTCCAGTAGGGACAAGGCCTGCCGCGCGCGCAGGCCCCATCAAAAAGGAGCCGGCCAGCACTCTCTGAAGAGTGCTGGCCGGCTTGGCTACGATCGCCCGGAGGGGACGCCGGGCGGCGCGGCTATTCGCTACTCCACCGGATCCAGCGTGATGGTGGCACCCTCGTTGCCCGCTGCATCGGTGGGGGTGAGGACGTCGATCGTGTCAGCCGCAGCGATGGGTGCGCTGAAGGTGACGCGGTACGTGCGCTCGTTCAACATGGTGACCTCGGTGGCCGTCTGGCTGTTAGAGCCCGACCAGTTGCCCGCCGTCATGGTGGTCGTCATGTCCATCGGCTCGTCGAACTGAACGTCCACCGTCGTGCCCGTCACGCTCTGGCTCAGGTTGACAAAGGACACGGCAGCGGCCGGGGCCACTGCGTCACCGGCGACGGTGCCGTTCACGGGAGCGGCTGCCACCAGGTTGCCAGCGGCGTCGGTGAGGTTGGCCGTCGTGACCGAAACCGCGTCGCCCGTCTGGAGACGAATCCCTTCCGCAAGGTAGATCCGGACAGAGTCGTCCGCGCTGCTCGCTTCGATCCTCGCGTCCGTCAGGTCCACGGGAGCGCTGTTGCTCGTGATGGAGTAGTTGCCAATGGTCTCGGCCACGCTCGTCGTGAGGGGCTCGCTGAAGGCCAGCTGGACCATGTCAGGGCCAGAAGCACCGTTGGCCATGGCCGTCACGGTGTCGAGCGTCGGTACCGTCGCATCGGCAGCAGCGATCGAAACGGTCGCCACCCCCACCACGGCGTTGCCTGCAAGGTCCGTAGCGGCGGCCACGGCGATGTCCATGTTGTCCGCCAGGGCCGGCTCGTCCTGGAACGTAACGCGAACGGTGCGCGGGGTGTCGAACTCCGCTGCGGTCGTCGTGTTACCGGCGATCGTGTAGTTGGCGATGTCGATGCCGCCCGTTTCCGAGACAGCCTCGTCGAAGGTCACGATGACCGAGTTGGCCACGTTCGGATCGAGTCGTGCGTCGGAAACACCGATCGAGGGTGCGGTCGTATCGCCCGTCGGGGTGATCCCAGCCTCGGTGTTCGCCGCGGTGCGCGCGACACCCTGGAGGCTGCTTACGTTGTTGACCTCGATCGTGTGAGCGTCAGCCGTGAGGAGGTTGACACCGGACTCGGGACCAAAGGTGATCGTCACTTCGTCGACGTCATCGAAGGTGAACGTCGCGCCGGTCAAGTCGATCGCCGCAGCACCCGTGATCGTGTAGTTCGCGGGGTCCACGACGGACTCGGGGTGCATGGGCACGTCGTAGACGACGGTGATCGAGTCGTTGTTCTCGCCGGAGAGCGTCTCAACGCTCAGGCTAGCGGCGTCCAAGCTCGGGATCGTGGCATCAGCCGCGACCACCGGTGCGGCGAGCACGGAGAACATCTGGTTGCCCGCGAGGTCCGTTGCGCCGACAAGGCGCAGCGTGTCGGCGGCCTCGGGTGCTGACGCGAACGTCACCGTAGCTTGAAGGTCGTCGGTCAGCGACGTCGACGCAGTGGCCTCGAGCGTAAGCGTTCCCATTTCCGTGCCGCCAGCCATGCCGGTGGCGGCGATGGCTGAACCAGCTTGGACCACCGTGATGTCAACGTTGCCAGCCGTGCCGACCGCGTCGTTCGCGAGGGCCGCGCTCTCCGGGTTCGCGCCAGCTGCCGTCGTGATGTTGAAGGCGTTGGCGTCGATGGCGGCGCGGAGGTTCGTCATCGTCACGGCTTCGGACGTCGTGTCCACGGCCACCACTTCGTTGGCGCCGGTGACGCCGCCGCCGGCCATGCCGACGATGGTCTGAACCGTGGCGGTGTCCGTGTTCGTGATCGAGACGTTGCCTGCGGCGCCGGTTGCGTCGTTGCGAAGGTTCACGTCGGCGTCAGTGGCCCCCATCGTGGCGGTCACGGTGAGCGCACTGGCGTTGATGGCTGCGAGCAAGTTCGCACCCGTTGCGTTCGCGTCAGCGCCGATGGTCACCGGGGTGCCCGTGGCGGATGCGTCATTGTCAAACTCGAAAGAGACGCTGGTGATGCCGTCGCCGATCGTGACTTCGTCAGTGTCCGCGGGCTGACCCGAGAGGCTGATCGAACCGGTCGCGCCGAAGTCGAACTCGAAGACCACCGCGGTGGTACCGTCCGAGATCGAGATGGTGTCGCCGTCGGCGACGACGCCCGAAAGGGCGAGCGTGCCGGCTGCGGCCATGCCCGGATCGTTGGCGTCCGTGAGAACGATCGACGTCCCGGTGGCGCTGAGGTCACTCGTCTCCATGTTGATCACGTTCTCGGAGAACGTCAGCGTGGCGTCCGTGCCGCTGCCAGGTACGACCGACATCAGAACGGGCGGCTCGGTGTCTCCCATGACCATGCCCGAAACAGCGGACGTTCCGATAGCCGTGGCGGCGATCGTGTTGCCACCGATATCGCGCATGCCGATGAAGCTGACGTGGATGTCGTCGAAGGTCTGGAGGTTCTGGTCGGCGCTTGCGGCGCCAAGGGTCATCGTCGCTTCGCGGGTCATCGCGTCGTAGCTGACGGTCGCGCCCGTCGCATCCCAGTTCGTACCGAGCGGCGACTCGATCGTCCAGTTGGCGACGACCTCGACCTCGGAAGCGACCATGTCGTCATTGAACGTGACGATGATCATGTCGTTCTCAGGACCGCTGACGGTCTCACCTTCCACCGATGCGGCCCCAGGAGCCGAGGTGTCCGTGCTGGTGATGGCGGTCGCAGTGACGGCCTCGGATGCGTTGCCGGCGGCGTCCTCGATACCAGCAGCGACCTCGATCGTGTTGTCCCCAGGGATGGCGGGCGCATCGAGGGTCAGGGCGACGCCCCGTCCGGTCGGGCCGAGGTTGGCGGCCGTGACGTTGATGCCGCCGCTCACGGTGTAGTTCGCGATGATTTCTGCCGTAGCAGCGGTCACGGCCTCGTTGAAGTTCACGTTGACGGTGCTGCCCGTGGGGTCCGTCGTGCGATCCTGCACGAAGGACGAAGCCACTGGCGCGGTCACGTCGGGGCCTGCTGGTCCGTCGTCAGACGAGCTGCACGCTGCAAGGCCGAGAGCCAAGAGCGCAGCGGGAAGGGCAAGAGAGCCGTGAGAGGGTAGGCTAGACGAGTCAAGCATCGTGTTGATGGGTAGGTTGGCAGTGGGGTATCAGTGATCGACCGAGTCCAAGGGCGACGTGCCCTAGCCAGATCGCGAGGAGACCCATCCCTTCGGCAGCGCCCCGGACAGCACCTAAGGGATTTACCGTAGACGTATGTTCGAAGAACGCATGGACCGGCTCGGCCGACGCATCGGCCAACACGACCGCGGAGCCAACCGCAAACTGCACCGCTAAGAAGCCGCCCCAGAATCCCCATGCCCGAGGCCCCGAACAACGATTCCGCTTTTGACGACGTCCCCGCGGGGACGCCAATGAGCGGCCCACCCCCCGGCCCACCGATCGCCGTTGGAATCGACGGCGGCGGCACCAGCACCCGCGTGCTCCTGATGAATGCCCAAGGGGAGACCCTCGGGCTAGGTCGAAGCGGCAGCGGCAACCTCCACGACGTCGGAGCCGAGCGTCTGGGGGCCAACATCCGCGAAGCCTGGTGCGAGGCCTGGGATCAGGCGGGCGCGGCGCCCCGGGCCGCGACCGCGGTCTTCTGTGCGATGGCGAGCGTCGGCACGTCCAACAACCGGGAGACGGTTCAAAAGGTGGTCGCCGACGTGGGCATCGCCCACCTCTCACGGGTCACCGTGGACATCGATCTAGCAGGGGCGCTGGCGGGGGGCCTCGGGGGCGGCCACGGCATCGCGTTGATCGCAGGGACGGGCTCGTCCTGCTACGGCAAGGATCGATCGGGCACGGCGTTTCAATCCGGCGGCTGGGGCAGCCTCCTCGACGACGTCGGCGGCGCCACCTGGCTGGGCACCCAGGCGATGGTGGCCGCCATACGCGCGTTCGACGGGCGCGGCCCGGCCACGACTCTCAGCGCCGCGATCCTGGAGCACTTCGCGATCGACCACATGCGCGAGCTCCTTCCGAAAGTAGATGCGGATGGATCTGCTCGGGCCGCCAGGGCGCAGCTCGCGAGGCTCGTCACAGCCGCTGCGCTTGACGGCGACGCCGCGGCCCTCCAGATCCTGGAGCGCGGAGCCGATGCACTCGCCGAGTGCGCGCAGGCTGTGGCGCAACGTCTCGATTTCGACGGTGACGATCGTATCGAGGTAGTTGCCACAGGCGGCCTCGCCGAGAACTCGGCACACTACCGGGGTCTCATCCATCGCGCGGTCAGAGAACGCGTGGACCGCGCTGTTTGCGTTGAGCCGCGAAACAGCAACGTCGAAGGCGCCGCGATGCTCGCCCACGCCCAGATGACCGCTAGCCGCTGACGCGCGCTTCCGCCCCATGACCGCTTCCGACACAGCCCCGCCCACCCACTCCCCAAGGCGAGCCGCGATCGTGGGAGCCGGCATCAGCGGGCTCCGCGCTGCAGAGATCCTCGAGGGCTCGGGACAATGGTCCGTTCACGTCTTCGACAAGGCGCGCGGCGTCGGCGGACGAACGTCCCTCAGACGCGCCAATCCGTACGCGTTCGACCACGGCGCCCAATACTTCACCGCCCGGGACGAGGGCTTTCGGGCGCGGGTCGACCGATGGATCACCGCGGGGATCGTGGCCCCCTTCGACGGTCCGCTGGCCGTGATTCCCTCCGACGGCCAAGTGGAGTTTCGAGATTCCGAGTCCACCGAGCGCTTCGTGGGCGTACCCGGGATGAACGCGATGGCCAAGAGCATGATCTCGGGGCTAGAGCTCACGACGAAGGCGCGGGTTGCCTCCCTCGAGCCGGAGCCAGAGTCCTCCCCTGGGCGATGGGCGCTTCGCTTCATGGACGGGGAGATCGTGAATGGGTTCGATGCGGTACTCGTGACCACCCCCGCCGCCCAGGCTGCGCCCCTCGTGGCTGCGTCCGATGAGCTGCGCCAGGCCGCGGAATCCGTTGAGATGACTCCCTGCTGGGCGGCGATGGTCGCGTTTTCGGGGCGCTACGACGTGCCCTTCGACGGAGCCTTCATCGATCAAGGACCGCTTTCGTGGGCCTGCCGCAACAGCTCGAAGGTGGGGCGGCCAGGGGGCGACGCGTGGGTGCTGCACGGAACTCCCGAGTGGACAGCCGCTCACCTAGAATTGGGGCCCGAGGACGCTGCGCGTCAACTCACCGAGGCTCTGGCGAGGGCCACTGGCCAGCCAACGCCTGACGCCATTCACTTGAACGCCCACCGCTGGATGTACAGCGGCGCCCACCCGCCACGTTCGGACGGCGCGCTGTTCGACGCGAGCCTGGGCCTCGGCCTTGCCGGTGACTGGCTCAATGGGTCCAAGGTCCAAGGGGCTTGGCTCTCGGGCCAAGCTTTGGCCGAGCAGGTCTTAAGCCGCGCTTAGTGCGTGGAGCGCTTCGTCACGGAGCAGGGCCAATCGCGCACCTTCGCTATGGGGGTTGAGCTACGATGCGTGCCTCGCCGCACTGCTTGCGTCCCCTGGCCGATCGAGGCCAACGTGCTTCCTTCAGCCATCCTATGCCCCAAAGGACAACGCCCTCCCCAAGCGCGGCTTCTTCGGATGTCCCACAATCCAAAGGGACCCGGCGGCGACGCCTCGTCCTGGTGCTCGCGTCGCTGGTCGCCGCCGCCGTTCTCTCGGAGGTAGCGGTCAGGGTGTATTCCGCTGCCGCTTTTCCGCGCATGATGCGGGTCGACACAACGCTCGGGTGGCGGCACCTCCCCAGTCGAGAGAAGCCGTTCACAAACGAGGATGGCGAAGAGCACCTCTGCCGCCACGACGAGCACGGGCACCGGCCACTCCCAGAAAGCCTCGCTTCGCCGTCGCGAACAACCCGCGTGCTAGTCCTGGGGGATTCCTTCGCGGAGGCGATCCAGGTCGCCAGCGAAGATTCGTTCACCAGCCTCCTCGCGGAAGCCGACCCCTCGCTGGACATCTTGAACGCAGGCGTCGGTGGGTACAGCACCGTGCAGCAGTACCTGTACCTGCGAGGCGAAGGCGCGGCGTTCTCCCCTGACCTCGTCCTGCTCGTCGCGTACGAGAACGACCTCACGGACAACTGCATCCCCTACTCGCCGGGCATCGGCGCGCGCCCGTGGGCGGAGCTCCAAGGCGACGAGGTGCGCATCATCGAGGACTACGACGACGATGCCTACCTCAAGTTCGTCGCGCCCGTCCCCTTTAGCGCAGCGCTCATTCGCCATAGCTACCTTTTCTACGCCTTCAACGATCGCGTCTGGCGTCGCCACAACAAGAAGCGGTTGAGCCAGCTGGAGCTTGAGGACTGGAGCGCGCTCGACGAGGCGACCACCCGGCGCGTGTTCCTCGGCATGGTGGATCGAATGCACGACTTGGCCCGAGAACGCGGTGCGGAGTTCGCCATGGTCTTGATCCCATCGTTCACGACCGTCAAGTCAGGGGGCGATCCATGGCATGGGGAAGTGGCCGCCCACGCCAACGCGCGGGGCTTCCCCTTCGCGTCGCTGCAGCCAGCCCTAAGCGACCCCGAGAACGGCCGCTGCTATTTTGAGACGGACATCCACTGGACTCGCCAAGGGCACGCCGTAGCAGCCGAGGTCATCCTTCCTGTGGTGCATCAGGCTCTGGGACGCACTCGGTAGCCTGCCTTCGACGAAAACGCCGTCCGATGCTAGGCTTCGTCCTATGAAGCAGCCCCGCCAACTCGCTCTCGCCTGCGCACTCAGCTGCGCCGCCCTCGCCAGCACCACCCACGCCTCTGCCCAGATCGTTTGGACAGGCGCCATGGGGCCAGGCATCTTCCAGGAAGGCAACTGGGACTTCACAGCGTCGACGGTCACGATGGTCGACCACACGATCCCCATCGCCGACAACGTGGAGTTCATCGGGCCTGCACCTGAAGCGCGCATCGGGGAGCTGCCCGGGCAGGAGGCGTTCACCCTGGCCGACGGCTTCGGCATGGTCATCGACAACATGCGTGTTTCCGCCACGGGCAATGACGGCGTCGGGTCCGAGTTCAGCAGCGGCCTTGGCCTTGAGATCCGAGTCATCAACGGCGGAAGCCTTGAGCCGTACTTCGTTCGCAACAACACACGGGTCAACGTGGACAGCACTAGCCAGCTGATCTTCCGCGATCCCGCAAACCCTGTGAACGGCTCGACGATCAACCTCACGCTGGGTGCGCGCCTTGAGTTCCTGCTTGAGGATCCAGATGAGTTTCGAGCAGAACACCTCAGCAAAGTCTTCGTCGACGGCGCTCCAGCCGTGGAGGGGGTGAACATCCGCGTCGATCTCGTCGGCGTGCTCGGATCATGCATCACCGTGCTACCGGGGAGCATTGGCACGAATTACTGCACGGCCAACAGCAACAGCTCGGGCGGCACGGCTGTGATGGCCGCCTTCGGGTCACCAAGCGCCGGGGCGAACGCGCTCACCATCGACTGCTCATCGATGCCAGCGCTCGTCTTCGGATTCTTCATCACCTCAAGGGCGCAGGGGTTCGTTGCGAACCCGGCGGGCTCCGCGGGCAATCTCTGCCTGAGCGGCGACATCGGACGCTTCGTTGGCCCTGGACAGATCCAAAACTCTGGCCTCGGCGGCACGATCAGTTGGGACGTGGACGTCACGGCGATCCCGCAGCCGAACGGCCCGATGGGCGCTGCGTCCGGGGACACGTGGCGCTTCCAATGCTGGTTCCGTGACAGCAGCGGCGGGCAAGCCACGTCGAACTTCTCGGACGGCATCGCGATCACGTTCTTGTAGGCACGGCGTGAAACCGAGCTGGTAAGGTCAGCGGATGACGGAACGACTCGACCAGCAGATGAGCTTCTTGATGGAGGCCGACCGGCTGAAGACCATCCTCCGCGCCACTAGCATCACGGGCGGGTCGCGGTTCGAGAACAGCGGGGAACACTCCTGGCACCTCGCGCTGTACGCGCTCGTGCTAGCGGAGTACGCCGAGTCGGAGATCCGGCTAGAGCGCGTCATTCGAATGCTCTTGCTCCACGATATCGTCGAAATCGACGCGGGCGACGTCCCCATCTTTGGCGCGAGCGACGGCGAAGACATCGCCGCCAAAGAGGCTGCGGCCGCCGACAGGATCTTCGGCCTGCTGCCTGCGGACCAAGCGAGCGATCTACGTGAACTGTGGGAAGAATTCGAGCGCGCCGAAACCGCCGACGCCGTCTTCGCCAAGTCCCTCGATCGATTCCAGCCCCCGAACCAAAACCTGGGCTCGGACGGCGGATCGTGGAACGACTACGACGTGAGCGTGGAGCGCATCGAGGAACGTGTGGGCGTGAAGGTCCAGCGGGGAGCGCCGAGGCTCTGGGCATGGATTCAGCCCAAGATCCAGGCGTACTTCGACCGGCGCTAGCCGGACCCCTCCCCGGTTTCGCGGCGGGCGTCTAGAATGGGTGCATGAACGCTCCCCTCCGACGAATTCGCCCGGTCTGGTTCGCTGGCCTGACGTGCCTCTTAGGAGCGTCCGCTGGATTCTCCCGAGCTGGGCTCTCGCAAGAAGGGCAGGAAGCGGCGAGCTCGGGTTCCGCGCACGGCTCCCAGATACGCGAGCTCGGTGACGAGGCCCATCGCCGCTCTGACGACCACGAGGAAGCAGAGCGCCTCTCGGAAGAGCTCGCAAGGAGCGTCATTTCATCCGTACCCGGCGCCATGCACGCCGGTGGCCCCACCGCCACAAGCCCCTCCGCCCCCGAGGGTGGCGCGACCATCGACGACGACTTCATCGTCTTTGGGTACCTCCAGAGCGAGACGCAGGTCTTCCACCAGCGCTGGCATGCGCTCACCCATGTGGGCTCACGCTTCGTCGGGTTCGACAGCGCGGGCAACCTCACCCAAACCAGCGCGTTCACCGGCAGATCCTCGTACCTCAAAGCCGGCGGCGCAGCCGAAGCCGCAGGGGTCAAGGTGATCCTCGTGCTCGCGAGCTTTGGCGACGGCGCGGGGGGCAGCATCGAATCTGTGATGACATCGGCCGCCCGACGGACGAACCTCGTCAATCAGCTCGTGGCTCTCTTGGCCGCCGACTCGTACAGCCATGGGGTCAGCATCGACGTGGAGTTCTCATGGGGACCGGCCGTTCGCGATGGACTGACGGCGTTCATGGCCCAGCTGCGGTCGGGGCTCGACACCCTCGGGCCCGACTACGAGCTCAGCATCTACACCAACGCAATCTTCAGCTCGAACCAATGGGACTTCGACGCCACGACCGGCATCACACCTCACATCGACTACATGCTGTACAGCATGTACGACTGGGCCAGCGGCCTCAGCGCCCGCGCCATCAGCCACTTTGACAACTGCCTCGGCTCGTCGAGGATGCACGCGTACCTGAACGACGGTTTGCCGCCGGAGAAGCTCGTGCCAGTGGTTTCCGCCTACTCCCGCAGCTGGACGGGCGTGTCCACCTACGGAGCCACGGGGTCCAGTGCGACGTCCTCAGGCTTCACGGACGGACTCTTCGACGTCACTCGCAACACGTCCATTGGACTCCCCGCCCAGAACTACGTCCGCGGCGCAGAGGCCGCCTGGTACACGTGGACCTCGGGGACGCCGCGTGTGCGCACGTTCGAAGGCCTCGACGGCATGGAGTACAAGATCCGACATGCCCTCAGCATGCAGGATCCCTCGGGCCGTTGGAGCGGACGACGCCTTGGCGGCGTCGGGTTCTGGTCGCTGATGTGGATGTCGGAGTTCACGTCGATCGACCCGCGCACCGGTGGGAGCGTCGCTCGCACGCGGACCTACCCCCACGTGTACGAGATGACCCATGAGATCTTCACGCCACCGGGCACGCGCTCCTTCACGATGGAGAACTTCGACGGCCTCGACTTCCGTTGGCGGGATCCAAACGACGCGTTCGACACACAGGGTGACACGGACGGTGACTCGGCGCGCACGCTAGCGCCCTCCCCGAGCGGGTCTGGCAACGCGCTGCGGGTGGACTTCGACTTTGAAGGAGGCGCGGGCAACCGCGCCGTGATCGCCCATGAAGTCCTGGCCGCGCCCGCCGTCCCGAGCCTTCCCGATACCAACGCCGTTCTCGGCCGCGTTTCTCCTTCAACCCGTCTGACCGCACGGGTCTTTGTCCCTAGCCCGCTGCCAGACTTCGGTATTCGAATGCTCGCGGTCGACGGCTCTCGCCAACTTGAGTCATCACCGAAGAAGGCACTCGACCGCGCGGGTTGGTTCACGCTGGTTTGGGACCTCACCGACCCCTTCGCGGTGGAGGCGTTCGCCACCCAGGAACCGGCGTTCCTCAGCGGGAATTCCATCCTCGACAGCGCAGGTGCTGGGGCCAGGGACATCGGCTTCTACGGATTCGTCATCGAAGGCGACGCGCCCGGAACCGGACAGGTCTTCATCGACGACGTGCGCTACGAGGCCAAGGACCCGGAGGGCAAGAGCTACCGCATCAACGAGTTCAGGTACGCGAATTCGGGTTCAGAGTTCGTCGAGGTCTACGGCCCGGCGGGCCCCTTGCCCAGCGGACTCGCCCTGCGCACGTACCGAGCTAGCGACGGCTCGGTCGCCCGCGAGTTCCCGCTGGGCGGATCCATCCCAGACTCCGGTAGCGGCTACGGATTCTTCGTCGCGGGCGACCCAGGTGTGCCCAACGTATCCACGAGCACTGGGTTTAGCGCGGGCTTCGACGACCTCTCGAATATCAGCCCAAGCGGCCTGCAGCTCCTGAACTCGGCCAGCCTGCACGTCTACGACAGCGTGGTCTACGAGGCGTTCGGTGGTCTCGGAGATCTCATTCGCCGCGAGACGCTGGGCGTCACATCCGAGGGTTGGCCATGGCTCGGCGAAGTCACGGACGGCAGGGACTCCCAGGGGATCGCCTACTCCAGCGGGCGCTACCCCGATGGCCGCGATACCCAGAGGAACGCGAAGGACTTCTCCTCCCAAGGGGCCTCCCCGGGGGCGCCCAATGGAGGCCAACTCGCGGTTCCCTCCACGTTGACCTTCGAGGGCACGACACCCGCCCTCGTGAGCACCTTCGAAAACGTCCTCCGCATGTCCCCACCGGCGAGCGGTCTCCCGAACTCAGCGAACGGCGGCTTGGCGTGGCGAACAGTGGACCCCAACGGAGGCGGAGTGATCGGGCTCGCAGGCGACGCCGCCCTCGGGAGCCAGCGCGGATTCTCGGTCTCCGGAGAGCTCTACGTCCCTTCGAGCTCAGCGCCGGCGCAGGCCATCGCCGTGGGGATCTGCGGCTCCCAAGGAACTCGCTTCTTCCCGAGCGACTCCGTTGCGCGTGCGTCCGGCTACGAATCCGGCTACTGGCTTATCTACGAGAACCGCCAAGGGGTCGGACTCAACGACGGCCGAGACGATCACGGCAGTACGTGGGAGCTCGTCCACGCGACGCACGACCAGATGGACGGCCGTCCCGTCGAGTTGCTCGCCAGCCTTCCCAACTTCCTGCTGGGCGTGGTCGAGGGGCAGTGGAACACCTTCACTTTCGCCCTGCGACCCGGCCAGCCCCAAGGGAACGAACTCTTGGTGACCGTGAACGGACAGGAGCTCTACGGCGGCCCGCTACCGGAGAACGGACCCCGCAGCGGCGCATTCCAAACAGGCTTTCGCGAGAACCACGTAGGCCCCCCTGGCCTCGATGAGGGCACATGGGTCGACGACCTGACGTTCGAGAACTTTTGAGTCGCCTTGGGCCCCTTCGGCATTTGAGCCCCAGGCTAGGGTCGGAAGTGCCCTAGACTCGTGGGCTAGGTCATGCCGTCAGCCCCACCTCCACCCAACGAGCGCGAGAGACTCGCGGCACTCCGGGACCTCGAGGTCCTCGACACGGCGGCCGAGCCCCAGTTCGATGCCTTGGTGGATGCAGCGTCCACCATCGCGGGAACGCCCATTTCCCTCGTCAGCCTCGTCGACGAGTCGAGGCAGTGGTTCAAGGCGGGAGTGGGCCTCGGCGACGTCCGGCAAACGGACCGCGACGCGGCGTTCTGTGCGCACACCATTCTCGATGACGGCGTCACGGAGGTGCAGGACACACTGCAAGACGAAAGGTTCGCCGAGAACCCGTTGGTCGTGGGCGATCCAAAGATCCGCTTCTACTGCGGCGTGCCGATCAGGTTGGAGAGCGGGGTGCGTGTTGGCTCGCTCTGCGTGATCGACCGTATTCCTAGGACCATGAGCGAGTCCCAGCTGACCTCGCTCCGCCACTTGGCCATTGCGGCAGCTTCGGCGCTTGAGGGCCGCAAGGCCACAATCGAGCTCCTACGCCGAACGAAGCAGCTCCAGGTCAGTGAAGCCGAGCTCGCAGGCGCCAACCTGGGCCTGAGCCAAGCCAATGAGGACCTGCGGTCGTTCGTGCGCGTCGCCTCCCACGACCTGAAGTCCCCGCTGCTGACGGTGTCGCGGCTCGCCGAATGGGCCGTTGAATCGATCGAAGAAGGGGACCCAGCCGCGGCGTGCGATCACCTAGAGCTCCTCACGCAGCGGGTGGGGCGAATGGATCGACTCCTCTCCGACCTTCGCGAGTATGCGACCCTCGGCCGGACGGCGGCAGCGACGGAGAGCGTCGACACGTGGAGCCTTGCGGAGCGCTCATTCCAATGGCACGAAGGAAGCCAAAGTGCCCGACTCGAGCTGGCGGGCGAGCGGTCGACGATCTCGACCCAGGTCGCGCCCCTGGAGGTTGTGCTACGCAACCTGATTGGCAATGCCATCAAGCATCGAGGCAGCCAGGACGCGACGATTCAAGTCACCACCCGCGTCGACCCGTCTGGAGGGTCAGTCACCTTCACCGTGGCGGACGACGGCCCTGGCATCGATCCCAAGTTCCACGAGGCCGTGTTCGAGCCGCTCAGAACCCTCCAGTCCCGCGACGAAACGGAAGGGAGCGGTCTGGGTCTTTCGATCGTCAAGCGCACGGTGGAGCAAGCGGGCGGTGAGATCACGCTCGAGTCCGACGGGGTCTCGGGGGCCACGTTTGAGCTGACTTGGCCCCTCAAGAGGTCGGCCAGCGCAGAAGCGATCGAAGCTCAACCGTGACGGCAAGGCCGCGGCGCAAGTATGCTCGGTCCATGGAACGAAACATCGCTACGGCCCTGATCGCAGTACTCACCGGCCTACTTCCCGGCTGCACCTCGTCCAACCAGGCAGTGTGGGACGAGATCGATGCTCGCTCCGCAGCGATGCAGCCCGGCGCGACCGCTCCTGCGGCATCGTCCTCCGTTCCACCGAACCAAGGTTTCGCGCCCGTTGGGTCCACCACTCCGATGGAGGGCCGCCCTGTCCAAGCGGGCGTCCCCACGCGGGTCACCGAGCCGCTCCTTCCTCGGAACGCCGCGCCCGCGCCGGCGATCGCCGGGCTGTCGTTCCTGACCGGGCGCTGGATTGCGATCAACCCCAACAAGACCGTCAACGAAGAGGTCTGGACGCCGCCGAGGGGCAACTCGGTCATGGGTAGCTTCCGCCAAATCAGGCTCGACGGCGACTGCTCGTTCGTGGACCTCAGCCAGATCTCCACCGAGGGCGAGGAGATCGTGCTGCGGCTCCGACACCTGCACGGTCGCCTTCAGGTTCCCGAAGGTCGCGGAGACGTGTCGCTCTTTCGACTCGTGTCCCTTGAGAAGGACCGCGTCGAGTTCACCGGCACCACGGGCGCGGAAGGCGTCGTCAGCATGGTGTACGAGCGGACGAGCGAAACCGAGCTCAGGCAGTCGGTTGGTTTCGCTCCGGAGACCGGACAGGAAGCGTTCGTCACGAACTACGTGCTCGATCGCTAAGGATCCTGGTCTCAGCCGATGAGCTTCTTCAGCGCGGCCATGAGCTCGGCGTCGTTGCTCCCGATCTCCATGGCCTTCTTCGCAAACGCCACCTTCTCCTCGGCGTTCGCGAGCGGACCGTCGTACCAGCGGGCCACGGTCAGGTTCAGCATGAACCCAACGTCCTTGTTCTGAAAGCCCAGCCCGTTGATGCCCTCCAGCGCTGCGATCGCTGCCTTCGCGGCCGCGTCATCGCGGACGGTGCCGAACTGTGCGCTCACGACAAGCTCTAGCATGCCCTGTTCGTTCTTCGGATCGTTCTCTTTCGCGAACTCAAGCACCGCATCGTCCGTGATGCCCTTCCCAAGGAGCGCCTTGGCCGCCACGCTCTTCTTGCCCGCAGCGTTGTCAGCATCCGTGTCGAAGCCCCAGCGCACGTGCTTTTCGAGGGTCCTCACGAAGGGCGACTCGCTGCTCATCTCGCTGAACACAAGAGCTAGCTGATCCCACGCGGCCCACTGGGCTTCCGCACCCTCCGCCGCCGTGAAGGCAGCGGCCGCTTGCACGTAGGGAGCCATCGCCTCACGGCCAACCTCGGCGATCTCCGCCATGTGTGCGACGTACTCCTCGGGACCGCCTGGCTGGTAACCGGTCTGCGCGAAGACCACACCGTCCACGGTCATGAGGAAGACCGACGGGAAGCCCTCCACGTTGAGCTCTTGGGCCAGCTGTTGGTTCCGCTTCGGGTTGGGCACCTTGGCTTTGGCTTCGTCCCCGCGGGGGAAGTCCAGCATGACCAGGACGAACTCCTTCGACGCGGCCTCAATCCAAGCGTCGTGGGTCAGCACCTCTTTCTCCAGCTTGATGCAGTAGTGGCACCAGTCCGAACCAGAGAAGTCCACGAAGAGGTCCTTGCCCTCTTCCTTGGCGACCGCCACCGCGGCGTCGTAGTCATCGAACCAGCGCGCGTCGGAGAGAACGGGAGCAGCGGAAGCGGTGGACAGCGCGAACGCGGAGAGGGCGGCGGTAAGGATTGGATTCTTCATGGGTTCGTCGGGCTTGGAATGCCTGGATGGAGGCTTGGCCCTACAGCTATACGAAGCGCCGAGGGATTGTGACGGGCCGTCTGCCTTCGGCGGGCGCGAAAGAGAGCGCGGCTACTCTCGAAACGAGGCAAGCGGAAGCAGATCCTCTGGCCCCACGAGGTCGGTCGTGGGGCGCAGCAGAGTGCCGAGCGGAGTCTTGGCCGCCGAGTCACCGAAGACCCCCTCCGGGTCAAGCGGCGTCAGCCAAACCTGTAGGTCGTTGTGCACGTCGACCATCGCGTGATCGATAAAGACTGCGTACGTTCCCACCTCGAGCTCCGCGGTGCGGCGCACGATCTGGTTGTCCCCGGAGCAAGTGACCTCCGCGTCGCCGATACGGATGCGTCCAACCCCATCGCGACTCTTGAATTCGATCGCCCACGTACCGGCGAAGTCCACCGTCACCTGGCCCCGGGCACGAACGGCGTGGCGTCCGTAGAGGCGCGGTCTCGCCGCGTCCATTCTGTGGCCGGCCGCGCCGAATCGATCCCATGCGATGGGACGCAGGTCGATATGAGCCTCCGGGGCGACGCGGGCGAACTGCTCGCGGTTGATCGCATCGATGCGCGCCGGAGTGGCCCCCATGAGCTGACCGCTGCCGATCAGCGCGGGCTCCGAGAGATCGTCGAAGTCAGCGGCCGTGAACGAGCTGCCCTGGTCAAGCCGGTAAGCGTCGAAGGACATCACGGGCACTCCCTTTTCGAAGCGCACTTCGGTGATGCCACCGATGCGGCGCCCGTCCATTGCGAAGAGCGCCGCGGCAACGACCGTGCTTTCTTTGAGCACCATGGGCTTCTCCGTCGCTGCTGGGGATTCGGGCGTGGGCACCTGGCCGAATTCAGGCCCGGTGACGTAACGAATGACGCCTGGAGCGGCGTGAGCGGCGGCGGCTAGAGTCACCGAAACCTCGTCCCGGAAGAGGAGCTCTTGACCGCCGAGGTCACTGGTCCATGTGACCACGGCGGGTCGCAGCATGTCGCGCACGACCGCTTGGGCAGCGTCAGCGAGCGGCGCGAAGTCAGCGTAGGTCTCGGGCGTTCCATGGCTCCCCCACATCCGCTCGGAGAGCTCCGGCAGCACCCCGAGGACCGCGGGGACAATGGCTTCAGGTCGCTGCTCCCACACGCAAATCTGCGCGCCCTGGAGCGGTGAATCAGCTTGGAGCTCGGCCCGTCGCCCGCCGTACCGCTGGCGCACGCTCCGCGGCGTCCAGTCGAACGCATCGGCGGCCTGGGACGCCCAGCTCTGCGCTGGCACGATGTAGAGCGGCTCCCACCCACAGTTGATCAGCGTGTAGCCGTCCGCTTGAAGCGCCTCGGGCATCTGGCTGTGCTGGCTCCAGGACATCACCCAAGCCCCCGTACCGAGGGTCTTGCCGCCCTTGACCGGCTTGAATCCCTCCCACACGATCGGCTGCAGGCCGGCCTCCGTCACATGGTCCGCCATGTCCTGCAGGAAGTGATTGAGGAGCGCGTTGACCGCGCCCTCTTCCGCCTTGAGCGGCAGCCCCACCTTCTCCGCGAGCGCCAAGAACTCTGGAAGCTTCAGGAGCCCGGGGGCCCAAACCTCGTCGCCGCCGAGGTGAAAGTACGGACTCGTGTCGAACACGGAGATCACTTCGTCCACGAGGGCCTTGGTGGCCTCCACCGCGGCGGGCGACGCCATGTTGATTACGCCGGTGGACTTAGCTTCGCCGGTCTCAGCATCCGTCGTCCCGAAGAGATCGGGGCGAGCCCGGACCAGCGCCGAGGCGTGGGCGGGCATGTCGATTTCCGGCACCAGCGTGATGCCGCGTGCGTCCGCGTAACG
The DNA here is from genome assembly GCA_938030175.1 of uncultured bacterium. GTDB lineage: Bacteria > Planctomycetota > UBA1135 > UBA1135 > Saltatorellus. The sequence goes on along the minus strand of CALHGQ010000700.1, from coordinate 1,730 downwards.
AACGAGGTATCTCAGGTCCTCCAGCGTGTAGCCGCGATGGGCCCCGGGCTGGCCCGGGTCCGTGCGCGGAGGTAGGCAACTTGCTGGAAAGGTGAACGCTTGGTCGTCGCCGAGGTGCAGGTGCACCACGCTCAGCGAGAACAAGAACGCCATGTCGATGCTCTCTCGCAGCGACTCGACGGAGTGGGGAAAGCGCGCGACATCCAGGAGGAGACCGCGCCACGGATCAGCCGGAGCATCGTCGATACGCGTGGGCGGGAGCACCCACGCACCGCTCTCACTGTCGTGGCTGAAGAGCTGTGCAAGGCGTGCAATCGCCCGTGCGATGCCGACGCTGCCGGTCGCCGACAGGGCAACGTGGTCATCGAAGACCTCAATGGAGTAGGCCTCTGGGTTGCCCTGCACCGCGTCGCTGAGGTAGCCGAGGGTCAGGGTCAGGTCCCCAGATTTCGCAGGCGCCTCCCCGAGCGGGATCCGCCGGCCGAGACGCTTCTCCAGCGTGTCCTGGAGGAGCACCATCTGCGGCTCTAGGCCGTCCTCGGTCGCCACGATACGAACCGTCTCGGGCAGCACGAACGGCGCGAACCGGGGCTGGGACGCGACCGGCGTCGGAACTACGGGTGGAGGAGGCGGCGGCGACCAGCCGCCCTCCTGGAGGCTGAGGACGCTGAGGAGAAGGGGGGTGATCACCCCGGAATACTAGCGGGCTGGCCCCCTTCGATGGGGAAGGGACGACGTAAGTCGAGCTGGTGCAACAGACTGCGAGCCACAAGGAGGACGGAAGGCGTCCGATCGACCGACGAGATCCTAAGCCGTTGGCGCCGAAGCGCTTACGGCCCCCCCCAACGGGGCCATGAACACCTGAGGGGGACAGTTTGGAAGGGGTTTGACGAGGGACCTCGCGCATCAACCAGTCCTTTTTCCAGATGCGCTGTCCCCGTGGCCAGGGTCTATTCGTCACCGCGGTGCGTGCGGCCATTCGGGCGGCACATCACCCCAAGACAATCGGAGACCTCCCATGGCCAAATTCCTCTTCCTGTACCGCAACGCTGACGACAACAAGGGCCCGGAGCCCTCTCCCGACGAGATGGAGCAGATCATGAAGTCGTGGTGGGACTGGCTCGGCGCCGGGCAGGCCGCGGGCTGGGTCCTGGAGATGGGCGAGGCACTGACGCCCGAAGGCAAGGTCGTGCACGCGGACGCCTCGATCACCGACGGTCCCTACGCGGAAACCCGCGAGATGGTGGGCGGCTACACGCTGGTGGAGGCTCCGGATATGGACGCCGCCGCTCAGCACGCCAAAGGCTGCCCCATCTTCGCGAGCGGCGGCAAGGTCGAGATTCGTCCGATCATGGACACGACCCAGCCGGGATAGCGGATGTCGACGGGGACCTATCCGCTCGTCGATGACTTCTTTCGACGCGAGTCGGCCAGCGTGATCGCTGTCCTGACTCGCGCCTTCGGATTCGCCAACGTCGACCTCGCGGAGGACGCCGTCCAAGAAGCCATGGTCCAGGCGCTGCAGTCCTGGCGCCAGGGCCGCGTGCCGGATCAGCCGGCCGCCTGGCTGCACCGCGTGGCCAAGAACCGGATGATCACGGCGCTGCGCCGGGATGGCCGCAGCTTCGAGCTCGCCCACGAGGCCGAGCTGACCGCCGCGGAAGACACGGGCCCCGAACCGGATGAGATCGAGGACAGCCTGCTCGGCATGATCTTCGCCTGCTGCCACC